>NZVX01000051.1 GCA_002698265.1 Chloroflexota bacterium | reverse complement strand
TTTCCCCGTTGACAGAACCAGATAAGTCGCCTAGGAGCCCTATATGAACGTCGACTCAACCCCGCAATTCGTCGAAGACGCCTATAAAAAGATGGAGCGCAACCTAGAGGTTGTGCGGTCCCGGTTCAACAGGCCGTTAACCCTAGCTGAGAAGCTGCTCCTGGGTCACTTGGACGACGCCCAAGGCGCCGAATTGGACCCCGGTGAAAGCTACATCATGCTTAACCCTGACCGGGTCGTCCACCAAGACGTAACGGGTCAGATGGCCATCCTGCAATTCATGCAATCCGGCCGCACTGAAGTCGCCGTGCCCACAACAGTCCACTGCGACCACCTGATTCAAGCCCGTGTCGGCGCGTCATCCGACCTCCAAGACGCCCTCAACGAAAGCAGCGAAGTCTACCAATTCCTGGAGTCATCCTGCCGAAAGTACGGGATGGGCTTCTGGAAGCCTGGCTCCGGAATCATCCACCAAGTCAACCTTGAGAATTACGCCTTCCCCGGGCTCCTGGTCATCGGCACCGACTCCCATACTCCCAACGCCGGCGGCCTGGGTTGTTTGGCCATCGGGGTGGGAGGCGCCGACGCCGCCGATGTGATGGCCGGCCTGCCCTGGGAGGTCAAGTACCCGACCTTGGTGGGCGTCCGCCTCACCGGCGAGCTCAGCGGCTGGACGGCTCCCAAAGACGTAATCATCTACCTAGCCGGCGTGCTGACTGTGGCCGGCGGCACCAACGCCATCATCGAGTACTTCGGCCCCGGCGTAAACTCGATAAGCTGCACCGGCAAGGCCACCATCACCAACATGGGCGCCGAACTTGGCGCAACCGGGGACGTTTTCCCCTTTGATGAGCGGATGGCCACCTACCTGAAAGCCACCAACCGCCCCGAACTGGCCGAGTTGGCTGAGAGATACAAGCATCTGCTCACCTCCGACTCTGAGGTCGAGCAGGACCCGTCCCAGTACTACGACCGTATCGTGGAAATCGACCTTTCCAAGCTGGAGCCCCATATCACCGGGCCCCACTCTCCCGACCGCGCCCGACCAATCTCGGCCATGGCCAAAGAAGCCAAGGAAGAGGGCTTCCCCGACAAAGTCTCCGCGGCATTGGTCGGCAGTTGCACCAACTCTTCCTACGAAGACATGAGCCGCTGCGCCGACGTGGCCCGCCAGGCTACCGCGCACGGCCTCAAGGCCGTTTCAGATTTCATGATCACCCCTGGCTCGGAACAGGTCCGAGCCACCATAGCCCGGGACGGCCAACAGGCCGCATTGGAAGAACTCGGCGGCATGGTGCTAGCCAACGCCTGCGGCCCCTGCATCGGTCAGTGGAAGCGGGACGAGATGCCCGAGGGCGAGCCCAACTCCATCGTTACATCCTACAACCGTAATTTCCCCAAGCGGAACGACGCCAACTCCGGCACCATGAACTTCATCACCAGCCCCGAGTTGGCCGTGGCGCTGAGCCTGGGAGGAAGCCTGAGCTTCAACCCGATGGCCGACACACTGACCGGCGCCGACGGCAAGGAATTCATGCTGGAAGCGCCCGGACCCGCCCCAGAGGTCCCCACGGGTGGATTTGATTCCGGCGAACAAGGCTACGTTGCCCCGCCCGAAGACGGAAGCAGCATCAACGTCAATGTCGACCCCAGTAGCACGCGGCTGCAGATCTTGGAGCCATGGCCGGCGTGGGACGGCGAGGACTTCAAAGATATGCCGGTGCTGGTCAAGGCGGCGGGGAAATGCACCACCGACCATATCTCTCCGGCCGGCGCCTGGCTCCGCTTCCGGGGGCACCTGGACAATTTGAGCGACAACATGTTCTTGGGCGCAGTGAACGCCTTCACCGACGACCCTGGCACCGGCCGGAACCAACTCTCGGGCGAGCAGATACAGCCCATCCCAGAGATTGCCCGGGAGTACAAGGCCCAGGGCATGCAGTGGATCGCCATCGGCGACAACAACTACGGAGAGGGCAGCAGCCGCGAGCATGCCGCCATGTCTCCCCGGATGTTGGGCGCGGCGGCGGTCATCACCCGAAGCTTCGCCAGGATTCACGAAGCCAATCTCAAGAAGCAGGGCGTACTGCCCCTGACCTTTGAGGACCCCGGCGACTATGACCGCATCCGGGCCGACGACCGGCTAAGCATCATCGGCCTATCTAACCTGACTCCGGGGCAGCCGTTGGTCTGCGTGGTCTCCCATGAGGATGGGGAAGAGGAGCGCATCAACCTGCGCCACACCATGAACCCCGGACAGATCGACTGGTTCAAAGCCGGATCGGCCATGAACCACATGAAGAACACGGCCTGAAGCTAGGCCGAAGGACCGGCGATCACTGCATGGCAAAAAGGGGTGGCCCGATCGATTGGGCCGCCCCTTTTACTATCCCCCACCATCCCAAAACCACCTGTCAGAGTGAGATGGAGCAACGATATGAAGCTCGGCATTATCAGTGATATGCGTAATCCAGATGGCTCGAAGTACCACCGGCCGTGGATGGAGCACTACAGCGGGTTTCTGGACCTGGTGGCCGAACTGGAAGAGCTGGGGTACGAATCGGTGATGTTTCCGGAGCATCATTTCGAAGCGGACGGTTATATCCCCAATCCCATCCCGATGATGACCGCGGTGGCGATGCGGACCAAGAAGATGCTGATCGGGGCCGACCTATTCCGGCTGCCGGACTGGCACCCGGTGCGCCTGGCCGAAGACGTGGCTCTGGTGGATATCCTCTCTAACGGGCGCGTCCTCTTCAAGGCTGGCGCGGGAGGTCTCTACCCTCCGGTCAGCGACGGCCTAGGCTGGGACCCACGTCGGCAATTGAGCCGCAGCACGGAATCCATGCAGATCATCCTCAAATGCTGGACCGAAGAGGTATTCGACTGGGAGGGCCGGCACTACAACCTCAAGGGAGTGCGGGCGATGCCCAAGCCGGTCCAGAAACCCCATCCGCCGGTCTTCATGCCCGCCATGAACCCCAAGTCCATGGAGCGAAACGCCCGGGAAGGGTATGGCGCAGCCATGGCCGGAGGCCGCTGGACCCTGGAACGCGAAGACCTGGGCTGGTGGAAGGGTTGGCACGCAGAGTGGGTCGAGGCCCTGGCGCGCTACGGCAGGACAACGAAAGAGTGCCCGGCTTCGGTATTCATGAACTTCTTCTGCACCGACGATCCGGAACGAGCTTGGGCCAAGCACCGGGAGGGGATCCTCTACGTCACCCATGCCTACGCCGCCCTCAGATCAGAGCCGCTTCTGCCGGAAACACCGGAAGAACTGCCCCACTGGGACAAGGTGTTCCTGACATCGGACCAGATGGTCAAGCTGCTGCGGGAACTGTTCGATGGAGCGCCGCCGGACCACCTGCTGCTGTGGGACGCGGTCCCCGGAATGAGCTTTCAGGAATCTTACGAGTCCCACAAGATGTTTGTGGAACAGGTCTGGCCCAAGATCAGCGGTGGTTTGACAGGCTCACTATGAGCGGTCCAGGAAGGTATGAACGAGAGCAATCCCAACCGCTCGTCCTGAGCTCCGACCGAAAGTCGAGAGCCTCGATGCAATCGGACCTGTCAAAGGGCCCGCATTAGTCATCTTCCGATTCCGAGAATAAAGAGTGGCGTCCCGAACATTCGGGACGCCACTCTTACTTGCCGAAACCAGTCGAACAGTTACTTAACCCAAATCGTCCAAACAGGCCTCAACTGGCTTGCTGATGCAGGAGAAGATCGGGGTATCAACCAGCGTGTAGGGCCGGGCTTTGGACTCCCTTAGGTCCATCACCAGGTCCAAGAAGTGGGACGGGTCGTCGGTCTCGAACCCCAACACGAATTCTTGGTCGTCGAGCCCGAACGAATACGCCGTGCTGATCTTCACATCGGGGTATTTATGCCCGATGACGAAATGCTCGTTCATCAACTGCTGGCGTTCTTCCTTAGGTAGCTGGTACCACTCGTGGGTCTTGATGAATGGGTAGATGAACAGGTACTTCCGGCCGATGATTCGGATGGTTGCGGAGCCGGTCCCCTCTTGGCCTTCGTGCTTATGGTCGTCGATATAGGGCGACCGCCGGGTCATGGCCAGGTATGAATGGGGCATGGTCAGGTACCGGGCCAACTGGGTGTGGTTGATCCTGGCCATCAGTTCATTGATGGCCTCCAGTTCCTCGCTCACCTTCCAGAGCAGGAAATCGGCGTCCCCGCGGGTGCCCACCATGCTGTAGCTGGACATGGATACACGGTCGGAAAACTCACCCAACACCTCGGCGAACTGGGCTTTACTGTCCTGGCGATCCTTCTCCGAAAGGCGGCGCCACTCAGGGTCGACCTTGAAGAACGAATACTTTACGAAATCTCGCCTGATTTGTTCTGTCATCTAACCCTACCTCGCAGATTCGCTGGTCTATGGTGGGAACCTGCGGACTGATATTGGATGCTTAGGTAACGAAATAATGATAGCAACGGCGAACTGGTTATGGCAATTTAACTTTGGCTGAGAGCGAACGGTTGAAGCGCGGGAAACCGAACGGCCTCGTTGATATCCCTTCTCTCGGTGCTACAATCTCTGGGTCCCTTCAATGGGGCTTAAATCATCTGCACTTTACAGAAATGGAGGTTGTAGCAATGGTAACTCTTGGCTCAGGCGCCTTCACTTATGAGGTAGAAGAGGGTTGGGGGACGCTCCCCGACAGTTGGTCCTACAAAGAGTGCGCCGCCGTTGGCGTTGACTCCCAGGAAAACGTATACGTTTTCAACCGGGGCGAGCACCCGATGATCGTGTTCGACAAGGACGGCAATTTCCTCAGATCCTGGGGAGAAGGCGTCTACCCCAGGGCCCACGGCATCACCATGGGGCCCGACGACAGCATCTATTTGACCGACGACGGCGACCACACAGTGCGCAAGTGCAAGCTGGACGGCACCGTCGTCTTCACCCTGGGCATCAGCGGCAAGCCGGCGCCCTTCATGGGCGGCGACCCTTTCAACCGCTGCACCCACGTCGCCTTGGACCCACAGACTGCCGAGTTCTATGTGTCAGACGGCTACGGCAACGCCCGCGTCCATAAGTACTCTCCGGACGGCAAGCTGCTGTTCTCCTGGGGCGAGTCGGGCACCGGACCGGGACAGTTCAATATCGCCCACAACGTCTGCACCGACAAGGACGGCTGGGTCTACGTGGCCGACCGGGAGAATCAGCGGGTGCAGGTTTTCGACAGGAACGGAAAATTCGAGACCCAGTGGAAGGACATGGCCCGGCCCTGCGGCCTGTTTATTGACACCAGCGGCGACCAGCGGGTCTACGTCGGCGAGTTGGGCGCAGCCATCGGCGCCAACGACCAGGCATCGGGCCTGGGCCCTCGCATCGGAATCATGGACCTGAAGGGCAACTACCTGGCCAAGCTGGGCGACATACCCGAAGGCGAAGAGCCAGGCACGTTCATCGCACCCCACGGCGTCTGCATCAACGGCGAGGGCGACATCTTCGTGGGCGAGGTCTCCTGGACCCACACCGGCAGCCGCCTCACCCCGCCCCGTGAGGTCCGCTCTTTGCAGAAGTTAACCAAGAAATAGTGGTTGGTCGAAGACAGAGAGCGCCCTCACCCTAGGTCTCTCCCGTTGCAACGGGAGAGGGAATTTTTGTACGGAGCAAACAACCACATGGAAGTAAGACTTGGCAGCTTGGTGCGCGACGCCCAGGAGGCCCGAGGGACCGCGATAATCATCGACGTTTTCCGGGCGTTCACCACGGCGGCCATTGCCTTTGACCACGGCGTCAAGGAGATCACCCTGGTGGCCGAACCCGAGGAGGCGCTGCAACTGCACCGCAAGGGCGTGGGCGATTTCCTCATGGGCGAGGTGGCCGGGAAACGGCCCGAGGGTTTCGATTTCGGAAATTCCCCCTACGAGATATCCCAGGCCGACCTGGCTAGTAAAACTCTGGTGCAATCAACGAGAGCCGGCACGGTGGGCGTGGCGGCGGCTGTGAACGCATCGGAGATCTATCTAGGGTCTTTCGTTGTCGCGCAGGCCACGGTGAATGCCATCAAGAAAGATGGGCCGGAGTTGGTTTCGATCATCGCCATGGGGGACCAAGGTGTTAACCGCGCCGACGAAGACGAGCAATGCGGCATCTATCTGCGCAACATCATGGAAGACCGGGCACCCGACTTCGATGCGGTGAAGTCGCTGATCATGACCGGCGGGGCGACCCAGAAGTTCTTCGACCCGCAGCAACCCCAGTTCCACCCGGAAGACGTGACGCTGGCCCTAGAGGCCGACCGTTATTCATTCGCCATGAAGATCAGCCGGGAAGACGGCCTGCTAGTGGCCCGTAAGCAAGAACTTTAGACCTTGGCCGGGAACCGGTCCAGCTTCAGGTGTTCAGCTCCGCTAACGTCGGCTTTGCCGTCGGCGATCAGATCCAATACTGTGTGGGCCATGCCGGTGCTCCAGAGGATGCCCTTGCGGCCCCCGCCGGTAGCGACGTAGAGATTGTCCCACCCGTTGATCTTATCCACGATCGGAAGTCCATCTGCCGACATCGGGCGAAGGCAGGCGGTCTGCTGTACCAGTTCGGCGTCGCTCATGCCAGGAATCATCTTGAGAAAATCAGCCATTATGCTGTCCCGGGCCGCTGAATTGGGGCTGTCGTCGAAGCCGGACTCTTCCTCGGTGGTGCCGGCCCAGATCAGGCCGTGGGATTTGGTCGCCACATAACTGTGCGAGTAGTTCACCGACAGTTTGAGGGGATCATGGAGAGTCCGCATTCTTAGTATCTGTCCCTTCAGGGGTGTCACCGGAATGTCCACCCCGCACCACTTCGAAGCCTGGCCGGTCCACGGACCCATGGCCAGGACTACGATTCCGGCGTTGATGCTGCCGTTCTCCAACGTTACGCCAGTACACTTATCGCCGTCACTTATCAGACCCGTGGCGCGGCGCTGGAGCATCTCCACGTGGTAGCGCTCTCCAGCCCGCATAGCCGCCAAAATGAACCGGTAGGGCTCCACGGCCGCTGGGCTCTGGGCGAAGACCCCTCCGGCGATCTCACGGCTAACCTGGGGCTCGATCTTCCTGGCCTGAGAGTTATCCACCCATTCGACGTTGAACCCACCGACATCCTTCATCCATTCGATACCTTGCTTGGCGGCGCGGACATCGTCGTCGGTGAATGCCAGATTCAGCCGGTCCCGCAACTCGAATCCAACGTCGATCCCCGTGGCCTCATGAAGCTCCCTGGCAAGACTCCGATGCCTGCCGTAGCACCACAGACTGAAATCCAGCAACGGCTCCGGAAGACCGACCCCGGTCAGCGGGTCCAGTCCACCGAATGCGAACCCTGAGGCGTGGGACCCTAACGAGTCGGCCTCTAAGATAGTAACCTTGTAACCTCGGCGGCCCAGCAGATAGCCACTGAGGCAGGCGACAATCCCGCCGCCAACGATCACCACATCGCTTGAACCAGTGGTCAATTTAAATAACTCTCTGTTCCCATCCGTTTTATCGACAAGATAGGGTGGAATGTTATGCCCACTAACGAGCTTATCACAGGCGCGGCGCAAGTTTACACCCTCACGAATAAGTCCGGTTAAAGCCCCTTGAACCAGACCTCGAACTGGTCCAGATGGGAGACATCGCCGTCGACCGACAGCCTGCCCAGGTGGATGCCGTCGGCCGCGTTCAGCCGCCCATAGGTGAACAGCAGGTACTGCTCGCCGGTGGCAGAGAGAGAGAGGTCCGGCTGCGAAGCATCCCCAGCTTCCATCTGAAACGCATCTCCCGTGACGGTCATCCGGTACGCTTCGCCTCCGACCTTGAACCCGTAGACCACAGGCTTGGCTAAAGTGGCTGAGGGTCGGAAGCACATGCCCAGCCACCTTGGCGACATGTCCAGTAGCACCGGCACACAGGCCGGGTCAAGGCCAGCATTGGAGTCGAAGGCGGACCGGATGTCCCAATCGTGGATGGCCAGTTCCTGGATGCGCAGTTCCACATATGCCGTCCCAGTCAGGGCCCCGCGTCGGACGTGCCAGGCCAGGGTGTCCCATGATCCTTGGGCGTATTCGTCGAACTCCCGGTGGAGCTTCTCGTAGCTGGCGGCGAAGGACTCCAGGATGTTGCCGGCCATCTCGTTGCGCCGGTCGATGTCCCGTTGAGCGTTGGCGGCGGATAGCGCAGCCGGCTCCGGGGGCACAAACCCGGCCGGTGGGTTCGCATCGCCGCTCCGGCCCCGTTCCATGCTGTCAGCCTGCCGTTCCGCTCCGCCGATCAGGTGGCTGACCACGTCCCGCACCTGCCATTCGGCGCAGGCGCTCTGTTGTTCCCATTGTTCTGGCGTCAACTCGCCCAGGTACGCCCTGATGTTTGCGGCCAACCGCTTTGCCACGGCCACCCGGTGTTCGATCTCCGTATTTCCAGCCGCCATTTAACCGCTCCTGTGTCCCGGTTCTGGGCCAGTGGCGTCGACATCGGGGTTCTTGTACAATTCCAGGCAACTCAGCCGAGAGGAAAACTCAACCATGAAATTGTGCTTCTTCCACCTGATGCCCTACCAGGACCTGCCCGATAACTTCGAGAAAGATTATCACAGCGTGTGGGTAGACGCACCAAACTCCCTGTTCGACCCGGAAAAGGGCCACCGCATGTACAACGATTTTCTCGACGAGCTGGAATATGCCGAGGCCATGGGTTTCGACGCCATCTGCGTCAACGAGCACCACGGAAACGCCTACGGCATGATGCCCTCGCCCAACCTGATGGCGTCGGCCATGATCCGCGCCACCTCCAAGGCAGCCGTTGTGGTGCTGGGCAATAGCTTGGCCCTCTACAACCCGCCCGTTAGGGTGGCCGAAGAGATGGCCATGTTGGACGTTATGAGCGGTGGGCGGCTCATCGCCGGTTTCCCTCTAGGAACCTCGATGGACACGATATTCGGGTACGGCCAGGTGCCTGCCACCCTTAGGGAGAAGTATCAAGAGGCCCACGACCTGGTAATCAAGGCCTGGAAGGAGCGGGAGCCCTTCGCCTTCAACGGGAAATTCACCCAACTCCGCTATGTAAACATCTGGCCCCGGCCCTACCAGCAGCCCCACCCTCCCATCTGGGTGCCCGGCAGTGGCAGCCTGGAGACTTGGGACTGGACCATTGACAACGACTACGTCTATTGCTATCTCAGCTATTCCGGCTACAAGGTTGGCAAGACTATCCTGGACGGGTTCTGGGACGAGATGGAGCGGAAGGGCAAGGACTTCAACCCCTACCACGCCGGGTTCCTGCAGTTGGTCGCCGTCTCCGAGACCGACGAACAGGCCCAGGAGTACAAGGACTCCATCGAGTATTTCTTCAAGAAGAGCCTACATATCCCCGCCGGATATGCCAACCCGCCCGGCTACCGCACGGTGAAAACCAACGCTTCAGCGGCCAGCAACACCACCATGCAGTCCCGGAGCAAGCAGCTCAGCGATTTCACCTGGACCGACTACCTGGAGGCGGGCAACGTCATCGTGGGCAGCCCGGAGACGGTTGTGAAAGAGTTGACCCACGCCGTGAAGGAACTGCGCGTAGGCAACCTGATGGTGCTGCTCCAATTCGGCGACATGCCCAAAGAGCTGGCCATGAAGAACACCACCCTGTTCGCCAACGAGGTCATGCCCCACCTTAAAGACATCTGGTCGGAGTATGAGACCCGCTGGTGGCCGGAGAAGTTGACCGACGCCGCCCAGAGCGTTATCCGGTAAAGGGCGGACCTGATTTGACCCAAGCATCGATCTCAGCCCAAGACTCCCATCCGCGCCGTCGAATAGCCGCCGGTGGGACTGAGATTTCTTACGTGGATACCGGCGATGGGGACCCCATCGTATTCCTCCACGGGAATCCCACGTCGTCCTATCTTTGGCGCAACGTCATTCCCCATCTGAGTCCTGTTGGCCGGTGCCTGGCACCGGACCTGATGGGCATGGGCGAATCGGGGAGTTCTCCCAACGGCTCCTACCGTTTCACCGACCACAGCGCCGTTCTGGACGGATGGTTCGACGCCATGGGTCTGACTAGCGGTGTCACGCTGGTGGTGCACGATTGGGGCTCGGCCCTGGGCTTCCACTGGGCCAAACGAAACCCGGAACGCGTCAAAGGCCTGGTCTACATGGAGGCCATCGTCCGGCCGGTTACCTGGGAGGAATGGCCGGATGCCGCCCGCCAGGTGTTCCAAGGGTTCCGCTCTCCCGCAGGCGGAGAGATGGTGCTAGAGAAGAATGTCTTCGTGGAGCGGGTTTTGCCGGGCAGCGTGCTCCGGGGCCTGACCGAAGAGGAGATGGAGGTCTACCGCCGTCCCTATCTGGAGACCGGGGAGTCGCGGCGGCCCACCCTGACCTGGCCCCGGGAGATTCCCATCGAAGGCGAGCCCGCCGATGTGGTCAAGATCGTGTCCGATTATGGCGAGTGGATGGCCAGCAGCGAGGTACCCAAGCTGTTCATCAACGCCGAGCCGGGCGCCATTCTCACCGGGCCGCAACGGGAGTTCTGTCGCACCTGGCCCAACCAGCAAGAAGTAACGGTCAAGGGAATCCACTTCATCCAAGAGGACTCGCCGGATGAGATTGGGCGGGCCACCGCCGGGTGGTACGGAAAACTTTAAGAGACAATCTCAGCTATTTACTAAATATTCGCCTAGCTCCGTTGGTCCTGAGCCCGTCGAAGGATGTGCTTAAGTCATGCTAGGGACGGAAACCAATGTCAGCCCAAGCAGTGGTTCGACAAGCTCACCATGAGCGGATCAGAAAACCTGCCCAGGATCGCAAATCCCAACACGGAGTACACATGCCGGAGACCTTGAATATATCCCTGAGGGGTGGAGAATTCGAAGCCGAAGTGCTGAAGGACGGTAGCGGGCCGCCTTTGCTGTACCTCCACGGGGCCATCGGGCAGAAGGGCTGGGCGCCGTTTCTGGACACCCTGGCCAAGTCGTTCACGGTCTATGCGCCCTACATGCCTGGATATTCCAAGTCCACCGGCCTGGAAAAACTGGACGACGTTGCCGACCTAACTCTCTACCAATTTGAGCTCTTGGACGCGTTGGGTGTGTCCAAGACCCATGTGGTGGGCCATTTCCTGGGAGGGATGATTGCGGCCGAGATGGCCGCGCTGTCGCCCAGCTACGTTGACCGCCTGGTACTGGCAGCCCCCGCAGGGACTTGGCGCGACTCGGACCCGGTGGCCGACCTGCTATCCATGACCGCCGACGACCTTCAGAACGAACTTTGGTCTTCGGCTTCCAGTTCCATGAGCCTTTCCCCTGCGGATTTCGAGGCCAATTCCAACCTGAAAGCCGAGTTGGCCGCCGACCGGATGCAGGATCTGACCGCCGCCGGAAAGTTCCTTTGGCCCATCCCCGACCGGGGACTGAAGCGCCGCGCCTACCGCATCAAGGCGCCGACCCTGGTGCTGTGGGGCGAAAACGACCGCATCATCCCTCCGGTCTACGCCGAGGACTTTACCCGTCTGGTGACCGGTTCCGAATTATTGGTCATTCGCAACGCGGGGCATCTACTCATGATCGAGCGTGCCGAGGTGTTCGCCGCCGCGGTGTCGAAATTCCTGAATCAAGACTGAAGTAGTAACCGCAATTATAAAATTGATCTACCAGGTGGATACTTTGTCCACGTGACTATCGTTTGATTTAACCGCCGGTGCAACCCTTAACCGAATCAGGGCATCGAAGAGTCAGCGCGCGGGAGTAGCCATGACCTCAACCACCAAAACACAATTGGCAGCATTGGAAGATATCTTCTCCGAGATGGGCTCGGTTGCCGTTGCATTCTCAGGGGGCGTAGATAGCACTCTGGTAGCCGTGGCGGCCCACCGCGTGCTCGGTGAAAAGGCCCTGGTGGTCACCGCAGTCTCTCCGGCCCTGGCCAAACGCGAACTTGAAGAGACTATCAGACTGGCTGAAACGTTCGGTTTTGCCCACCGCATTATCCACACCAATGAGATGGACCGAGAGGGCTACGTGGCAAATTCGCCTCAGAGGTGCTACTTCTGCAAGACCGAGCTTTACACCGAACTCACAGCGCTGGCGGACAAAGAAACCATCGAGTGGGTGGTCAACGGCGCCAATACCGATGACATCGGAGACTACCGTCCGGGTATGATCGCCGCGTCCGAGCACCGGGTCCGCAGTCCCATGGTGGAGGCCGGACTGACCAAGGCCGACGTTCGCGCCATAGCCAGATCGCTGGACATTCCAATCTGGGACAAGCCGGCCCAACCTTGCCTATCGTCGCGAGTCCCCTACGGCATCCCCGTTACCGTCGAGAACCTGTCCAGGATCGAGCAGGCTGAAGATTACCTGCGCGGACTAGGCCTGAAAGAGGTCCGGGCCAGGCATCACGACCGCCTGTGCCGCATTGAGGTCGGAGAAGATGGAATCGACTTCGCATTCGGGCACCGTAAGGAGATAGTTGCAGCCATCAAAAAGATCGGCTACTTGTGGGTGTCTCTGGACATGTCCGGACTTCGATCCGGGAGCCTAAACGACCAACTCAACCTCACAGAAACCGTGTTGAAGGCCTAATAGCACTCATGAGAATCGCTTACATACAGCCCATCGGCGGCGCCAGCGGCGACATGATGCTGGGCGCGTTAGCCGACCTGGGCATGCCCATCGAGCACCTGGAAGCCGAATTGGGCAAGTTGAACGTCGGAGGCTACCGGCTGGAGGCGCGCCAGGAGACTCGCTGCGAGATGCGGGGCACCTACTTGAAAGTCGACCTGGAAGACCAAACCCGTCACTCCCCGAAACAACTGCTGGAAACGGTGGCGGGCAGCAGCCTCTCAGAATCCGTGAAAGACAGGTCCAGTCAGGTCTTAAACGCCTTGTGGGCGGCCGAGTGCCGGGTCCACGGCGAGACTCAAGACATCTTGGAACTGGAAGAACTGGGCAGCGTGGACACGTTGGTCGACGTCGTCGGTTCGGCCATCGGCTTTGAATACCTGGAGGTTTCCGGCATCCACGCCGGGCCGCTGGTCATCGGGAACGCCACCCCACCGCGATGGGCAGGTGGTTACTCCAATCCAGCTCCAGCCACTCTGGAGCTTATCGCCGCCGCGGGAGCGCCGGTGGTCGGCGACAAGCCCATGTACGAGGATGCGGGCGAACTGACCACCCCCACGGGAGCGGCCCTGATCACCACCCTGGCGGACTTCAGCCGTCCCGCCTTCAACGTGGACCGCGTTGGGTTGGGACTGGGCACCAAGGACCCGGCCGGGTTCCCCAACGCCCTTCGAGTGTGGCTGGCCGACCTTGCCCAAGCTGAAGCCACATCTTCGGTAATACAGGGAGAAGTAGTTCTGCTGGAGACCAATCTGGACGATGTTTCCGGTCTGGTGTTGGGTTACACCCAAGAGCGGCTGTTCGCCATCGGCGCGTTGGACGTCTGGAACACGCCGATACAGATGAAAAAGAACCGCCCCGGGACAATACTTTCCGTCCTGGTGCCCAAGGGCAAGGAGCGTGAGGCGTCGGAATTGATCCTGCGGGAAACACCCACTCTGGGCATCCGCACCCGCCCAGTCGACCGGTACGTGGCCGACCGGAAGATGGTCACCATCGAGACCAGTCTTGGGCCCGTCACCGTGAAGTTCAAATTGCTGGATGGCGTCGCAATCAGCGCCGCTCCGGAGCCGGAAGAGGTACGCCGCATCGCTCTGGAGACCGGGACGCCGTTCCAAGAGGTCTATCAAAGGACGACAGAGGCGGCCCGGCGGGAATTGCTGTAGCCGGACCAACCCAAAGCCAATCATTGGTTCCATCATCGATACATTTGCAGTCCAAAATGGCCTAAATAAAGGGAGGGGAAAATGTAAGACTACTCTAGATTCTCGGATGCAGACCTGAAGGAGTGCGGCGCCAANCTCGCGGCGTTGGGAGGCGGCGCTTCCAGCATGGAGGACATGGCGAACAAGATCGTAAGCTACCTTTACGAGAACATCACCGATTCTTCCGGCGGCAGCGCCAACGCCCTGGCCTGTTTTTACAAGGCCCTCCCGTACGATCAACTCGACCAGGGACTACAGGGCTTCGCCCAGGGGATCCTGGGATCGGCGCCCAGCGACGACACGAATTGTCTAACCATGCTGGCAACCATGGGGGACAATGACGACTGAAGTCGCGGAGCAAGTCTAACGGGCACCGCGCCATCCCTCTGGCGTCCGCCGACATGGTGGCCGGCATCCCCATGATCTCCCGGTTGCTGACCCAGTTTGGCCTCGATGTCGGTTCGGTCATGCGGCCCGACCCCATGCTGATCGGCGACATGCCGTCCAAGACCTACAACACTTTCTACGTGCTCGAGGCAGTGGGTAGCCCGTACATCCCCGCACAGGATGACTTCGTCATTCCCAACGGGATCAAGTCGGTTCTGGGATTTGGCGGCGTCTTGTCCTCAGGAGAATTGTTCGTGGTGATCATGTTCTCCAAGGCCAGCATACCCGCCGATGTAGCAGGCAAGTTCAGCAATGTGGGCGCCAGGGTCAAAGAAGCCGTCGAGCCCTTTGTGGGCAACAAGGTTTTCGCTTAGAATCAGTAACGGATCAATCGGGATCGGCGTACTCACACCGTCGGTCCCAACAGGCTTCAAGGAGCAATACCATCGAAGAGACTCGGTTGAGGGACCTACTTGCCCGGTTCAAAGAGAACGGCATGACTGTGGATAGCGTGATGGAACAGTTGCGCGACCTGCCATACCAGGACCTGGATTTCGCCAAGCTGGACCACCACCGCTCGCTGCGCACCGGCTGGCCAGAAGTCATCTTTGGCAAGGGCAAGACGCCGGAACAAGTGGCCAAGATCGTCAGCGCCATGAAGGGGCGGGGCCATCCCGTACTGGTGACGAAATCGGACCAGGAAGCCTATCAGGCGGTGCTTGAAGACACGCCTGAAGCAGAGTTCCACCACCTATCCAACGCCATCGTGGTTCCCGCGCCCCAACCAACACCCCTCATGCAGGGGATAATCGTGGTGACCGCCGGCACGGCCGACCTGCCGGTAGCTGAAGAAGCTGTGCTGACGGCATCGCTCATGGGCAATGATGTCACCTTAATCAGCGATGTCGGCGTGGCCGGCCTCCACCGGCTGCTGGACCAGATGCCGGTGCTTCAAAAGGCACGGGTGTTGGTGGTCGTGGCGGGCATGGACGCCGCTCTTGTCGGCGTGGTCGCGGGGTTGGTGTCGGTGCCAGTGATTGCGGTGCCCACCAGCACCGGCTACGGCGCCAGCTTCGACGGTCTGGCCCCGCTGCTCAGCATGCTGAATAGCTGCGCCCCAGGTGTGTCAGTAGTCAACATCGACAACGGCTTCGGCGCCGGCCACCTAGCCGCCCTTACTAACTGCGTTGCCGGTACAACCGGTTAGATACCTTCGGTGGCAAGAATAACTCCAGCCAGTGACCGTAATTAACTCCTCAGACGGCTGTTAGACTTCTTCTGTGAACCAACGATGGGGCTGCATGATTCTCTCTTTCGGCTTGACCGTGTTGGTGCTTATGGTCCTCTGGTCGGTACGTATCGGCGGGCTGCCTTTTTAGGTTTGGCCTCTTCATCCTCTCCCCATCGGCCCAGGCGGCCTTGAGGCGTGGTCAATCTCAGTCGTCGCCGGTGAAAAACATACTGGCCTGGGCCACCGGGGCGAATGACCGGCGGTGAATTGGGCAGGGGCCGAGCTCGTTCAGCCGCTGGAAGTGGGCCTTAGTGGGATAGCCCTTGTGCCTGGCGAAGTTGTAGCCGGGGTAGGTCTCCTCAGCCTCGACCATCAGCCGGTCGCGGGTGACCTTGGCCACGTTGGAGGCGGCGGCGATGGAGTAGCTGCGGCTATCGCCCCTGACGATGGTGTCGTAGGTGTAAGGGCACTCGCGCACGTAGATGTAGTCCAAGAGCAGGTGCCCTGGCTCAAAAGGAAGTTGCCCTACGGCGCGTAGCATGGCCGCCAGGGCGGCCCGGCCGATGCCCATCTGGTCGATGTCTTTCGGGCTAACAATCCCCACGCCCACGGCCAGCGCATGCTGGTGGACCGCGTCGGCAGCGCGCTCCCGCCGGGCTTGAGACAGCTTCTTGGAATCGTCCAGTAACTGCAGCCAAGGCTCGGAGCCGGTCAGGTCTGGGGGAAGGATCACGGCCGCGGCGACAACCGGGCCGGCCAGAGGCCCTCGTCCCGCCTCATCTACGCCGGCGACGAACTTGACGCCTCGGCTGTGAATCCCAGATTCAAGGGTAAGGTCCGGCATTGGCCACCTCGCTGAATGCTAGGCAGTTGCCGCGGGCTGGTCCTCTGGAACGCCGGCAATTACGCCCGGTTCTATCGTCCCACCGCCCAACAGCACATCACCTTGATAGAATACCGCAGCTTGGCCCGGCGTGACCGACCTCTGTGGCCGGGTAAACCGAACAATCGCGCCGTCGGCGCTGGGGTGCAACACCGCCGGGGCCTCGCTGGACTTGTAGCGGATCTTTACGTTGATCTCAACCGGCCCCTGAGGCACAACTCCCAGGGGATAATTAACCGCTGACACCCGCATCTCCCCCTCCATCAAGGCTTCTTCCGGCCCGATGATCACCCGCCGGGTCTCTGGCTCCAAACGGATGACGAAGCGGGGCTCCCTCCCGGCGATGCCCAGGCCACGACGCTGTCCAATGGTGAAGTATTCGATTCCCTCATGCCGGCCTACCACAGTCCCGTCAAGTTCAACTATGTCGCCAGGGACCGTGTCCAATCTCTTTTTGAGAAAAGACTTGTAGTCTCCCGAAGGTATGAAGCAGATGTCTTGGCTGTCGGGCTTCGCGGCGTTCAGCAATTTGGCGTCTTCGGCCATTTGCCGAATCTCGCTCTTGGCGTAAGCGCCGACGGGCATGAGCGTGTGGCCCAACTGGTCCTGACCCATTCCGAACAAGACGTACGACTGGTCTTTGGAGGCATCGACGGCCTTCTTGAGCACGGTCCCGCCGGAGGTCCGTTCAATCTGGGCGTAGTGCCCTGTGGCGACGTAGTCGGCCTCCAATACCGCGGCCCGTTCCATCAGGTGGCTGAACTTGATCTTGTCGTTGCAGGCGATACAAGGGTGGGGCGTGCGGCCCAGCTGGTATTCGGACGTGAAATAGTCCACCACTTGAGACTGGAATTCCCGTTGGGTATTCAATACGTAGTGGGGTATGCCCAACTTGCGGCAGACTGAGCGGGCATCTTCAACGTCATCCAGAGTGCAACAGCCCTGATAATTGGGCGGTAGGTCCTCGCCGTCCAGGTTGTAGAGCTTCATGGTGACGCCCACGACGTCGTAGCCCTGCTTCTGCAACAGCAGAGCGGCCACAGAGGAGTCCACCCCTCCACTCATAGCGACGACCACTTTTTTCGGCATCTGTTAGTACTCTCCAAAAACTCTTCGATATTCAGACTAGCACATGCTATTCTGGCGGTACAACCGCGCCCAAAAATCTTGTAGCTATAGCGAGTGAGGCTACCCAGATTCCATCCATCCGAAGTTTAAGATTCGTAGTACTCTATCAGCGGGCGTCTTTCGTATGACGTAAGACGCCTAAGAATCATCTTGACCTAGGACGGCAGATGGCTGAGGTTGAGCCTAACAAATTTTCGGCAAAGCAGTTCTGCGGGAACTGCGGATCAGCGGTGGCGACGAGGGCCGCGGAGTGTGTCCATTGTGGCACGGCTATAAAGTCCGATCCGGTACCCGACGTGCTGGAGAACGGCTACATCCCCTATTGCCGGGCCTGCGGGGTGCCGGTGGCCCGAGAAGAGGCCCTCAATTGCACCAAATGCGGCGTCACCCCATTGTGCCGGGAGCACTTTTCCCCGTCGGCCAAGTCCTGTGCGCTGTGTCCGCCTGTTGAATCTGCAGAGCATATCGGTGACGAACTCCCCAACTGGCCTGATGGACCGTGGGCCGATCAGGCCGGCACTTTTCCCTGTGAACATTGCGGGGCGCGCCTCCGTCGAGGGGTGGGATTCTGTCCCAATTGCGGCGCCGAGCATGCGGGCGTACATGGCGATTCTAAATACGTCGGCTTCATGACCCGCCTGGGTGCGGCCGTAATCGATGTCGTCGCCCCGATCATTGGGAGCCTGCTCATCACTCTGGTTATCGATGTCCCCGGAGTATTCCCCTTGCTCTTCGTTAGCTACCATACGATCTTCACCTACAAACTGGGACAAACTCCCGGCAAGATGTTGCTGGGCCTCCAGGTTGTCGACGCCGACGACCACCAACCGTCGTTGAAGCAGATTCTCCTGCGTGAGGTGCTTGGGAAGGTGATTGTCTTCCTGATCATGTTCATTGGGTTCCTGTGGGTGCTTTGGGACCCCAAGAAACGGGGATGGCACGACTACATCGGCGGCACCTACGTAATCAAGAGGGAGCGTAACTAAATTTTTCCGGTGTCTCCGCTCTCGTGGTCTGCTACACTGGCCCCAACTTGGACTCAGGCAGAACCTGGAGAAGCTAGATGCCAGTCACTTTCGGAACCTCATTGCCCAGCCGCGGCGAGATGGCGGGCCCGGAACAACTCCGCAGCGTAGCCCAACGGGCCGAAGACTTGGGCTACGACCACGTTTGGGTCAGCGACCACATAATTCTGCCCAAGAAAGTCGATTCCTTCTACCCCTACGCCGCCGACGGCGTCGCCACTTTCCGGCCGGACGAGCCGTACTACGAACCACTGGCGGCCCTGAACTTCATCGCCGGCTGCACCCAGCGGGTGCGCTTGGGCACCCACGTGTTGATCATTCCCTACCGCAACCCGGTCCTCACGGCCAAGATACTTTCAACGCTGGACGTGCTGTCCGGCGGCCGGGTCATCCTGGGCGCGGGCGTGGGCTGGATGGAAGAAGAGTTCCAGGCTATGGGGCTGGACACCTACAAAGAACGAGGTGCGGTCACCGACGAGTACCTCCAGCTCTACAAGGAGCTCTGGACCAAGGAGAGCCCATCATTCAACGGGAAGTACTACCAGATCTCCGATAGCGGATTCGAGCCCAAGCCGGCGCAGAAACCCCATCCGCCCATCTGGATCGGCGGACACACCGGCCCCGCCATCCGCCGGGCCGCCAAGTACGGCGACGGCTGGATGCCGATAGGACTGCGGCCCCCAGCCATCCTCGACCCGGAAGAACTGGGCGGCAAGATCGCGCGGCTACGCAAGCTGACCGTGGAAGCCGGACGGCCCGAGGATGCGGTGTCGCTCACCTTTAGCACCGGGGTGGTCTTCGACGATTCGGCCGGCAGCTCCCGCGAGATGATGCACGGTGGACCAGAGCAGATCGCCGCCGACCTGCGTCAGTACCAAGACCTGGGCGTCTCCAACTTCATCATCACCTTCCAGGGCGCAACGGTTCCGGAGCTCCAGGAGAATATGGAGCGTTTCTCCAGAGAAGTCATGACTCTGATCCCGGATTAGGCGGCAGTGGCACGGCTAAGTTCTTGGACGCCGCCGTAACACTATTCTGTCATCCTGAGTGAACCGAAGAATCTGCCAATTCCAGCATCCCTGCCATCCCGCCGATGCTGTATTCTCTCCGGCCTGGTGTCACTTGGCAGATTCCATCCTTCCCAGAAAGGACGGCTGGCTCAGAATGACATGTCGTGAAAGTGGCTGGGCACCCTTCCGCGGAA
>NZVX01000050.1 GCA_002698265.1 Chloroflexota bacterium | reverse complement strand
CTCTTCTACCGTCTATCAACCTGATCGAATCGAGATCGATTTGCTCATCGGAAGCGTTGGCCCAGGACAACTAGATTCTTCGGCTTGCGCCTCAGAATGACAGAGGAAAGTGTCAGTTAGTCAGCAATAAATTATTGCGCTTCAATCGGTGACGTTACGGGATTTGATGCCGCCAGGCAGTCCAGGGTTCGTTTGCGAGACCTGTTTCGTAATCTATCTAGCTGTAATTTGGCGGGGAAAGGGACAGTCCGAGGGCTGCTTCGCACCACTTGGCGGCGCCAAGCAGTTTGCCTTCTTCGAAAGGTAGTGCGCCCAACTGGACCGCCATTGGAAGGCTGTCCTCGCTCAAGCCCGAAGGCAGAGTGATTGTCGGCAGGCCGCTTGTGGTCCAGGGCACCTGGAATGAAGCGTCTCCGGTCGTGTTCCGATCCCTTGGCGCGGGGGCGGGTATTGCCGGAGTAAGGACCACGTCCACCTGTTGCGCCATCTGGACCATGTCCTGCCGGAACTTCCGGCGCAGCCGCTGAGCCTGCAGATATTTGGTGGCCGGTATCAGCATGCCCATCTCCATGCCGGAGCGCACCCTGGGCCCGTAATCTTCGGCCTGTGTGGAGTGGAACTGCTCGTGGTATGCGGCGCATTCCACGTTCATAACTATCCGTTGGGCGCTATGGCAGGATTTGAAGCTGTCCGGCAGACTCAATTCCACCACCTCAGCGCCAGCGACGGCCAACTGCTCGACGGTCTCTTGAGTGTTGGCCCAGACCTCAGGAGTCGATTCATCCGAGTAATAATCGCTTACGATGCCGATGCGCGGCGGCCGGTTGTGGTCGGCCATCTGTTTCAGAAAATCTGGCACAGGCCCACTCAACGATCCGGGGTCGTTGGCGTCTTCGCCCGACAAGACCTGCAACATCAGGGCCGCGTCTTCCACCGTGCGAACCAGGATCCCAACGTGGTCAAGCGACCAACTCACCGGCACCACCCCGTAACGGCTGATGCGGCCGTAGGTGGCCTTGAGTCCGACTATCCCGTTGTAGGCGGCCGGGCGGCAGGTCGAGCCACCGGTCTGGGAGCCCAGGGCCGCGCCGACGGTCTTGGTGGCGACGGCGACCGATGACCCGCTGCTGGAGCCGCCGGGAGTGTGTTCAAAGTTCCAGGGGTTGAAGGTTGGCGATGGGTCGGAAGTGGCGAACTCGGTGGTCACGGCCTTGCCCAAAATGATTCCGCCGGCCTCTTTGATCTTGGCGACTGATGTAGCGTCGAAATCTGGCACGAAGTCAGCGTAGACCTTGGACCCGGCCGCGGTCTTCATGCCGGCGGTATAGAAAATGTCTTTCAATCCCACCGGCACGCCGTGAAGCAGACCTTGAGTCTTCCCCTGCTTAGCCTCTTCTTCCCGCTGCTTGGCGTTGTTTAAAACCTCTTCCCGGTCGATAGTCACCCAGGCCTTGAGGTCTTTATCGGTGGCGTCGATGCGCTCCAGAAGGGACTGGGCCAGGTCCACCGGCGACAGCTTCTTGTCTTTGATCTGCTGGGCCGTTTGGGACACTGTTAGTTCGTATGGCTGTGGCATTCTCGGACCTCGTGGAAAAATGGCTGTCGCGAATCGGGACTACTGATAAAAACCGGGTTCAAGGTCCCGGTCTACCTTCTCTTGACCCAGGTCCCAGAGCTGCTGGGCGGTCTGACTGATGGACGCCTCCAACTCACCGGCGCGCTGTTCGCCCCAGAGTCGCACCGCCTGTGCCCGAAGCTCCACGGCGATGGCTTCGACAGAGTCGCTTGGCTTCATGTTGACCATGTTGTACTCCAGTCACCCTCGTTCTAAGGTGGGTGACTGGCATTCTAATCAAGCCCATGGGAACGGTCAAACAGTGCTCTGCCCAGAGTGCGCCACGCACGGCATGCTGTTATAATCTCGCCTGTCGAACCCGGATCCCACATATGGCCCCGGAGAATCCCATGCCTGACAACCTCGACGATGTTCTGGAATCACCAGAGCACACACTCCTAGCCACAGACCTGGGCAACACCGAGGGGCCCCTATGGCATCCGGAGGGTTATCTGACCTTCGTAGATCTCGTCGGCAACCGCCTGCAGCGTTGGGACCAGACGGCAGGGGTGAGCGTTGTCCGCGAGGGCACCGGGGAGGGCAACGGCTGCACTTTCGACCGCCAAGGCCGGCTCCTCATGTGCGAAGGCGCCGACCACCGTTGTGTGACCCGCATGGATTCCGACGGAACGGTGACCACCATCGCCGAACGCTGGGACGGACAGCGTTTCCACAAGCCCAACGATGTGGTCTGTCGCAGCGACGGGAGCATCTACTTCACGGACCCGCATCTCCGCCTGCCTGAAGACGAACGTGAGTACGATTTCGCCGGAGTGTTCCGCATCGCGCCCGATGGCCAGATATCCGTGGCCACCGATGGCTGTGAATATCCCAACGGGCTGGCTTTCTCGCCAGACGAATCTGTCTTGTATGTGGCCATCAGCCGGGAGAGCCAGGTCTGTTTCGAAGAGGCTGAAAAAGGGCTGGTCTGCGAACACCGGAAGATCCGGGCCTTCGATGTGGCCGCCGATGGCACGCTGAGCGACAACCGGGTTTTCGCCAGTATGGCCTCGGCAGAAATGGGCGTGCCCGATGGCATGAAGGTTGATACCCTCGGTCGAATCTTCTGCACCGGCTCCGGCGGCATCTGGGTTTTTGAGCCCAATGGGACCCACCTGGGCGTGATTCGAGGGCCCGAGGTGCCTCGTAATATCGCATTTGGCGGTCCCGACTTCCGCACCGTTTACACCACCCCCGGTGTGTCGCTATACAGTTTCCGGGTCAAGACTCCAGGCATCCGCCCCTACTAACCAAAAGCGAGGAGAAAGAATAATGGCTGCAACAACTACCGTAGGAGCCGGCAAATACACCTACGATGTGGACGAAGACTGGGCCAAGCTGCCCGAAGGTTGGGATATGCCGGCGGCTGCCGTCTACGGCGACTCCAAAGACCGCGTCTACTGCTTCAACCGTGACCCGGAGCACCCGATCTGCATCTTCGATCGGGACGGCAATCTCGTTTCGTCCTGGGGCGCCGGGCTAATCTCCTTCGCCCATGCCATCTACCTGGACAAAGAGGACAACGTCTGGCTGGTGGATCGGAACAAACACCAGGTCTTCAAGTACACCAACGACGGCAAACTCCTGATGACCATCGGCGAGGAAGGGTTCCGATCGGACACAGGTGTCGCCCAGGACGATTACAGCTCCACCACTTGGTCCAGCGTGACCCATAGCGGCGCACCCTTCAACATGCCGGCCGGAATCGCCGTGAACGACTCCGGTGAGATATTCATCGCCGACGGCTATGCCAACGCCCGGGTGCACAAGTTCACATCCGACGGCAAGCTGATTATGTCCTGGGGTGACCCCGGGTCCGGCGACGGCCAATTCAACCTGCCCCACGGTGTGTGGATAGACCGCCAGGGCCGGGTACTCGTATCCGACCGCGAGAACGACCGGGTTCAGGTGTTCACTCAGGACGGCAAGTTCGTGTCATCCTGGCCCACCAAACTCATCGGCCCGGCGTTGATGTACGTCGACGACGAAGACATCGTCTACATTCCAGAGCACAACGGCGGGATGGTCAGCGTATTAAACCTGGAAGGCGAACGGCTGGCCCAGTGGGGCGACATCAAATACCGGTCCTGCCACGGAATCTGGGTTGACACCCACAAAGACCTGTATGTGGTGACCCCCGGCGATTGGGGCAAGGGACGCCGCGTGGTGAAGTACTCTCGCAAAGGGTAATCTTTCGGCGAAAGTCATTGTGCCCGCATAGCGGTTTTGCTATGCTGTACCGCGGCAATCAATCAGCCTAACGGCTGAGCACCAGTTGCCGTTCCCACATGTGGGGCTGTAGCTCATCTGGGAGAGCGCTTCAATGGCATTGAAGAGGTACGGGGTTCGAGTCCCCGCAGCTCCACCACCTCCCTTGATATGGACTACGTATACATTCTCCGTAGTGAGCGTAATGGATGCTATTACATCGGGAGTACCGGCAATACCCAAAATCGCCTAGAACACCACAATGCCGGAGGGACAAAGTCGGCCAACCCTTTCGTCCGTGGGTGCTGATACATGAAGAAGAATATGACTTTCTTCCTGAAGCGAGAAAAAGGGAGTCGTTGTTGAAATCTTGGAAAGGCCGCTCATATCTGGAGAGTAAATTACACCTCCGTGTTTAGTTCATCTGGGAGAGCGTCTCGATTGCCGTTGGGAAGGTACGGGGTTCCTTCGATTCATCGGGGCCTCAGCTCCACTACTTAGAGGCCTAGTTTTATCACAGCATGATTCTTAACAGGTTTCGTGCCGTTTAGATTGACCAGAACCCGCCTCTCCCCTTTTTCCCATGACCACCGATACCGCCAGCCTCCGAGCAACTAGCCAGGCACGGGCGTTCGCCATAATCGCCGCGGCTTTGTTCCTCAACAACACAGTTGCTTTGATGCTTGGGCCATTGCTGGTGGACATCGCTAACGAATTCGATACCTCGGTGGCTGTGGCCGGACAGTTGGCCGCCGCCACGTTTTTCTCCTGGGCTATTTTCGCACCGTTGATCGGCCCATTTTCCGATTCCTTGGGAAGGCGGCTAGTAGCTTTGACCGGCCTAGGTGTAATGGGGGTCTGCATATCAGCAGCAGCTTTCGCCCCGAACTTCATCGTACTGATGTTCTTGCTCATGGGAACGGGACTTGGCGGGTCCATGATCCCGCCCAACAGCATGGCCGCCATCAGCGATGTGGTCTCGCCGGAGAAACGAGGACGGGCCATCGGGGTAGCCCAGGGCATTATGGCATCAGCAGTGGTGGTCGGGGTTCCAGTGGTCGCGGTGCTAACGAGCGTCGCCGACTGGCGGCTGCCATTCTTAGTTGTCGGTGGTCTGCTGCTGGCCACATTCGCCCTATCTTGGCTTTGGTATCCCAAAAGTCCAAACACTGGACCTCGGTCATTCTCCTACCTAAACCGTTTCAAGGAACTGGGTTCCATCCCGGTGTTCCGCGTGGGGATGCTGGCCAACTTCTCGCAGCGGATAGCGTTCTACGCAGTATTGGGTTACCTGGCCGCTTACCTCATCGACTCCTATGATGTGAGTGTCGGGGAAACAGCGTTGCCGCTGGCCGTAGTCGGCGCCGGGGCAGTCATCGGCAGTCTTTTCGGCGGAATGATCGCCAGCCATCAGAAGCGGCTCGGACTGGTGGCCGTCTCGGGGCTGGCCGGCGGCGCGGGCGTGTTGATCGTTTTCACCATCGACCCGGCCATTTGGGCCACCGTGGCTATTGCGTTTGGAGCGGTCTGTGTCCTCAGCATAGGCTGGCCAGTGTTCATCACCTTCGCCACCGATATCGCCGGCCCGTCCCGGGCCACCGCGATAGGCATGATGGGCGCTAGCAACCGGATGGGCGGGTTCATCGGTTCGGCCTTGGGAGGGGCGTTCTTAGCCATCGGTGGATTCTCGGCCGTGGGGATCTTTTGCCTGGCGACGGTGGCGGTTTCAGCGCTGGTGATGAGGTTGGCGGTTCGAGAACCTCATGCGTCGGCCTAGATGAACCAGACCCGTTTTTTGGCCGCCGTGGCCATGGCGTTCTTCGCGACTCAGGGAACCGCATTGATGTTGGCGCCATTGTTGGTCGCCATCGCCGCCGATTTTGACACATCAGTTGCCGTGGCCGGACAGGTCGCGACTGCAACATTCGCCGCCTGGGCCGTATCCGTGGTCTCGGTTGGACCTTTGTCCGACTCTTTTGGGAGGAGGCCAGTGGCGTTGACCGGGCTTTCTTTGCTTTCCATCAGTGTCCTGGCTTCAGCTTTCGCGCCGAACCTTGGTATCCTGATGGCCCTAAGGGTGTTAACCGGACTTGGCGGCGGTATGATTCCCCCCAACGGCATGGCGGCCGTAGTCGATGTGGTCCCTCAGGCCCGCCGAGCGAAGATCGTGGGCGGACTGATCGCGTTCACTACGTTGTCTTCGGTGATCGGGGTACCCTTAGTGGCTTTGACCGCTGATCTTGGGGGCTGGCGGATTTCCTTCGTGACGGTTGGTTCACTTTTGGCCGCCTGCGCCGTACTCAACTGGTTCTGGTTTCCGAGGGGTGAGGTTACCAGAGACAGGTCCTTCTCGTTTTTCTCCAGGTACCGGTCTCTCTTGGCGCTCCCAGTGCTACGTGCGATACTGGCCGCCAACTTCGCCCAGCGCATCGCATTCATGGGAATGTTCAGCTATCTGGCGACGTACATGATCGACGACTACGGAATGAGCGTGGGCGCAGTGGCGCTGCCCCTGGCATCCGTGGGCATCGGCACGGTGATCGGTAGTTATATCGGCGGGTATGTGGCCAACCGCAACGACCGGATGCATCTCATCGCCGTCTGCGCTTCGGGTGGCGGAATCGCCGCATTGTTCCTGTTTTCGGTCGATATACCTGTATGGGCGGTGGTGGTCACCGCAACCGGGGCGACCGGGCTCTTGAGCATCCCCTGGACGGTGCTGATTACGGTAATCACCGAGGTTTCGAGTCAATCCCGAGCAACGGGTGTCGGCTTGCTGGGGGTCAGCAATCAGACGGGAGCTGTCGGCGGCGCTGCCCTCGGCGGTTATCTGTTGGCCGCAGGCGGGTTCCCGGGCGTCGGCTATCTGTGTCTTGGCGCGGTGGCTTTTTCGGTGGTGATCATCGTCTTTTTCCTACGCGAACCGGCCAGGTCCCTGTGAGCCCTGCCAGATGAATCAGACCCGATTTCTGTCGCTGACCGCAGTGGCCATGTTCCTGGTCCAAAGCGTCACGTTGATGTTGTCGCCTCTTCTGGTCGACCTGGCCGCCGAATTCGGCGTTTCCGTGGCGGCAGCCGGTCAGCTCGCCGCCGTGACTTTCGCCGCATGGGCCGTCTCGGTGATCTCGGTCGGCCCGATCTCGGACTCGTTCGGCAGGCGTTCGGTGGCAGTTACCGGACTGACCTTTTTGTCGATCAGTGTCTTGGCGTCGGCTTTCGCTCCGACGTTCGGCGTCCTTCTGGCGTTGCGGGTCGTGACCGGTCTGTCCGGCGGCATGATTCCGCCCAACAGCATGGCTGCGGTGGCCGACGTTACAGTCCCGGCTAAAAGAGCGTGGGCGTTCGGGCTGCTGATGGCCTTCGCATCGCTGTCCGGAGTGGTCGGCGTGCCCGCCGTGGCGGTGGTGGCCAGCGCCGGCGGCTGGCGTGTCCCATTCTTGGTGATCGGGTCGCTGCTGCTGGTTTGTGCTGTATTGCACTGGTTCTGGTACCCGAAATCTCAGAGACCGGAAGCACGGAACTACCCATTCATATCCCGGTATAAACAGATGGCGAGCATCGACCTGTTCCGGTCTGCCTTGGCGGCCAACTTCCTGCAAAGGATCGCCTTCTACGGGACATTCAGTTATCTGGCCGCCTATCTGATCAGCGAACACGGATTGAGTGTTGGCGAGACCGCGGCGCCGTTGGCGATCGTGGGTGTGGGTGTGGTGATCGGTAGTTTCACCGCAGGGTTGGTTGTAGTTTTAAAACGAAGGGCCCAGGTGGTGGCTGCCTGCGCCTTGGCCGGAGGGTTGGCATCTCTGTTCCTATTTTCCTTCGACTTATCCGCCTGGGGCACGGTGGGCGTTGCTCTCGTTAGTATCACGTTTATCAGCGTCGGATGGCCGACGTTCTTGGCTATAAGCACTGAGATTTCCGGCAATTCCCAGGCCACTGCCGTTGGGATGTTGGGCGCCAGCAACCAGATGGGAGGTGTCGGCGGGGCCGCTTTAGGCGGGGCATTTCTTGCACTTGGAGGCTTTTCTACGGTAGGATTTTTCTGCCTGGGCGCGGTGTTGCTGTCAGCGGTCGTGCTGCAATTCGGCATGAGCGCCGGCAGGTCCTCAACCTAAGGAACAACGGGAGCAGTCAGTACACATGCTGGAACACAACGGAATCCGGTGGGGCTACGTCTTCTTGAAGGCCTCTTCTTACCTGGGACAAGACGAGTTCCAGGAATTGATGGTCCAGGCTGTCGAGATGTTTCTGGCCGGAGAGACCGAGCGGAACGTCAAAGGCTCGGAGTACGAAGGCCGGCTCTACACCGAGCAGCGGTATGAGCTCATCGGCACCATGGGCGGTCAGCGGTTCGACGCCGACCTGGAGACCTCCCGTGGTCGAGACAACGCTTCTTTCTTGGTCAACGAACAGACCCAAGGGGTCGGAGTGGCAATTTCGGTGAATTAGGCTCTTATCGATTCCGCCGCCGTCCCGTTGACTCCAATCCCCGCCTAAATTACACTCCAAACCTCTTCCCAACCAGACGCCTCGTGAGAAAACAATGACCAGCATCAGTGATTTTCTGATGTCCAAAGAGATCGGACGGGTGCCTTCTTCTACCGTTCCTTTGAATGCAGAGGAGGAATCCCGGTTCACGGGTCTGGCCGAAGAGGCGGTGATGATCGACGTTCATCAGCACCCGTTCGTGTTGCCCGAGGCCATGGACCGGTTCGTGGACTTCCTGCGCACCAACCGATATCACTGGGGCTTCGAGGCGGTGCAGTACGGCGGCTGGTCCACGGTGACCACCTCCAACGTCTTCGGCGCGCTTCAGAATGCCACCGAGATGTCCTTCGTGGAGTACGAAGACGTGNCGGCCGANGTGGGCANGATGCTGGCGGATGTGTCGGCCCAGGAGAATGTGGTCCGTGTAG
Source organism: Chloroflexota bacterium (assembly GCA_002698265.1). GTDB lineage: Bacteria > Chloroflexota > Dehalococcoidia > Lucifugimonadales > UBA3495 > UBA9611. Next base: position 12,012 of record NZVX01000050.1, on the reverse strand, counting down.
GCAACGCCNATGAGATTCTGTCGGCTAAGCAGGCCGGCAATGTCGGGTTNTTGCCGACTCTGGAGCACCTGCCCATCGGTAACAAACTGGAGCGACTGGACCAACTCCACTCCATGGGCGTACGCCTGGCGGGCATCACCTACAACCGCAAGAACTACATCGGCGACGGCATGTACGAACGCAACCCCGGCGGCTTGAGTGAATTCGGCATCCAAGTTATCCACCGCATGAACGACATCGGTATGGCCATCGATCTCTCCCATGCCTCGACCCCCACGGTGATGGACGCCATCGAGTTCTCCAAAACGCCCGTGGTCTTCAGCCACAACGCCGCGTACACCTTGCGGCCAACTGTGCGAACCCGGAAGGACGAGGAACTGAAAGCCTGCGCCGCCAAGGGCGGCCTGGTCTGCATCACGGCCGTACCCAACGCCCTCAGCGACGACCCGGAGCAGGACATCGAGTGTGTTCTGGACCACTACGACTACATGGTCAACCTGATTGGCGTAGACCACGTGGGCATCGGTACCGACACCGTCATCGGCGACCACATGATGTTCCAGCACTACATGCTTGGCCGCTCTCTCGATGAGATGCCAGCACCGTATCTCAACGGCCTAGAATCCCCAGCCGACGGCAAGAACATCATCCGCGGCTTGATCCGCCGGGGTCATTCGGATACTGACGTCAAGAAGATCATCGGCGGCAACGCCTTGAATTTCTTCCGAAGGGTCATGAAATAAGATGGCTGAGCCGTTCATAACCACAGTTGTGGGCAGTATGCCCAAGCCACCCTGGCTCTACCGCCAGGTGCCGTTGGACACCAAGGGCTTCGACCATCATGGCACCGGCTCTGATTGGCTTCTGGAAGGCGACCAGCTGCATAACGCCCAGGACGATGCGGTGCGACTGGCTATCTACGACCAGGAAAGCGCGGGTGTCCGAATCATCAGCGACGGCGAACAACGCCGGAAAACCTATCTCACCTCCGTCACATCGAGATTGGGCGGATTCGATTATGAGACTTTGGCGGAGAAGTGGATCCGCGACGGACGCCGTCTGGCTCAGGTGGGCCGCTGTACCGGGCCGGTTGAGTGGCGCGGTCCGATCGTCGTTGACGATCTGCGCTTCCTGCTGACGAACACCACTTCGCCGGTGAAGGTTACCCTGCCCGGACCCATGACCGTTACCGACTCCACGTTTGACGACTACTACGGCGACGAGCGAACTTTCGCCCTGGCGGTAGCCGACGCAATCAACCAGGAGGCCAAGGCCCTCGACGCTCTAGGGCCGGCGGTGATTCAGTTCGATGAACCGGTGTTCAGCCGTTACCCGGATAAAGTGGCTGAATGGGGCATAGAGGCCCTGGACCTTTGCGCGGCCGGACTGCGCGCCCAGACGGCCGTTCACGTCTGCTACAGCTACACCATTCCCGGTGTGGAACGCCCCATCAGACCCAGCTATCCTCAGATACTGGCAGAGTTGGAGCGGTCCCAGATCGACCAATTGGCCCTGGAGTTCCATGCGCCGCAACTGGACCCTGAACTGTTGGAACTGTGCCCGTCCAAGACGGTGCTTTTCGGCTGCGTCGACAACGCCAAACCGGAGGTTGAGAACGCGGAGGTGATCGCCCAACGGCTCTTGGCGGCTGCTGAGCATCATGACCCCGAGAAGCTGCAAGCGGCGCCGGACTGCGGGCTGGTGCTGCTGAGTCAGGCGACTGCCCGGGCCAAGCTTTCGGCTCTTTTCCGGGGCGCCCAGATCGCTCGAGACCAACTAGCCGACCCAAGAGGGAGAGCCCATGGCCATCACCGGCACTGATTTCCAACACATAGCCCTTGAACGCCGCGACCACGTGGCGGTTATTACCCTCCAGCGTCCAGACCGCCTGAACGCCCTCAACCGTCAGATGGGACTGGAGCTGCATGAGGTTCTAGACCAAGTTGCCGGGGAGTTTCCCGAGATTCGGGTGGTTGTCATAACCGGCGAGGGCCGAGGATTCTGCTCCGGTGCCGACGTTGGCGATATGCCGGCACGCATGGCCACGGGAGGCGATCGAAAACCGAACACCGGTGACAACGGTCCCTCCATAACCATGAAATTGGCCCCACATCTGCGGGAGATACCCCAGCCGGTGATCGCGGCGGTCAATGGCGTGGCTGCCGGGGCGGGGCTGGGAATCGCCCTATCTTGCGACATCAGGATAGCCTCGGACACCTCCCGGTTCACATCGGTCTTCATTAAGAGATCGCTGGTTCCGGATGCTGGGGTTTCCGAGATACTTTCTGCTGTGGCCGGCCCTGGTATCGCCGCCGAGATGGCCTACACCGGCCGGGTCTACGATGCTCAGTGGGCGCTGGCGAAGGGGTTGGTCAACGAGGTCGTTCCAGGCGATGATTTGATGGCCCAGGCCGAAGCCTTGGCCCAAGAGATAGCCGCCAATCCGCCGTTGGCAGTGAAGGCGACTAAGGCGCTTTTCAACAGCCATTACCCCGACCTTAACCAGGTGATCGAGACTGAGCACCGGGCCAACGACCCGCTTCGCGGCACCTTCGATCAGACGGAAGCCGTTCAAGCGTTTCTGGAAAAACGGACGCCCAGATTCACTGGGAGTTAAGCCGCCCCATCCAAACCTGCGGCGGCCGCGTATTCTCCATAAGAACCGCCTACCATTATTTAGCTCATATGCTATCCTGGCCAAACGGCCTTTTGATCAACCCGCCCGGGATATTAGAGAGGGACCAAGTTGAACTGCCCACGTTGTGATGTTGCTCTAGACGAGAAAAAACTTAAGGATATCGAGGTAGACCATTGCCCTCAGTGCAAAGGCCTGTGGCTAGACTTCCACGAGTTGGACGAACTTGAAGACCACTCCATGGACGATGACGATAACAAAGGGATGGTCGAATATGCCCGGCAGGAAAGCGACATCTCATGTCCTCATTGCCAAGAGGTCATGGAGACCTTCAACTACCGGGCCCACAACCTTCCAATCGACCACTGCAAAAACCAGTGCGGCTACTGGCTGGACGAGGGCGAAGAAAAGAAAGTCCTGGAGATCATGAAGCAGCGGGTCCAAGACCTGAAGCGCTCCAGTTCCGCTCAAGACTCATGGGCCAAGTTCATGGAACGCGGCGGCACCCGTTCCTTCCTAAGCAAGGTCAAGGACCTGTTTACCGGGTAGACGTGTGCACGTAGGAACGCCATCACCGCCCCGTGTCTTCGATCTGCGGCCGCGGTTTTCAACTGCCATTCTCATCCTTCCGTGGAAGGAGAAGAATCTCTTTGCCGTCATTAACAACCCTCAACCAAAGCAACGAGACCCTTCGCGCACTTACGGCGCTATCAGGGTGACAGCCTGAGTTGACGTGCAAAAGGAAACAAGACTCGAGCGAACAGTTCGCCACCCTGGCATTACCCCCGCTCCAACTCCTCCATGAACAACTCCAACGACGCATCCGCGCGGGAGTAATCGTAGGTGGCGTAGCGGCGTTGGCGAAGCTGGATCACGTCTCCGTTGAAGTACCGCTCGTATAGCGTCTGCCGGGAACCGAACTGGGTGCCGATCAGATCCCAGGCCAACCGAAACAGCCGCACCTTTTTCTTGGCGTCGATGGACGCTCCATGGTAGACCTTTCCAATCTCTCCGGCCAACGGCCCCGCCAGGTCTTCCTCGGTGGGCGTCAGCATCAGCCCCCCGGCAGCCAGTTGCTGCACGATCGCCGCGACTCTTTCGTAGGCGTCGGGGTACCAGTTGCGCATAGCGATCCACGGCTCGGCGGCTGGCCAGAGTCCTTCGCCCTCATACGGCGCGGCGTCGGCTTCGGCCGCGCGCATATAGGCCCGCACCGTCTCCAAAGTGTCAATGACCTCGGCGTTCTTCTCCTGGACGTGGGCGAACCCGCCAATACCAATGCCCTCGGTTATGCCGTGGACGATGCCCAGGATGAACTCCAGCTTAGCGATGCTCTTGACCGCCACCTGCTGCATGTACTGCCGCCACAGCGTGACTTTCTGGACGGTCATGTTGGCCAGTTCCACGTCGTCGTAGATAAACACCCGCTCCCAGGGAATCAGCACGTCGTCGAAGATGGCCAGGGCGTCCATCTCGTCGTACTGCCCGGACAGCGGATAGTCGGCCAGCGGGCGTCCCAAGTCGTGGCTAGGACGGCACATGAACTTGAGGCCGGGGGTCGCCACGGGCACGGCGAACCCGATGCAGTACTTGCGGTCCTCTTCGTTGTCGGGCCGCAGGGGCCGGTAGACCGGAGCGAATATCTCATCGGAGAACGGGGCCAACGTCGCGAGAAGCTTGGCTCCCCGGACGATCACGCCCTCACTTGTGCGGCCGACTACGCCCACAGCTGTATACGGTTCAGGTAGTTCGGCCAATGAGAGAGATCGGTTGACCTGAGGGTGGCCAAAGGCGTGAGTCAGGCACAAGTCCCGCTCTCGGACATACTCGTGATAGTTGCGCAGGTTCGCTTCTTGCCCCTTGTCGTTCAGGCCATAGAGATGGGCTAGTTGACGGGAGGCAGTAACCTGGATGTTCACATAATCGGGCGTGCGGCCCAGCATACCGTGACAAGACTGGGCGACGATCTCCAGCGCGCCCCGGCGGCGCATCAGATCTTCTTGGGTCTCGGGCACCAGATAGGACAGGGCCACCGGCTCCCCGCTGGTGGGTGACTCGAAGATCATCCTGTCGCGGTATTCCGGATTATGTTGGAGGTCATAGATCCCGGCCAGGGTCTTGGCCATCCGGGCGGTCTTCGGGTGGGTCGTCACATCCGACACCCGTTCGCCCTCCAGCCAGACCTCGCGGCCGTCTCTAAGACCCTCCAGGAACTGTTCGCCGGTCCGTACCGCCATGTAGTACCTCAAACTCGTCGGGCGCGCGCATCTGTTGTATCGTGCCCTTGACCAAACACCTGCGCTTGTCTCCCTAATAGCGTCGTGAGCGCGGGAAGGATCTCTTGCTTTGGTCCAGTGTTGTTACGGATGGCAACGAGATTCCTCGGCTGACGCCTTGGAATGACAGTGTTAGGAAAGCAGTGAGAGATTACTTGTAGGGAACGTCCCAACGGTCGATGCCGCAGACCTCTTCCAGGGGTTTGCGCGTGACCGAACCGAACTCACCCCGCGGGTAGCCCAGCGGCATGCAGTACACTATCTCGGCGGTGTCGGGGATATTGAGTAGTTTCTTGACACGGTCATCGACAACGGCGTGCAATGTGGCGATGGTGCCGCCGATGCCGTGGGCCCTGGCCGCCAATAGCAGGTTCTGGGCCGAGGGGATGATTCCGCCCGAGCCGCCCTTGTTGAGAGCGCAGATCAGGACCATCACCGGGGCGTCGCCGAACTCGTTAGCTAACCGCATGGCCGAACGTGTAGAGTTCTTGCCCGGAGGAATGTCCTCGGGTCCCATGATTCCCTGGTCTTTCCGTTTGGCCCACCAGGCCTCGTGATAAAGCTCGCCCAACTGCTTCCGGGTGTCGGCGTCCTTCACCACAATGAAGTGCCACTGCTGGGTGTTGCCGCCGTTGGGGGCGCGGATAGCCGACTCCATGAGGTCGCGTATCACCTCGTCGGGGATGGGCTCTGGCTTCAGGCGGCGGATGGCCCGTTGGGTGAACATCGCTTGGCCAAGGGTCATGGATAATCGGTCTGCAGTGGTCATCGTAAAGTCTCCAATCTATTTTTCATATCGTTAAGCTGCGCTGGTAGCCTTTTTTCGGCGGTCGGCCCGTGGCTCGGCCAGCAGTCGGCCGTAGCCGGGCAACGGATCGGTCTCTCCGGCCTGGCTGAGGGCGCTCCAGAGGGTGGCCGTATGCGAGGTAACCACAGGCCTGCCAATCTCGTCTTCCAGGGACTGGGCGGCTGCCATGCCATCGTGGTTCATACAGCTTATGAACAGTCCGTCCGCTTCGTCAGCGAATTCCTTCCAGGCGTCCATGGCGAAATCGAAGATCTCTTGAGGCGAGACCGCCGCGAAACCACCCGCCGTTTCCAGGCCCATCCCTTTCATGACGAGGGGTTCGATACCCGCTTCCTGCAGGTAGGCACGTTCGGCCACGTGATGGCTGTCAGGATACGGAGTAGTCACTACGATCTTCTTCAGTCCCAGATGTTGCAAAGCCTCGGCAACGGCCAGCATGGTGGAAGTTATCGGCGTGCCGTATCGGTCTTCCAACTCTCGGCAGAACTGCCTATCCCCTTCCATCCCCCGGAGCGCCCCGCTAACCGTGCAGCAATAAGCCACCGAGTCGACTTTGGCGCTGGCTAGCTCGCCCACAGCGCGGCTGGCGTTGCTCTCCATCTCGATCAGGGCCTCGATGCTCTCGCCCTCGGCCAGCATCATCCGGCTGGTCAGGAAGGCCACCCCGGGAGGCGCGGCCTTGGGATAGCGCAGTTCGGAGATAGACGATGCGCTCACCACCACCAAACCAATCTTGGTCTTAACGTCTAGCTGGTCCATCTGTTCTCTCCAGGGAAAAGTTCGTCAGGAGAAATACCGAAACTCGCGTGGGCGTTTCGGTTGCCAATTTTAGCACACCGTCAGTTGGGAAGAGTTGTTATAATGTGCCCCATCTTCCCCTTAGCCAGAGTTCATCAGGAGGCGTCGTGGCCAATATTCCCTTGGATGCAGCACAAGCCTATCAACGATTGGGAGTGAGGCCCGTCATCAACGCCGCCGGCTCCGTCACCAAGTACGGCGGCACCAAGACGCGGGCCGAGGTCCTAGAAGTGATGGCCGGGGCGGCCCGGATCATGGTCAACGTCGAAGAACTGAACCGCAAGGCCGGAGAAGAGATCGCCCGGCTCACCGGCGCCGAAGCGGGTTTCGTCTGTAGCGGTGCGGCCGGCGGACTGGTGTTGCAAGCGGCCGCCTGCATCGCAGGCAAAGACCCAGTGAAGATGCGGCTCCTACCCGATACCACCGGCATGAAGGATGAGTTCATCATCCAGAACATGCACCGCTTCCCCTACGAACAGGACTACCGGGCGGGCGGCGCCAAGCTGGTGGAGATCGGCGATTCCAGATATTCGCACCCCTGGGAACTGGAAGGCGCAATCGGCGAAAAAACCGCCGCCGTGGCCTTCCTCTGCGCACCAATGACCAACCGCAGGGCAATCCCACTAGCCCAGGTCTGCGAGATAGCCCACGCCAAGGGCGTGCCGGTGGTGGTCGATGCCGCGTCCATGCTACCGCCTCGTGAGAACCTGAAGAAATTCCTGGCCGACGGCGCTGATATGATCGCCTTCAGCGGCGGGAAGGGCATCCGTGGTCCCCAGGGCACCGGCATCCTCTGCGGGCGTGCCGACCTGATCGAGGCCGCCGCCGCCCACGCCAATCCAGCTCAGTTCCTGGGACGGCCCATGAAGGTGGCTAAAGAGGAAGTAATCGGGCTGGTCACCGCCCTCAACATGTTCGTCGAAGAAGACGAAGAGGCTGAGATGCGGGCCTACCGGGCGCTGGCCGAGCAGGTGGTGGACGCCTTAAGCGAGGTGCCGGGCTTGAAGGTTACCTTGGAGCACGACGACCACGATTATCTGATTCCGCACGCTATCATGCATTTTGGCCCCGACTGGAACGGTCCCAGCAGGAATGAGATCCTCAAAGCCATGGAAGAAGGCGAGACACCCATCTATCTGCACTTCCTAGGCCAGCCCGACGAATTGGGGGTAGACCCGCTGAATCTCACCGAAGAGGAGAATGCCTTGGTCATAAGGCGTCTGCGGGAAGAGTTGACGCGTTAACGAATCTAAGCATCGAATAACCTAAGGAGAACCAAATGGCCATCAAGATCGACCTGAGAGTGCCCCCCTGCAAGCCCGTCCCCGAGGTCACAGCCTTCGTGCAAGAGTGCGAGGACGCCGGCTTTGACGGTGTGGGCATGCTGGACTCGCAGATGCTGGAACGGGACGTTTTCGTCTCCATGGCCCATGCGTTGCTGAACACCAAAACCATAAAAGTAGCCTCGGCGGTCACCAACCCCGTGACTCGGCACCCATCGGTGCTGGCGTCGGCGGCCCAGACGGTCTCTGAAATCGCGCCAGGACGTGCCCAGATCTGGATGGGGCGCGGCTATAGCTCCGCCAACGTGGTGGGAATCCCGCCGGCCACCGTGCGCCAGATGCGGGACGCAACCGTGATGATGAAAGAGCTAATGGCCGGTAGCGAGATCGATTTCGGCGAGACCTCCAGCCGTATGAAGCACGGCGGCGGAGTGACTACCCCGGTCTACATCGCAGCCACGGGCCCCAGGGTCATGAAAGTAGCCGGTGAAGTGGCCGACGGTGCGGTCTTGATGACTGGTATCAACCCCAACGCGGTGGCGGAAGCCCGTGAGCTGATCGCCGACGGGGCCAGGTCCGCCGGGCGCAATCCCGACGATATCGAGACCATCTTTACCTGCACGACCATCATCAGAGACGACGTCAAAGAAGCCCGGGAGATCGCCCGGCCCCTGGCGGTGCAGCGTCTGATGGAGAAAACCTACGTTCGCTGGCTGAAGGCCGCTGGCATGGATTTCTCGGAATTTGAACTCCCCCAGGGTCTCTGGGAACTTTATCCGGACGTTCCCCACGCCGAGGACTGGGAGAAGGCCAGAGAACTATGTGCATTCCTGCCCGACGACGCCCTCGCCCAGCTATGCGACACCATGGGACTCATCGGCTCTCCGGAGTACTGCGCCGAGCGGATCAAGCAGGCAGAGGCGGCAGGCCTAGAGCACCTCTACCTAATGACCGACCAGACCTACGAGTTCGCCACCGGGGAATTGGCTGCTTTCAAGAACAGAATATTCCCGGCGCTGGGCAGGTCGAAACATCCGGCGTAACAGTCTGGCCTGAGACTCGAAAACGGCCTAAGGGCGGAATGGACGCCTTCACTGTCCGACCGGGCACATTGGTAACATTTAGACTGGGGACATAGGTAACACTAAAGTAGGTGTATGCAAGGTCCGATTAGCGTAACTGTCCAAAACCCCGATCCATCGTCACTCAGCAGTCTGGTCCGGTGCTCCAGGGGCATTTCTGTCATACCGGTGACATCAATGGCTAGCTGGAGCACCTGGATCAAGGAATCAGCCGTCATTTTCCCAAACCCAATTACTAGTGACAACACGCCCCTGGTTCGCTAACATGACCTGGGGATTTCGTCCCCTCTGGTTTCACGGCGTACTGGTCTAGATTCCAAAGTCCCGGCGCCCTGAACACCATGACCACATCCCGCCGATGTTAGGGGGTTCCACCTTGGCAGACCAGGCCCTTGACCAACTCTGTATCAACACCATCAGATTCTTGGCAGTTGATTCCGTCCAGAAGGCAAAATCTGGCCACCCTGGAGCTCCTCTGGGAGCGGCGCCGATGGCCTACGCTTTGTGGGACCGGTTCCTCAAACACAACCCTAACGACCCGACCTGGCCCAACCGTGACCGCTTCGTCCTCTCCTGCGGTCACGCATCGGCATTGCTGTATTCCCTGCTTCACTTGACCGGCTATGACCTGCCCATGGACGAACTGAAGCAGTTCCGCCAGTGGGGCAGCAAGACGCCAGGCCACCCCGAGCATGGTTTAACACCAGGAGTTGAAGCCACCACCGGACCCTTAGGCCAAGGCTTCGGCAACGCCGTTGGCATGGCCCTGGCTGAGCGTTGGCTGGCCGGCCAATACAACCGGCCCGGTCACGAGATAATCGACCACCATACCTACGCCATCGTGTCCGACGGCGACCTTCAGGAAGGCATCGCTTCGGAGGCGGCCTCCATGGCGGGCACCCTGGGCTTGGGCAAGCTGATCATGCTCTACGACGATAACGATATCTCCATCGAGGGCGACACGGATATCACCTTCCGCGAAAACGTGGTCGAGCGGTTCCAGGCCTACGGATGGCACGTGATCGGCCCCATCGAAGGGATGGACGTTGAGAATGTTGCGACCGCGTTGACCGCCGCCAAAGCGGAGACCGGCAAGCCCAGCATAATCGTCTGCCGCACGGTGATTGGGTACGGCAGTCCCAATAAGGCCGGCAAGGGGTCGGCCCACGGAGACCCTCTTGGCGAAGAAGAAGTTGGCCTGACCAAAGAAGCCCTCGGCTGGGCGGCTCAAGATGCATTCTCTGTTCCGGCCGAAGCGGGAGCCCACCTGGCCCAGGCCACAGAACGCGGCAAGGCGAAACAAGCGGAATGGAACGCGGCATTCAGCGAATACCGGGAAGCCTTCCCCGAGGACGCCCAACAACTGGACGACGCGCTGCGCGGAACATTGCCCGCTGGCTGGGAAGACGGACTGAACGGTTTATTCGACAAACCCGACCCCATCGCCACCCGCTCGGCTTCGGGCGTGGTGATGAATGCTATCTCAAAAGGCGTCCCCGCGTTCATCGGCGGCTCAGCGGACCTGGCCCCGTCAACCAGGACTATCTTGGACGACAGCGGCCACATCGGAAACGGTGAATTCTCCGGCAATAACCTGCACTTTGGGGTGCGGGAACACGCCATGGGCGCCGTGGCCAACGGCATCTCACTTCACGGCGGCGCCATCCCTTACACTGCCACCTTCCTGGTTTTCTCCGACTACATGCGTCCCTCCATCCGGTTGGGAGCGCTGATGGGCAAACAGGTCATCTATGTCTTTACCCACGACTCCATCGGGGTCGGCGAAGACGGACCCACCCATCAGCCGATTGAGCACCTGATGGCCCTCCGGGAGATACCTGGCCTGGTGGTCAGCCGCCCGGCCGACGCCACGGAAACCGTGGAAGTTTGGCGCGCCGCAATGTCTCGCCAGGACGGTCCCACCGTTATGGCTTTCACCCGGCAGAACCTGCCGGTCTTAGACCGCTCGACACTGAGTCCGGCTTCGGGTGTTCTCAACGGCGCTTACATCCTTTGGGAGAGCGGAGATTCTCCCCAAGTCGTGATCATGGCCACCGGCTCCGAGGTCCACATCGCCCTGGAAGCGGGACTGGCGCTGGAGAGCGAGGGCATCGCGGCCAGAGTCGTCTCCATGCCGTCCTGGGAGGTCTTCGATGAACAGCCCAAAGAATACCGGGACAGCGTGTTGCCCCCAGCCCTCCGGGCCCGGGTCTCCGTCGAGGCGGGCACCACCAAGGGTTGGGAGCGGTATGTAGGCTTGGACGGGGCTTCCGTGGGTATGAGCGGCTACGGCGCCTCGGCACCCGCTGCAGTGCTCTACGAGAATTTCGACATCACGGCCAAACGTGTCGCCGAAGAAGCCCGCAAGTTGGTCAACGGAACCAGTTAAATTCCGAGCCCTAAACACGATGGTGCCTGACCAATTGCCGATCGGCAGGAGGATTTGATGCGGAGGTTTGATTTTACCGTAATCGGCTCGAGTTCAGGTTTGGAGGTCTCCCTGAATGTATCCGACGCCGGTTGGTCCGTGGCAATCATCGAGGAAAGCTCCTTCGGCGGCACCTGCCTGAACCGCGGCTGCATCCCTCCAAGATGCTGATTCACTGTGCCGACGTCATGCAAATCATCGAGAACGCCGCCGCGTTCGGTATCCGCGCCAAGGTAGAAAGCATCGATTGGCAGTTCATCGTAAAACGGGCCTTTGTAGAGGTCGACGCTGATGCCGCCATGATCGAACAGGGTAACCAGCAAAGAGAAAATATCGAGGTGTTCAAAGGCCCCGGTCGCTTCACCGGCCCCAAGACTTTGGCCGTCGATATACCTGAGTCCGACGGAGAGGAACTGACCGCCGAGACTATTCTCATCGCCGCCGGCACTCGCCCCTGGGCACCCGAAATTCCGGGGTTGGACCAAACGCCATATATCACGTCCGACGAGGCGCTGCGCCTGCCCGAACAGCCCAAGAAACCGACCATCATCGGTGACGGGTACATCGCGGCCGAACTGGCTCATTTCTTCGGCCTATTGGGCGCTGAAGTGACCATCATTCACCCCCGCGATCTGATGCTGCGGGAAGAAGACAACGACGTCTCTCCGCGGTTCAATGTGGTCCTCAATGCACGGGTAGAGT
>NZVX01000049.1 GCA_002698265.1 Chloroflexota bacterium | reverse complement strand
TCCGTCGGTGGTGCCTTCAAGGGGCGAGGAATAAACCACCGAATAAGCTTGTAGTACATCCGATCTATGGTCTCTTCTGGACGGGGAGTTCAACTCTCCCCCGTCTCCACCAGCAACCAATAAATGCCCGGTCCTTCCGAGGAAGGACCGGGCATTTTTGCGCCTAAGACATCAGACGGGAAAACAAGGGTTGGCAGTGAGGCCACTTCGGCAAAGCGTGCCGCTGGGGGCGATGTTCGCCAGCGAAGCGATTCCAGAATTTGCCTGAGATTGACGCGCTTAGAATGCCGTCTTATAGTTCGCGATAATCTAAAGTTAGACCTATTCGAGGAAACCAGATCTAGTTAGGCATTCCAGAAACAATAAGGAGACCCTCCATGACCACCAAAAAGGCGTACCGATACGACCCTTCGGATCTGTACGAAGTTCGAGAGCATGACCAGGAGTACCTCAACGTCGGCGGCGTAACCCGTCAGGTCCGGATTTACCAACCCGATGGACCAGGGCCTTTCCCCATACTTTTAAGCATCCATGGCGGGGCGTGGACCGACAAAGACCACACCGATTACGAGTCAACCAGCACGCCATTAGCCGCCACTGGTCTGGTTGTGGCCGCCATCGGCCAACGGGTGGGCGCAGGGTTCCCTTACCCGTTGCAGATCCAGGACATTCACTATAGCGTCCGCTGGCTCAAAGCCCATGCCGCCGATTTCAATGGTGACCCCGACGCCGTTGGCGGTATCGGCTACTCCAGCGGTGGACACACCTTGCCTCTAGCAGCCATGCGCATCGATGATCCCAGATATTCGGCCCTGCCTCTGGAAGGCTCGTCCCCGGCCGATGCCAAATTAGCCTGGATGATTTCATGCTGGCCGGTCATTGAGCCGTATTTCAGGTATGAGATTGCCAAGGGAAAGGGCAACACAGATCTGATGGAAAAGCATCACATGTTCTTCCAAGGTGATGAAGCGATGCATGAATCCACCCCTTTGAACGTCATCGAAAGGGGCGAGAACCTGACGTTACCTCCGGCGATGGTCTTTCACGGCACAGCCGACGATGTGATGCCGATCGAAGCGTCCGAGAGATTCGTAGCCGCCTACAAAGGGGCCGGAGGCAATGCCCAGCTCGTGCCCTTTCAGGGAAAGGGCCATGGCTGGGCTAGAGCGGCAGGCTCGGAGGTAGATGAGTTTGTCAAAATAGCTACGGAATTCATCTCCCAGCAGCTTGGTTAAAGACGTCAACAAGCGCCAGCACTGCTAGTCCGTGTTTTAGACCGGGCCCAACTCTCCCCTGTCTTCACCACGCAATCATGTCCGGCTGCTTAGATGACGGGCTCACCCAAGGATCTGGGGTTGATCGGAGTGGGCATGGATTGCACCTCAGGGAGGACCTTTTCGGCGAAGAGCCGGAGGCTCTTTTCGGCCTTGTCCCTCGGCATGCCGCCATACATCATGTGGATCACGACCTTCTCCATGCTGATGGTCTGCTGCATCGTCTTAATCTTCTCGATTATCTGGTCCGGGGTGCCGATCGGCTGAGTCGCGCGACGCGCGGCGAGCCTGGCCTCCGCCGGACTTATATCGGCGGTCTGTCGCAACAGGTATTCCTCGTAGCCACGTATGCCCTCGTAGCCTGGGTTGTTCCAATCGAAGTAGTGGTGCTGGGCCGCGATGCCTTGGTTTTTGAAATACACCCAGCCTTCTTCGGCTTCGTCAGCGGTTTCGGCGCAGTACATCCACAGCAAGGTGGTGGGTTGGTCCGGTGGTAGGCCCAGATCCTTCCGAATCTTGTTGAACCTTTGCACCTTGTTGATCATCTCATCAACGTCGTCACCGGCGACAAACATCTGCCCAAGACCGTTCTCTGCAGCCAGTTTTGCCGAAGCCTCCGTGCTGAATGCCACCTTGATATTCTTGGTTAGGTCGCCCTTATGGCGGGCCTGAGGACGGATACTGGTCGGTGGTATATCGTACACATCGCCCTTGAACTCGAAGCGCTCCGCGCCATCAGCGGCCCTGATGGCGTTAATCACATCATAGAAATACTTGTGTGATTCCTCCATAGGGTAGCCGAGCGAAGCGTATTCGTGTGGCGAAATGCCACGGCCTATGCCGAGGTGGAGGCGCCGGCCTTTCAACAATATATCGAGCATGGAAATTTCGTGAGCCAGCCGAACTGGATTCCACCATGGCGCAACGATCACTGCGGTGCCCACATCTACTCGATTGGTTCGGCCGGCCCAATACGCCAGGTATTGCAACGGATTCGGCTGCATCGAATAAGCAGAGCCATAGTGTTCGGTAGCCCAGATCGAATCGAATCCCAGCGGCTCAACTAGCTCCCCCATATAAAGGGTGTCATCCATATTCTGGGAATCCGGAACCTCTGGAGGCCGGTCATAATCTCCCTCCATCAGTCGGTCCCAGTCACCTTGGTTATATCCGGTGACCATTACTCCGCAGTGCATTTGTTTCGTCCTTTGCCAGTGTCCTGAGCACGTGACAGGCCCGGNTTATTCTAAAAAGATGGCAATTTGCGGTGTCAGTATAACTGTTCCTTTAAGCGGACACGGACCGTTGATGGNGAGACCTCATCAGACTACCTGTGAAATGTAATCTCCATCGGTCTAAACACCACGAAAANCACCAGCCCGCGTTCAACTCTCCCCCGTCTCCGCGAACTGCTGTTGATTGACTCACCTACCATCTCTGGTGGGGGAGGTCGTCTGGCTGTTTCCAATGTAACTATCGGGTAGACTACTAGCGGCGTCGGTTGAACGACGAACGTTAATACTTCAGCAGATTATCGGAGAAAAGTAAGTATGGAATCTCTCAGCCGGCAACTTGCGCAGTGGGTCGTAGGACTACGCTATAACGATCTTCCGCCTGCGGTGGTAGACCGCGGCAAAGGCGTTACGCTTCACAGTCTTGCATCGGTGCTCCTTGGCTCTCAGGCACGGAGCGGCCAGCAGGCGGTACAACTCATCACCTCGGAAGAAGCCGGTGTGGCCCAAGGGGCCACAATCATGGTGGACGGCACAACGGTGACCAAGGGCGGCGCCGCCTTCGCCAATGCGGAGATGGCCATGACCGGCGGAAAGTTGGATTCCTTTCGGATGCTCACCCACCCAGGTACCAGCATCCTTCCCGGCGCATTCGTGGGCGCGGAAACCTCCGGAGCATCCGGGCAGGAATTCCTCACCGGCGTCGCTGCTGGATACGAGGTCATGGAGCGTCTGGCGTCAGACTTCATTCCCACCGTGATGTCGCGCGGATTTCATGCCGGTCCTGTATTTGGCATCTTCGGCCCAGCCATCGCCGCCGCAAAGATGCTGAACTTTAGCGAGGACCAGGTGAACAGCACCATAGCGCTGTGCGTTCACTTAGCGGCGGGCAACCTTGAAGGACCTCGCAACGGTGGAGTTGCACTGCGTGAGGGCGCAGCGGTGCGCAACGCCATGCTCGCAGTGTCGCTGGCTCAGATGGGGCACGTGGGCGGGGACACCACCCTGGAGGGCGACGCGGGGTTCTATCACGCCTACACGGGCAACAACCAAGGGAAACTGACCTACAGTTTTGTTGGCGACACCCAGACCAGCCTAGACGTGATCACCAAAGGGTTGGGAAAGGACTGGATGTTCTTGGAAACCCTCTACCGCATCTATTCAACGGCCGGTTACAACATCGCGCATGTCGATGTCTCAGCGCAACTCTGCACCGAACACGACATTAAATATGAAGATGTCGAACGCGTGGAAGCCGTTGTGAACTGGATGGAGACCCAGTATCCGAGCCCAGCCTTCCCGAGCCGCCGCGAAGACGCCGAGGCACGGCCGGGGTCCACGCCCTACTACACCGCGTACGGGGTCTGCCGGCGAGGCTTCCCGGTTTTACGGAGCCAGCAGATGGGCGTCGCGGACGGCGATGGCGATCCGCCCGAGGTGCTGGAATTGATGCACCGCGTAAAGCTGATTCCTTCGCATGACATGACGCTCTTCGGCCCCCGCATCACCATCTTCACCAAAGACGGCAAGAGTTACACCAAGCAGTCCACCGGACGCGAATTCATGTGGGACTTCGAAGAAGAGGCGCGGCGGATCCGCGACGTCATACCTGGCGTGCCGATTCCAGAGGGCCAGTTCGAAGAGATCATTTCGACCTGCCGTGACCTGGACGGCGAGGACCGGGCCGCACGTCTCATTCAGCTAACGATCAAGTAAGAGCGTTGGGTGGGGTTGTGCCGATCGTCACCTGATTCGGGCGTCCCTACACCACCCCTGCCTCCGCCATATAGGCAAGCTCCGTCTTTTGCAAGCCTAATTCATTGCAGAAAATCTCTTCGTTATGCTCACCGATCAATGGCGCCCGGTTGGAAATCCGCCAGGGTGAGCCGTTGTAGATGGCGGCGGGACCGGGGTATTTTAAGTTTTTGCCCAATTCGGGATGGGGCACCTCAACCCAGAAGCCACGGTCTGTCAGATGGCCTTCGTCCACCAGCTCATCCGGCGCCCGGACAGCTCCCCAGTTAAACCCGCGCTCCTGGCCGCCGTGGGCGATCTCGTCACGCGTCATATTCGCCGCAAAGTTGGCGACCACCTCGTCTATGTGCGCCTCGCTCGCTGCGAAAACCGCTGGCTCCAAGTAACGTTCTTCCATGAGATCGTCTGCTAGGCCATGGATGTCCATCCACTCGACCAGCGCCGGGAATAATCGGAGCGTAACCCTTGCTGCTGAGGCGTTGACGTACTTGCCGTCCTTGCAGCGCAGTTGGCTCAGAGGAGTCGGCGTCGCCGCGGCGTGGCGGCCCGTCTGGCGCCGCACCACCTGCCCTTGGTAGATGTAGGTGTTCACGTGCATCTCGGTGGTCAGGGCGCAGGCGTCGTGCACCGAAGCGTCGATGTATTGGCCCTGGCCGGACGTCGAGCGGGACATCAAGGCGGCGATTATCGCCATATAGGCGTAATGGCTACCGATATGCCAGGCGTTGCCGCCGCCCGGCGCGATGGGAATATCCCCGGATACGTGCTCGCTGTCGTAGCCGCAACAGCCCATCTGCCCCCCTGCCGCAAGATGCAGCAGGTCGCCGGCCAAGAAGTCGCGCCATGGCCCGGTCTGTCCGAACGACGTTAGAGAGCACATTATCAGCCGCGGGTTCGACGCTGACAGATCCTCATATCCTAACCCTAGTGAGGGCAGATACCCGGCGGGGAAGGTCTCCAGGACCACGTCCGCCGTGGCGGTCAGCCGCCGGAAGAGGCCCCGGCCATCCTCTGTACCCAGGCTGAGCGTGATGCCTCGTTTAGAGGTGTTGTAGTGCCAGAAGGAGAGACTGCGCTCCCGGTGGGGCAGATCGTCTAAGAACGGCCCGACGGTCCGCACCGCTTCCCCTCCGGGAGGCTCGATCTTGATAACCTCTGCTCCCAGGTCCGCCAACAATTTCCCACAGTATTGACCCTTCTGGTCTGCTAATTCCAACACCCGCAACCCGGACAACGGGCCTGGTTGATCGCCGCCGCCCATCGCTCTGGGTGCTTTTCCCGTATTCTCGATCTTTGGCCCGGCGCCAAGACCCGTGAACGGCAACGGGTCCGCCTTGATCATCTCGTCCATGTAGGGGTAGCGGTCCAAGGTCGCCGGCCAGAAGGTATTGTCTTCATAGCCGGCCACGAACTCTTCGTGACTCAGGCCCAGCATGCCCTCGAAAATCTCCTGGTTGTGCTGGCCGATCAGGGGAGCGGGTTTGGTGTTGATGGCGGGGGTATTCGATAGTTTGAATGGAGCGTTTTGGAACTTGTACCTGCCGACCACCGGGTGTTCAAGTTCCTGATACAACTCCCGATGACGGAGTTGGGGGTCATGCTCCACGCGGTCCTCGGTGCTCTGGACCGGCATGGCGGGCACATCCGAGGCTTGGCATAGCTCCATCAACTCGTATTTCTCGAGGGTCCGCGCCCATTCCTGGATGCCCAGATCCATCTTTTCCTGATGTTTTAATCGACCGCTGAGAGTGGTGAACTTCGGGGAAGTAGCCCATTCGGGAGAGCCCATGACCCCCACCAGACGCGACCATTCTTCATCGGAAAAACAGGTGATGGCGCACCAGTCGTTGTAGCCGCCGCCCTTCGTTCGGTAGGCATTATGAGGAGCGGTGGTGGGGCCACGGTAGTTGTTGAGCATGGGGGCGCCGGGCCAATGGGCCCGGTTGCCCGGCGGGTATCCTTCCCTGCGGGAAGGCCGGCCATTCACCGTTGCGTCCAGCATGGCGGAGCCGTTCAGCGTGGCGCCGACGACCATCTGTGAAATGTCTACGTGCTGGCCCAAGCCCGTCATGTTGCGGCGGTAGAGCGATGTCATCGTGGAAAAAGCGATGTACATTCCGCCCGTGTCGTCCAGGTAGGACCAGCCCCATCCCGCCGGCTGCTCGCCGGGAAGGCCGGATAGAAAAGTCAGGCCCGAAAAAGCCTGGGCGATGGGCCCCATGGTGAGGTATTCGCTGTGCCGTCCGGTATGGCCGAACCCTGACTGAGAAACATAGACGATGTCCGGCTTGATCTTTTTCAGCTCTTCGTAACCCAGGCCCCAGCTTTTCAGCGCCCTGGCGCTGAAGTTTTCGACCACCACGTCTGAGACGGCGACTAGTTGCTTGATCAGCTCCAGGCCCCGTTCCGACCGCAGGTTGACGGTGATGCCTTTCTTGTTCGCGTTGGTGTCGTTGAAGTTCGTCCGAGTATTAAGGTCCGGTTCTATCCCGGGAGCCGAACCTCCGGTGGACCTGCCCCGCTCGTTTAAGGGCCATTCCACCTTGATAACATCCGCCCCCAGCGCGCCCAACCAGCGGGTTGCCCACGGACCTGCCCTCACCCAAGTGAAATCCAATACGCGGACGCCTGCCAGCGCCTTCGGTGAAAGCGCCATCTGTTCTTGGGTTAAGGCCAAGGCTTCCTCCCTGATATCTGGCTACCGGCGTAGGTTCCTATCTCCGTGATCACGAATATACCCACGGTGGGCATAAGCGTCAATTTAACGGACCGTCTGATTACCCAGGTCCAGCACTTTTTCCGCCATTATGCTGAGCATCTGCCAAGATGTCACGGTGTGCTTTGACGCCTCTGCATCGTCAGCGTTCGTATCCAAAACTACGTAAGAACAGCCCAGGGCCTCGAGCTCCGCTAGGTCGCGGTGCACCTGGTCCAGACTACCCTCACCGACGATGCGTTCTTCATCGGGCATGGGGGAGTCTGTCAGCCGGAGCCTGATCCTTGGACAGAGTTGCGGCATCGCCCGTCCTTCTTCCTCCGCTATCTTTTTGAGCCGGGGTATCCCTTCGTTCTTGAAGGCATCCATGCTTATTCGGACGGGATGCCAAGCGTCGCCGTAGCGGACGGTGCGCCGCAATGCGGCATCGCTGGGGCCGCCTACCCATATGGGAGGATGAGGAGATTGGACCGGACGGGGCGCGGTATTTACGCCCTTGAACGAAGCGAACTTGCCTTCGTAAGACGCCGTATCCTGCGTCCAGAGGAGTTTGATCGCTTCCAGATATTCGTTGGTTATCGCCCCCCGCGACTTGAAGGGCACCTTCAGCCCTTTAAATTCTTCCTGTGCCCACCCAATGCCAACGCCGAGTATGAACCGGCCTCCGCTTAGCTGGTCCAGATTGGCGGTGACCTTGGCGATCTCCAACGGGTTGCGGTAGGGCACGATCAGCACCGTGGTGCCGAGTTCGATGGTGCTTGTGATACCGGCCAGCCAGCCAAGCAAAGAAATAGGCTCGTAAAAGGGGGCGGGATATCGAGACTGCACGTCTGGGGTTATGGCAATGTGGTCGGATGCCATGATTAGGTGGTAGCCCAAAGATTCCGATATCTGTGCCCAACTTTTTAGTGATGTGGGAGTTGTACCAGGCCCGAAGTTGACCATGTTCACACCGATTTTCATATCTATCTCCTACCTGATGGGCGCCGCGAGAAATAACTCGGAATGAAGCGGGACGTGCTTACAATACCAGCAAATGTTCACCCATACACACGATAAAAGTTACGGAGCGGCATCCCTTGACGATGCGTTCCCGGCCGATTACGCTCCGTTGGCGATCGGCAGATCGAACCCGATATCGAAGCTGGTGCATGTCACACATAGAACTCCGCTGCCCGAAGTGCGGCATCACCCGCCCCGCCGATATGTCGGCGGAGGCGTGCCGAGACTGCGGGTCCCCTATGGACGTTGGGTACCTTGCCACCCGCGACACAAAGGGTGATACGGCCCCCTCTCCGGTACACGAAACCAGCGCAAGGGTGACCCTAGGAGAGGGAAACACCCCTTGCGTCATTCTTAACACCATTGGCGGTCGATTGCCTCTGGGCCGGTTGCGTGCAAAGCTGGAATTCCTGAACCCGACGGGTTCTTTCAAGGACCGGGGGACGGCGACGATGCTGTCGGTCGCCGGGGAACGTGGAGTGACAGAGTTGGTCGAAGACTCGTCAGGTAACGCAGGCGCTTCCGTGTCGGCCTACGCAGCCCGCGCTGGTATCAAGGCCCACATCTTTGTCCCGGCCGACGCTCCTGAAGCCAAACTCCGGCAGATACGGGCCTACGGCACCGAAGTTCATCCCATTGCAGGCCCCAGAGAGGCTGTGACGGCGGCGGCAATCGCCTACGCCCAGCAGAACGCGCTGGTCTACGCGTCGCATATGCTGAGCCCGTATTTTGCCGAGGGCACCAAAACCTTCGCGTATGAGGTCGTTGAGCAGCTAGAAGATGATTTGCCCGGCCACGTTGTCTTCCCTGTAGGCAACGGTTCGCTGTTGATCGGGGCTTTCAACGGGTTCAACGAACTGCTGGCATCAGGCCGCATCGAGAAGATTCCCCGGCTTCATTGCGTCCAGTCCCGGAACGTCATGCCTTTGGTTGCGGCGTTCAACGGCCAAAAATGGGGCCCTGAAGACGCCGCTAAGACCGTGGCGGGAGGCATCTCCATCGCGGCGCCGTCCCGCCAATGGCAGATACTGGAGATACTGCGGTTGACTGGCGGCTCTGCTGTGGCAGTCGAGGAATCAAGTATCCTGAAGTTCCAGAGAGACCTGGCGGAAGATGAGGGCATATTCGCCGAACCGACGTCCGCGGCGGCCTTCGCCGGACTTGAGATACTGGTGGACCAAGACATCATCCAGCAAGGCGATGACGTGCTTGTACCCGCCACCGGGTTCGGTCTGAAAGATGAACCGCCCCCGTCTAGCTAGAGGAGTAACAATATGAAATTGCAGATCATGTCCCCGGCCGCGGACAGAGTTGATTTCAAGGTCCCGCCCGCCTCTCGCCTTGCGGGCCTCGAAGGCAAGACCATCGGCTTGTACAACAACATGACGGGCGGCGCCGACATCGCCGTGGACCGTGTGGCTGAACATATCGGCAAGAGGTTCCCAGGTGTTAAGTTTGAACGGTACGGTGGTGACCTCAGGCCCGGACGGCCTGCGCTCAGTCGCGGAAACCACATCGACGATGAGGAAGCCGCCCTGATCGCCACGGAAGTGGACGCTATGATCGGGGCGACGGCCCATTGAGGGGGTTGCACGTCGTGGCTTGCCCACGACATGGTTGCCGTCGAGAAGGCTGGGGTTCCGGCCGTCGCCATCGCCGCCAGAAGCTTTGCTAGGGCGTGGCGTTCCTGCGTGGATGGCTGGGGCCAGCCCAGCGCGGCGTTCGTGACTATCCCCCACGCGACCACCGGCCAACAGGCCGACTTCATCCACAAGATGGTGGATGAGCAGATCGACGAGATCATCCAAGGTCTCACCGCGCTTCCGGCTTCGGCGGGGGAGGTTAGAGGATCCAGGTCCGGCGGCAAGACTACTGAGACGTTCACGATAGAGTTGGACGAGACACCCGAGGGTATGGACGCCGTGAACCGCTTCCTGGCCGAACGGGACTGGAGCGACGGCATTCCGGTCATGCCTCCTACCCCGGCCGCCGTTGAGCAGATGCTGAAGGGGACCAGACGAGCTCCTCAGGACGTGGTCATGGTGATGGAACCGGGCTTTGGCCTGGCCACGGTTGAAAAGATCGCCATTAACGCCGTTATGGCCGGCTGCCGCCCCGAACAATTCCCTGTTCTTTTGGCAGCCATCGATTGCTTGGCCCAACCCGAGATGAACCATCGGGATATGCAGGTCTCAGGCCATACCGAAGCGCCAATTATTTTGGTAAACGGACCCATCGCCGAGAAGGCAGGGATCAACTTCGGGACAACGGCCATGGGCCCAGGCGTCATCAATAGCGCCAACACCGCCATCGGACGGGCGCTGCGCCTGTGTCTGATCAACATCGGCTACTGCAACGCGGGCGCCGGAGACCCAAACTTCATCGGACTGCCGACCAAATTCGGGATGTGCATCGCAGAGAACGAAGAGGTAAGCCCCTGGCAGCCCTACCATATGGACCGTGGTTTCAGGCGGGACGAGAGCGCCGTTACCGTGGTGACCGTGACGGGTCCGACGACGATCATCGACCCCAGATCCAAAACCCACGAGGATACTTTGAACAACATCGCCTCGATGATGTTCTACCCTAATTGTGGCGCAGGCGGCTGGCTCAAGGGCTGGCAGTCCGCTCAAGTCGGTCACACCAATAAGCGCGTTCCCTACCAGGGACCATATCACCCCATCCTGCTGAGTCCTTCCCGCGCGGTTATCCTGGCCGAGGCTGGAATGAGCAAACAGGACTCCCAGGCCTGGTTGCACCAGAACTGCCGCGTCTCTTTGAAGTCTCTACTGAACGCGGGAGCCATGCCTATGGATGCCGACGGTAAATGGCTGCATCACCCGGAACTGCAACATCTGGCAGACGACCCGAAGGCAACTATTCCGGCGCTGGAAAGCCCAGAGCAGTTCCTGCTCTTCGTCACCGGCGGGTCGACCCACTACGCCAACTTTTTCTACGGCACCTACGGCATAGCCACATCGCCCGTAGAAGATGTTTAACCGATGCAAACCCCGATTCCCCATGTTAGGCTTGGCAGGCTCCCGAACAACGCCGATTATGCTTGGTTGATCTGACTTTATGACACAAAACACTGGTCTGGATGAAAAAGTACGACGGTCCTGGCTGATGGCGCCCGCTTCTCAACCTGAGAGGGCCGTGGCCGCCCCTAAGTCGAACACCGATGTGGTGCTGCTTGACCTGGTCGAGTTCGTTGCTGAGCAAGACAAACCATCGGCCAGAGAGGGGCTCGTCGAGATCGTGCGACAAGTCCGCGAGAGCGGCACGGATGTGTTCGCGCTAGTGGACAGCGAGCTGTTGTACGCCGACCTGCACGCTTGCGTTTGCCCAGAGTTGACTGGGGTTGTGGTCTCTCACTTAGAGTCAGTTGCCCAAGTTGAAGAAGCGGATTCGCTGATCAGCAAACTGGAAGACGAACGGGGTATCCCGCCCGGCACGCTGGAGATGGTCTTTTCGCTGGATACGGCCCAGGCGAACCAGGACGCCTTCGAAATCGCCTCGGCTAGCCGCAGGATCACCGGACTGACATTGGGCCGCGCCGAGCTGGTGATGGACCTCCGCCCGGAGCCGTCGGGGGAGATTCACCTGATGCAGTACCTGATGCAGAAACTCATCACGGTGGCGGGAGCCATCGGTGTCCCAGCCTACGGTGCCTGGTGGCGCACGCCCGACCGCGGACTGCTGGCCACTCCGGAGAATACCGGGGAGGCTGCGCTCAGGGGTCGGGCCATCGGTTTCAAAGGCTCTTTCTGTGTTCTGGAAAACCAGGTGGCGCCCATGAATCAGGGCTTCACCCCCAGTGCCCAGGAAGCGACTGAAGCTGGTAAGTTGCTGGAGTCGTATCGAGCAGCCGTCTCGGAAGGAACGGCCTCTATACGCCAAGGAGACCGGATCATTGATTCGGGAACAGCCCTTCGAGCCCGGTTGCTGATCGACCGCGCCGCGGCCTGCGAGGCCCACGACAAAGCCAAGGTTGACGCTTTGGCCGGCCGGCCGGTGCCGGCCCCATAGATTAACTGATCGGGAGAACCATCAAATGGCTGATCACATAGCGGTGCACCGTTCGGGCCTAACCATGCCCGTGGTCACCCCCAGGTTCATCGACAATGCCTGGCGTCGTGGCTGTGATTTCATCAACATGGACCTGGAGGACTCGGTGCCCCAGCACACGAAGGGCTATGCCAGGACCCTGATCAAAGACGCGATAACCAATGTGACCAAGGGCGGGGCAGAAGCGTTCACCCGCATCAACCACGATCTGGTCCTTGCGGACTTGGAAGGCATCATCTGGCCGGGGTTAGCCAAAGTCAATTACCCAAAGGCCGAATACGGGGAAGAGATTCAATTGCTGGACCGTATCATCAGCAGGTTGGAACAGGAAAGAGGAATACGCCCTGGCACTGTAGAGATCGGCGCTGATATAGAGACCTCGGTGGGTGTGGCCAATGCCTACGATATCGCAGCCGCCAGCCCCCGGGTCAGAGAGTTCGGCGGGGCCGGCGGTTACGACATGTCCCGTGACCTCGGTGTGGAGATGTTCGTAGGCTTCGACCAGTTCGTCTACGGCAAAGGTGAAGTCGAATTGGCCGCCCTCGCCCTCGGACTTGAGCCACACACCGCACCATTCACCGCCAACACCACCGGCAGCGTCGGCGACCCCGACCGGGCTTTCCGCGAAGCTGAGGCAGCCCGTAAATGCGGGTTCCGAGTGGGCGGTGGACTCCACCCCAACGTGGTGGAACCGCAAACCCGGGGATTCACTCCGACCCAGGAAGAAGTTGACGAGGCCCATCAAGTTCTGGAGCAGTACCGCCAGTTGGAAGTCTCCGGTGAGACATGGGCGGAGACCGA
The DNA here is from genome assembly GCA_002698265.1 of Chloroflexota bacterium. Classification (GTDB taxonomy): domain Bacteria; phylum Chloroflexota; class Dehalococcoidia; order Lucifugimonadales; family UBA3495; genus UBA9611. The sequence goes on along the minus strand of NZVX01000049.1, from coordinate 2,408 downwards.
CGGGAATATCATCGACCGCTACGAAGCAGCCCGGGCCCGCAAGTTGCTGGCCTGGTCCAAACTCTGTGCCGCCCGCGACCAGGAAAAGGCGGAGGCATTCGCCCGTGTCGAAGCGGCGGAGGCATAAGAATGTCGATGTTGATTCGCAGGTCCAACTTGATGGTCCCGGTCACCAACGCCAAGTTCGCGGCGGGAGCGTGGCGTCACGGCGCTGATGCCATCACCCTAGATCTGGAGGACGGTGTGGTACCGGCTTTGAAGGCCGGAGCTCGTGAACTGGTCAGGGACGCTGTCGCGGTAGCCGGAAAAGGGGCCGCCGAGGTGTTCGTCCGGGTGAACAAAGAATTCCTGGTAGCCGACGTTGAAGCCTCCACGTGGCCCGGCCTGGCCGGAATCATGTTGCCAAAAGTCGAGTCAGCTGAAGACGTGGTCGAGGCGTCGGACGCCCTGACTTCCGCAGAGCGAAGGCGCGGGATAGAGCCGGGGACGTTGAGCCTGATCTTGCTGCTGGAATCGGCAAATGCCGTTTTTCGCGTACGGGAGATCATCGCCGCCAGCGAGCGAGTCTCTCAGGTTGGATTGGACGAGAGCGATCTTTCAGCCAGTCTCGGGATAAGCCCGGTAGCTGAATACGATCCGTTTGTGTATGCCAGGGGCCGCATGGCCATCGAAGCAACGGCAGCGGGCGTCGAACCCATCGGCATCGCCCACCCTCTGGGCACCCTGCCGCGCCTGTTGTCCGGCGATGACATGCTCAAGGTCGCGACCGATTCCAAGAACCTGGGGTTCAAGGGCATCATCTGCCCGCATACTTCTTGGGTCTCCTCCGTCAACACAGCGTTCACGCCTACGGAGTCCCAGGTGGACTTTTACACCCAGGTCAGGGATGTCTTCGCCCAGGCTATCGCTGCCGGGACCGCCGCAGTACCCTTCGCTGGCCGCATGATTGACGTGCCAGTGGATGAATGGGCCAAGGTGGTTATCGCAACATCCACCGCCTGTAACCTCAGGGACGCCGAGAAACAGACCGCCATGGAGGCAGCCTCAGTCTAGACCCACTTGACTACGGCTGAAATACGGCCACGGCGTCAGCCGCCTTGACCCCTTGTCCAGCAGCCAGGACCATCAACGGATTGATGTCGAGTTCGGCCAGAGTGCCCTCTAATTGCGCTCCCAAATGGGAAACTCGGACCAGCGTGTCGGCCAGCGCGTTAACGTCGGCGGCCGGGCGCCCACGGAATCCCTCCAGCAGACGGGCCCCCTTAACGTCTGAGATCATCTCCAGGGCGTCTTTTTCGTCGATGGGACAGAGGCGAAGGGCCACGTCGTTGTAGACCTCGACCATCACTCCGCCAGAACCGAATAGGATCGTGGCGCCCAACTGAGAATCGTAGCTGAGTCCGACGATGACCTCGACGCCGTCTAACACCATCTCCTGTACTGAAACGCCGTTGATTCCGTCACCGACTGCGCCGGCGTTGGCGGCGTTTGAGATAACTTGATCGTAAGCCGCCCGCACTGCGTCGTCGTCCTGGATTCCTAACATGACCAGTCCGGCCTCCGTTTTGTGGGGCATGTTAGCCACGTCTGCTTTCAACACCACCGGGTAGGCGATCTCATTCGCAGCCGTAACCGCATCGTCGGCGTTCTGCACCAACTTCTCGCGGGTGATGGGGACGCCCCACTCAGACAACAATCCCTTGCTCTCGTGCTCTGAAAGCGCGACTCCACCCCTGGCGGCCAACCGATCGGCGGCGGCTTGTTGTCCTGGGCGGATCGCTGGAGCTGCCGGGAACCCTGCTTTGCCCCGATGTCCTAACCAGGAGTGGTAGTCCAGCAGGCTGCGGACCCCGGTGGCTAACTTGTTGGGCGTGTAAAAAACGGGGATGCGCGCCTTTTTCAACATGTTCAGACCGGCGGGCTCTTTCCGGCTGCCCGTCCAAAGAAACGCCAGGGTTTTTTTATCGTCCCGGTCTCGCTGGGCGATGACCTGCTCTGCCTGGGCGTCGCCGCCGGAGCTTGCCACCACCAGGGTGCCCATCGCCGGGTCGTTGGCCATGAACTGCATGATCTCCGGGAAAGAATCGCTGTTGGCGAATCCGGTGACGTCCGACGGATTGGATGCCCATCCGAACCCCTTTAAAACACCGTTGATACCGCCCTTCGCCGCGTCGCTGAGTTCAGGGAGGTCCAGCCCCACCTGGCCGCACATGTCAGCCGTCAGGGAACTGATGCCACCAGAGTGGGAAACCACCGCCAAGCCTTTGGCGGGCGGTGCCGGAGAATTGGCCAGCAGGTTGGAAACTTCCAGCAATTCATCATAGTCTGAGACCCTGATCACCCCGTATTGCGCCAGTGCCGCGTCATAGAGGGCGTCAAGCCCGGTGAGCGCGGCGGTATGGGACTGG
>NZVX01000048.1 GCA_002698265.1 Chloroflexota bacterium | reverse complement strand
GGACACTTTTAAGGGCAGAAAAACATGGAAGTGGTGGTGGGTTTGGACTCCTGGTGGAAGGTGTAGATTTATCGCACCTACAAAGGAGCCAGAAGTTTCCCAGAGCAACGCCGGTCAAGCCCAAACTGCAGAGACCCCAACTCAAGAGGCCAGGACTTTCATCCGGCAGGCACGGACCAGAACCCGCAGGAAGTACGCCCCGGAAGACAAGATTCGAATCGTTCTGGAAGGGTTCCGTCGGGAGGTGAGCGTTAGTGACCTTTGCCGGCGGGAGGGGATCAATCAGGTGTCTTCTATGCCTGGGCCAAGGAATTTATGGAAGCTCTCGTGAGCGCCTCACCACTGGTGGAGCAAATCGGGTTGGGTCCAGGCGGCGAACACCCGTTCCCTCGGTTGGTTGATGGTCTTAGTGACCTTTAGACTGATGCCGGTCTGCGGCGCTGATTGGGTCATGGTTTCATTCCCTCCGAATCGTTTTCTGCTGAGTCTTGTTCTTGTAGAGTGCTGTCCTCGGGCGAGACATTTTCTAGAAAATTGGCCAGCGACTCCAGTTTGTCCTCCCAGAACTTCTGGTACTGGGCGATCCATTCCACGGCTTCTTTCATGGGTTGGGCCTCCAGTCGGCACCGCCGGACTCGGCCGTCTTTCTCTTGGGTCAGCAATCCGGCCCGCTCTAGTACCCGGAGTTGCTTGGAGATTGCGGGCAGGGAAACATCAAACGGCGCGGCCAGTTCCGTGACCGAAGAATCGCCGAACGAAAGCCGCTCCAAGATGGCGCGCCGGGTCGGGTCGGCCAAGGCCGCGAAGGTGAAATTCAGTGTTTCTGTTAAATTATTAACCATATGGTTAAATAATAACAGGGTAAAGAAGTTTGTCAATTGGGAAGGCGAAAATCCCCCCAATCCCACTTTGGTAAAGTGGGATTGGGGGGATTTTGGTAGCTATTCAGGAAACCAGACTAATTAGGCCGATCCAACTCAAGGGGTAAAAAGGTACCTGCCTTCTCCCACTCACCCCCGCCGGCGTTGGTCGCGGTAATTGGGGGCCGTTATGGGCTGCCAGTCGACCACCATGCCGTCCACCAAACGGGAGGCGATGCGGGACTTAGTGTCTTCGAGCTCGTCCAGGGTGGAGGCGGTGGTGATGACGGTGGGCAGGCGGGCTTCATGGCGATGGACGACGATCTGGTAGAGCTTCTCCTCAGCCCAGACGGTACTGCTCTCAGCGCCGAGGTCGTCCAACACCAGAAGCGGCACAGAATTTATCTGCTCGAACAATTCGTCGTAGCCAACTGGGCTGTCAGGGCTGAACGTGGCCCGGAGGTGGTCCAACAATGTCGGGACGAAGGCGAAGAACACCTGGCTGCCTTTGTCGAGCCGCCATCCGGCGATGGCCACCGCCAGATGGGTCTTGCCGCAGCCCCGGGGCCCGCTCAAGAGCAGCCAGCCCTCCGGCTCGGAGGCGAAGGTCCGGGCGGTGTGCATCACCCGATCCAAGGACTCTTGGTCCTGGGGCGAAGCGCCGGGGCCGCCCAGTGTGTCGAAATTCTCGAAGGTCATCCTCTGCAGCATCTCGGCGCGAATTTCGCCGATGCCCAGCACCAGCCGGCTGTTGAAGTTGCCCAATTGAATCACCGTGGCCGTTCCGTCGGAGCCTTCTAGCCTCGTGCGCAGCGAGTCGTCCAGGCGTTGCAGCGGGCCCCGGACAGTGACCACCGTGGGCAGCGCGTTGTTGTAGCGGTGGTTGATCACTTGGAACAGCTTCTCCTGGGCCCAGGGCGTGGCGTTGGTCGTGCTGAGATCATCTAGGACCAACACGGGGACGTTTCGCACCTGGTCAAACAATTCATCGTACGACACGGGATTATCCGGCGAGTAGGCCGCCCGGAGATGGTCGAGCAGGTCCGCGGCGACGATGAAGAAGGCGGTCTGGTCTCTTTCGATGCAGCGGTTCGCGATGGCCACGGCCAGGTGGGTCTTGCCGCTGCCGCTGGGGCCGGTGATCACCAGCCAACCCTGGGGGTCCTCGGCGAACCGGGCGGCGGCCGTGACACCTTCGGAGAACATCTGGTGGCCGGCGGCGGGCATCGGGCCTTCCAGGTTGGTGGTGGCGAAGGTTATACGAGAGAGGGCGCCGAGGTTGCTATACCGGCGCAACGCGGCGGCGCGGTTGCCAGAGTCCTCTGTCTCCTGGCAGGTGCAGGGTATGGCCTGTCCGAAATCGGGGTGACCGATGTGCACGCGGCGTGTGACCCAGCCGATGCCTTTACACCTCGGGCAATCTTCACCCGCCGGTTCCCTATCGGGGAGCCTTACCCCATCGCCGTTGGTAGTCTTCGAGATATTTCTTGCGGTGATCCGTCTCAGTATGTCGCCCAGGCTTTCCATCTTTTCCCCTCTCTACGTCCCCCCTGTTCTCTCTGCCCTCGGCGGTCCAGCGCCTTAGGATCCCGGCCACGTAGCGCCAACTGCGTTTGTTCTCGGCAACTGCTATACCGAAGGCCTCCCGGAGCCAGGTGTCCGGATAGCGTCCTTCAGCCTCTTTCAACTCTTCAGCCAACAGCGGCGATAATGCCCCGATGTTGTCTTCGTAGAGCGCGAATATGTTGGGCGGTTCCAGTGCCGGAACTTCCGCTTCAGGACCGGCAGAGATCTCTGCCGGAACTTCCCCGTGTTCCAACCTGGAGACGGCCCGTTGGTCTGAGTCGGTGTTCAACAGGAACACCGTATCCTTCCCACCCAGCTGGTGAGTCAGAAAGGTTTTTCGTTTCACGGCCAGTCGCAGGCCGTGGCGGATGGCCTCTTCTGCCGAATCGTCGCCTTCGAACTTCAGGCCCTTGATCAGCGTTCGGTCGGCAAGGAATTCTTCCAGGCTAACGGCCCTGAGCGCGCCACGCTTGCGGTGGAACAGCCAGAGGCCGCGCAGGGTTACCTTGAGTTCGGCCAGGTCCTGGATCTGTTCCAAGATGGGTCCGAACACTGGGTTGGGCACCGGGGTGTAGAGCGTTTTCCCAGTGAAACCGGAGAAGGCCCCGGAAGGTGCCATCTTTAGAACTCGTCGACCTGGTGATACGAATCGAACCGGACAAAGTTGTCGCGGAAAAAGAGTTGCAAATTGCCGGTGGGGCCGTTGCGGTGTTTGGCTACGATCAGATCGGCAACGTTTTTCGGATAGGGTCGGGCCGGGAACTGCTGGGCCCACTCTTCTTCGGTGAAATAGACGTCTTCCCGGTGCAGGAACATCACCACGTCGGCGTCCTGCTCGATGCTTCCGCTGTCCCGAAGGTCGGAGAGCAACGGCCGGTGTCCGGTACGTTGCTCCACACCGCGGCTCAGCTGAGAGCAGGTGATGAGTGCTATGTTCAAGTCCCGGGCCATGATCTTGAGCGACCGGGAAATCTCGGATATCTCTTGGACCCGGTTGTCGCTGCGGCCGCTTCTACCCTGAATCAACTGCAGATAGTCCACCACAAGTAGGTCTAACCCGTGCTCCAGAGACAGACGGCGGGCTTTGCTGCGCATCTCAATCATGCTTTGGAATGGCGTGTCGTCTATGTAGACCGGCAGGTCGGAGAGTTGACCGATGGCGTCGGTGATACGGTCGCCTTCAGCCTCGGTCACCAGCCCCAAGCGCAGGCGGTGGGAGTCGATCTCGGCCTCGGATGACAGGATGCGGAGGGCCAACTGCTCCCGGCTCATCTCCAGACTGAACACCCCCGCAGAAGCACCGTTCTTGGCGGCGTTCAAGCAAATATTCAGGGCCAATGTGCTCTTGCCCAATGACGGTCGGGCGCCGAGAATCACCAAGTCTGAGCGTTGCACCCCGCCCAAAAGTTCGTCCAGGTCGGAGTAACCGACCATGACTGGGCCGGAGTTTTCCCTGATGGGGTCGGCAATGGCGGCCTGGTCTTCCAGGTATTGGTCGTAGATCTGCCGCAATGGCATGAATCCCCGCTGGGATTCGGTGCCACGGACGGTGAACAGCGCGTCCTCGGCCTGGCGGAGGGTGGCGTCGATATCGTCGGTGTCCTGGTAGCCCAGGGTCGATATGCGGGAAGCGACGTCGATGAGCTTCCGCATGGTCGCGGTGCGGGCTACCACGGTGGCGTAGTGTTCGGAATGGACCGAGGTGGGAGTGACGGAGATCAGGTGGCTGAGGTAGGCCATGCCCCCCACGGTTTCCAGTTGGCTGGCGCGGCTCAGTTCCCTGGCCAGAGTGACTTGGTCGATGGCCTCATTCCGTTGGAAGAGGGCCTCACAGGCAGCAAAGCAGAGCTGATTCCTTTCCCGGTAGAAATCATCTGCCTTGATGTAAGGCGCGACGCGGGAGAAGCAGTCCCCATCTATTAAGACTGACCCAACAACCGCTTCCTCCGCCTCCAAGTCATGGGGTAAAAGCTTCTCGGCGTACATCGCCCTATTCTTCCACCTCTGCGTTGACGTGAATCGTGGCTGTGACTTCGGTTGAGAACCGGAGCGTCACATCGTATTCGCCGGGCTCGCGGATCGGCTCGGCGATCTCCACCCAGCGCCGTTCCACTTCCCGGCCTACTTTCTCGGCCAGTTCCATGGCGATGTGGGTGCTGGTGATGGCGCCGTAATACCGTCCAGTAGGGGTGATCCTGGCCGTGAGAGTGATGGAGATGCCGTCCAGTCCTTTGGCCAATTCTTCCATGATGGCGGTCTCGCGAACGCGGACTTCATCGCCGACGGCGGTGATCTTGTGCAGCCGCTTCAGCACCTCGGGTGTGGCAATCTCCGCCAGACCCTGGGGCAATAGATAGTTGCGGGCGTATCCATCGGGCACGCGGCGGACCTCGCCCGCCTTGGCCTTATTAGGAACGTCTTGGGTGAAAACTACTTCCATTGTTGGTCACTTCCGTTGGGTTCTCCGATGGGCATGTTCAATCGGAATAGGGATTTGACCTCATTAGAAAGAGGCCTGGTTAATTATACGGCATGCCCATGCGGGCGGGGAAGCGGGACCGGTCTGCGGCCTGGCCCCTGTGCGATTTCGGGATACACTGCCGAAAATTGACTGCCCGCTGCGCCCCTCCTAAAATCACATTCAGCGTGAAAATAGGCTTTTGGGAAAGCAGACCAATCTACGACCGGGAAAATATATCCCTCTTTTCACGACAAATCCAGGCAGTTTGGACCAATTCCAAACGGATTTTTTTGAACCGAATATGGGGATCATAACCGACATAGAAGGCCGGGCCCAGTCCATGAGGCAGGCTATTCTCGACCATCCCTTCGTTACCTGCGTGGGCGACGGCACGCCGCTACGAGATTGTCATCATCATTAGAACCATCCGATCAACGATCAGTGACGCCGTTTACTCGTGCTGCATATTACGTACAGCTGGTGCTGCCTGACACCGCGCACGGATTTCCAAGAAAATAGGGCTAGACAAACCTATTGGTACGCACGACGACGCACTTGAAAACCGTTATGCCTCGTAACGAGCGGGGATCGATCATCAACAACTGTAACTTGGTCAACGCGGGCGTCATCAGCAACCTTTGCGGTGGCACGGTCACTGGGCCGGCCAACGGCAACCAGACGGTCATCGTTTGTCCCACCGATTAGACCTTTCTCTCCCAGCCCTCGGCCTCAACCCCCCACCCCGGCCTGCGGGCCATTGACTAACCGCGCCAAGCGGTTAGAATCTTGCCAACCATTTAGGTTCCCATGGAATCTATTGAAACGAATGGCAGGGGTAGCTATGCGCCTGGAAAATAAGGTCGCCTTTGTGAGCGGCGGGGCCCGGGGAATGGGCGCCGCCGAGGCCAAACTGTTCGCCCGGGAGGGCGCCAAGGTCGTCATCGGGGACGTCCTCGACGAAGACGGGCGAAAGACCGAAGCTGAGATAAACGAGTTGGGCGGCGAGTGTCTGTACGTCCACTTGGACGTTAGCAGCGAAGACAGCTGGACATCGGCCGTCGCTGAGACCGTGAGCAAGTTCGGCAAATTAGACATCCTGGTCAATAACGCCGGCGTGGTTTCCATGCTCAAGCTCGAAGACATCGACGTCAACGAGTGGGACCGGGTCATGGACATCAACGCCAAGGGCGTGTTCTTGGGCACCAAGGCCGCCATCCCCGAGATGCGTAAGGCCGGCGGTGGTTCCATCGTCAACATCTCTTCCATCTCAGGCATGGCCGGCCAGTCATACGTCTCAGCCGTGTACAACGCGTCAAAGGGCGCGGTGCGCATCTTCACCAAGTCGACCGCCATCCAGTACGCATCGGAGGGCATCCGAGCGAACTCCATCCACCCCGGCCCCATCGACACTCCGATGACCGCCTTTCGCAAGGACGACCCGGCTGCGATCGCCGAGTCCGTGGCGCGCGTTCCCATCGGTCGCACCGGCCAACCCGAAGACGTGGCCTACGGGGTGCTGTACTTGGCGTCGGACGAGTCATCGTTCGTAACCGGCAGCGAACTAGTAATAGACGGAGGCTTCCTAGCCCAATAGCCGGCACAGCCGGGCTCTGTTCGGATAAGTTTAGTGGGTTACGGAGAGCGTACTTATGCAAAAAAGGCTTCTTGATGGGAAGGTTGCTATTGTTACTGGCGCGGCTAGTCCGCGGGGGTTAGGGCGGGCTATGACTGAGGCGTTAGTCAAGGCCGGGGCAAGGGTGTCCATGATGGACATCAACCAGCAGTGGTTGGACGAGACTTCCAACTATATGCGGGAGATCGGCGGCGACGATTGCGTCATGACCCAGATTGTCGACGTTTCGTCCATCGGCGATGTCGAGCGTTCGATCGAACGCACCATCGAAGAACTGGGCGGGCTCCATATATTGGTCAATAACGCCGGCATCGCGCCCAGGAACATGCTCATGGGCGGCGAGACGTCGAATAATTTCTGGGAGATCTCTGCCGAAGAATGGGACCGAGTTGTGTCTGTGAACAGCAGCGGCCCGTTCTACATGACACGGACGGTGGTGCCCCACATGCTGGCCCAAGGCTGGGGCCGGATCATCGGCGTAACCACCAGCATGAACACCATGTACCGCGAGGGCGGCGCGCCCTACGGCCCCTCCAAGGCAGCCCATGAAGCCCTGGTGGCCATGGCCTCCCGGGAGTTGGAGGGCACCGGGGTCACCGTCAATGTATTGGTGCCGGGCGGCATGGCCAGCACCGACCTGATCCCCGACGACACCGACCACCAGCGCGAGAACATGATCAACCCCGAGGTCATGCAGGCGCCCGTCGTCTGGCTGGCCTCAGAGGCGTCGGACGGCATCAACGGCCAGCGTTTCATCGGCTACCACTGGGATGAAGACCTGCCCCTGGAAGAACGCCTGGAAAAGGCCGCCGCCCCCGCCGCCTGGCCCCAACTGGGCGCCCAGGCCATACGCCTCGGATAGTACGGCCAAAAGTCCCTCTCCCTGCGCACGGGAGAAAATTAGGATGGGGACGCTCCCCATTATGCGCATCGCAAGTTGGTTCCCAGCGTTCGCCATCAGCCAAGGCCAGGTCAAACTCGGCCTGTCAGGCAACTGGCGTCAGATCGCCCTGTTGGTGGCTACCAACATGTTCGTCGGCGGGATGATCGGCATGGAGCGCACCATCCTGCCCGGCGTGGCCTAGGCCGCTTCCAACCTGCTGGTCGGGCCCCTTGCCCAACGGTTCACCCGCCGCCGCATCCTTATCGCCATCGCCGGTTGGATGATTGGCATCCCAGTTCCGCTACTGTTGATCTGGGCGCCCGACTGGGGTTGGATCATCGCCGCAAACCTGTTATTGGGCGTCAACCAAGGGCTTGCCTGGTCCATGACGGTCAACATGAAGATGGACCTAACCGGGCCCCGGTGGCGGGGCCTGGTGTTGGGCTTCAACGATTCGGCCGGTTATCAGGCGCAGTGCGTTGCGATTCTGAGTCATGAGAAGTGGACATTGCACACCCAATTCAGTAACTACGGGATCGATGTGTATTGTACCGAAACATCGGAAGAGCAAATAGTAAACGGCAGGAGAAAGTTAGGTCTCCTGATGCATCGGAAAGACGTTCGACGGAGTCGGAAATGAGGGCTATTCATCCCGGATTAACCCATCTCTCAGAGAACCAGTATCCGCCCCTCAACCCGCCCCGGCTCCAGTTCCAGCAGCCCTATGGACGGCACAACCTTGAACCGCCGCTTGCCAGCCGCGCCGGGGTTGAAAAAAGTCAGCCCGCCCAGATGCTCCGTCTCCCGCGTTTCATAAAAGGCCATGTGGCTGTGTCCAAACACAACGGCATCGGCGGCATGCTCCAAATAGGGCGCCAGTCCCGCGTCGTCCCCGTCTTTCGGGACCTTCACGATATGGGTCAGATAGATGCGGCAACCGCCCAGTTCAAGGGTCTCGATCTCGGGGAATTCGGACTCCGGCCCCTCGCGGTCGTTGTTGCCGCGCACCGCCGTTACTGGCGCGATCTCCGATAGCTGCTCGATGATCTGGCCTGTGCCTATATCGCCCGCGTGGAGGATGTGCTCCACTCCTTTAAGGAGCGGCGGCACGCGTGGGTCATAAAAGCCGTGGGTATCGGATACAACGCCGATTAACATGACGCCCATTATACTAAGCTGTGTCTCCTACGATATGGATGACTAGCTCGAAGCGCCAACGCAATAAACCAAACGCCGATTGCATCGGGCGGGTATATTAATGTCATGCCGGAAGCGCCTGACTTGGAAGTCATAAAGGACTATCTGAACGCCAACCTCCGGGACGCGAAGGTGGCGTCCTGCAAGGTTCTGCGGCCCACGGTGGTGCGGTCCTTGGCTGCGGAAGTCACAAGTGACCTACCTGGCAGGACGTTTCTGGACGCCCAACGGCTGGGCAAGTTCCTGACCTTGCGGTTCTCCGGCGGACGCAGTCTGGTAATCAACCCCATGCTCACCGGAGCATTTCAGCACTGCGCCGATAGCGTCCTGATCCAGAAGAAGACCTGCATCACCTTCAACATGGGCGGCGGGATGGACCTGCGCTACCTGGACGACCGGCAGATGGGCAAGGTCTACTATATCGACAACGGCGAAAGTGACGGCGACGCCCAGGACGACCTGGTCCCCCAGTACACCGGCCTTGGCCCAGACGTGCTCGCCGGAATCAGCCTGGAGGAGTTCCAAACCCGACTGAAGAAGTTCAACGGCGAGATCAAGGGCGTCCTGACCCGCGGGGTTTTTATATCCGGCATCGGCAACGCCTACTCGGACGAGATACTATTCGCCGCCGGCATCTCGCCCTTCAAGAAATGCCGGGCCCTGAAACCGGATGAACTTAAGACCCTCCACACCCAGTGCCGCCGGGTGCTGGAAGAAGCCACTGAGACCCTCAGGGTGCGCATGGGCGGCGACATCCACAAGAAGGTGCGCGACTTTTTGCAAGTTCACAACAAGGGCGGCCAGCCCTGCCCCAAGTGCGGCGGAAACATCACCCAATTGAACGCCAACCAGCGCATCACCAGCTACTGCCGCCACTGCCAGCCAGGCCTGCTGATCCGAAACTAATCAGCTAAGGGTTTTAGGCCAACTTCCCGCGCTCAGTTAGCGTTTTTCCGTCCGCTTTTAACGTGGCGTCGGTCAAGAACAACCAGTGGTGATAGCTGGAGATGACATCTCCGCCAGACTCCTGGTTATCTCCCAAGCTCAACCGGATAACACCGTCGCCGTACCCAAAGTAGGGGACAGATTCAGGGTATTTCGGTAGATTCGGCAGCCCTGGGCTGGCCCCTAGGTTTAACTCGCCGATGCGGTCTTTGTCTTCCGTCTGAATGCCCGGAACAGACTGGACATAATCGTTATGGTGCTGGGACTCGACGCTGGTGATGCACCCGTTTCCAAAGGTGTAGACCAGCGTTCCCACCTGCCGCCCGAAAAAGGTTTCGCCGGAGCAGACCAATCGTCTTTGAGCATCGGAGATGTCAACCGTGCGTATCGCGCCAGCCGGCAGATCTACCTTCCGGTCTCGTGCGCTACCCGGTCTGGAGTAGGAGGAGATAAACTCTTTGGAGGCTTGGCCGTTGCCCCGGTGGAACTGTGCCTCTTTAAAGCGTGAAAGTTAGGTACCTCCCAGCCGGATTCTTTATCTGCACTGTGCTATTGCGCAGGGTGGCGATCAACTCTAGCTGCCGGAAGTCTAGGGCCGCATAGTCGATGAACAGCGCTTTTTCATACACCCCTGAAAACAGGCCGAATTCCACCGGGTCATTGGGGTCTATCACCCAATTGAAGTGGATGGAACGGCCNGGCCAAGTCTTGAGGATCTTCTCGGTCTGGCCTGGATTGATCAGCCAAAAGGAGGGCAACCAGATATANATGTCCGCCAGGTCGAACATCGACGCCATGGCCTTGTCTTCCATGTCTACCAACACAGGATCTTCCCNCCGGCGGTGACTGCNGCGCACGGCTTCAAGCCCGCCCGAGTTGACCATCTGCACGCTTAACTCAACCGCACCGGCGCGGACCAATTCGATTCAGACTTGCTCGGTGAGGGCCTGAGAATATGTTGGGTCGGCGTGAATAATCACCTTTTCGCCGGGTTGGGTCTTGAGTGAATCGTGGACAATCAATCGCGCGATCTTGCCCTAGTCGCAGGCAAACTCCACCGGAATTCCTGAGTTTACGATCGATGGGATCACCGGCTTCATTATCGGTCCGCCCTCCTGTCCTTAAACCTAGTCTATCGGGTGGCCAAATATTAGCATGGTGCAATTTCCGGGCGGGCAAAACCGCGGCCTCCAACCAGCTAGCGCCACCACTCCCAGCCAAGACTGCTGGTCCGCCTTAATCATTGTGCACCGAACAATCTCTTTCTTAATAATCGGTATTTTCTTATAAACCATCCATCGGATCCGGCAGGCTAGCCTCAGATTAGCAGATATTGAGTATTGACATTGCCCCTACCAGATTTTTAGAATACAGGCGTATTTCGAATAATCTTTAGCTAGTTTTCCTCTAGCGTAAGGTTAGCCAACCGCAATTCCGGTCGTTGAAGGTATCACACGGCCCTTCGATCAACTGAGAACCTAGATACCCAAAAATGAATTTCCATTTCCACCGAAATGTGCACCGTTGAAAAGGAGGAGTGAATGCCTGACCAAGAGATTGCTTTGATGGCCCACCTTCTGCGCCGCGCCGGTTACGGGGCGAGCCGCGACGAGATCGAGGCCAGAGTAGCCCAGGGCTACGACAGCGTGGTCAAAGAACTTCTGAGCCCGGGCGACGACCCCGGGATAGAAGAAGACCTGATGTACCGCGCCTACCCGTCCTACTTCGATAAGGCCGCTATCGAGACCGGCCAGACCGAGTGGGTCTACCGCATGATCAACAACAAATACCAGCTCAAAGAGAAGATGTCCCTCTTCTGGCACACCATCCTTTGCGCCGGCGACAACAAGGTGGACAACGCCCGGACCACGGCGATCCAGATCGACAAGTTCCGGGAATACGGTATGGGCAACTTCAAGGAAATGCTGATGATGCTTTCGACCGACCCGGCCATGCTTTACTACCTGGACAACATCGAAAGCCACAAGACGGCGGTCAACGAGAACTATGGCCGGGAACTCTTGGAGTTGTTCTCCATCGGCGTGGGAATGGACAACGAGTTCAACTACACCGAGGACGACGTCAAGGCCTGCGCCCGCGCTTTCACCGGCTGGAACCTGGCCCCGACAATCCCGGTGTTTCCCTACGGCCGCACTCCCTTCGAGTTCCGCTTCGACCCGGCGGACCATGACTACGGGGAAAAGACTTTCTTAGGCGAGACCGGCAATTGGGACGGCGGCGACATCGTAAACATCATCTGCAAACAGCCCGCCACCGCCCGGTTCGTCGCCCGAAAACTCTACGACTTCTTTGTCGCCGACGAGCCGCCTGTGCCTTCATGGCGTCTGAGCGAGCCGCGGGACATGGCAGCCATCAAGGCCCTGGAGAAGGCCTACTTCGACTCCGGGTACGAGATCACCGCTATGCTGACCGTCCTGTTCAACTCAAACTTCTTCAAGGACGAAGCGGTCCGGTTTGCCAAGGTCAAGAGCCCCGCGGACGTGGTCATCGGCACCATGCGCATGGTGGGCGACCACCTTGAACCCAAGCCCGGCCTTTTCTTCGTGGCCATGGAGCCGAAGTACATGGGCCTGGACCTGATGAACCCCCCGACGGTGGAAGGCTGGCATATGGGCCGCGAGTGGATCAACAGCGGCAGCCTCATCGACCGAATCAACTTTGCATCTTCAATGCTGGGCAACACTGAACTGCCCGGCGTCCGGTCCATCATCGACCGGCTGATGGCCCTGGGCGATGTCCCAAGCTCCGAACAGTTCCTAAACGGTTGTTTGGACCTGCTTGGTCCCATGGACCTTGCCCAAGAGACTCGTGGCCAACTGACCGACCACCTGGATGCCGGCGGGGCTTTGAAACATGGCAACGAGAGCGAGCAGAGCGAGTTCTCCCGCCGTGCGGGCGAGACTCTCCAAATGATTGCCACCACATCGGAGTTCCAGTTCGGCTAGGAACTCGCCAATGACATCGACCAACTGATTCTTAAATATCCGGCTACCAAGCGGAGGAACAGAAATGGTATCAACGGTAAAAGACCCGGTTTTGGCAGTAATGTCACTGTCCGGTGGAAACGATGGCTTAAACACGATCATCCCGTACAACGATCCTCACTACCGGGACTATCGCCAATCCCTGGGCATTCCTGAGGACCAGATCATCCCCATCACGGACCAACTGGGGTTCCATCCGGCCTTGGCCGCGCTGAAGAAGTATTGGGACCAAGGCCACCTGGCCATCATCCAGGGCATCGGCTACCCCAACGGCAGCCTGTCCCACTTCCGGTCCATGGACATCTGGGCCACCTGCGAGCCCGATGAACTCGGTCTCACGGGCTGGTTGGGCAGCGTCATCCAAGACGTCGACCCCAACGGCGAGAACGTGCTCACCGGCGTGAACTTCGGCCGTGGCCTGCCTCGCTCCCTGGCCAAAGAGGGCGTGGCGGTGGCATCGGTGGGAGACCTGGGTTCCTACGGCCTGCTCACCGAGATCGGCGCCGAGGCCCAGCGGACTGAGGCTCTGGACCTGTTCGGACGCATGTACGCTCCGGCCATCGGCCAGGGCGCCGTCGACGACTATATCCGCCGCACCGGTATCGAGGCCCTCAAGGGCGCAGATATCCTGACGACGGCCCCCGGCATGTACAAGTCCGAGGTTGAGTACGCCAGCAGCGCAATCGGCGGTTATCTCCGCGACATGGCCCAAGTGCACAATGCCGAATTCGGGACCCGCGTGTTGTTTACCACGGCTCCCTATAACATTTTCGACACCCACGCAAACCAGGCGGTGGGGCACGCCAATTTGTTGCAGGACGTGGCTGTCAACGTCGATTCGTTCATGACCGACATCCGCCAACTGGGCAAGAGCGACAACGTGACGTTGTTCTTCTACTCCGAGTTCGGACGGCGGGCCATGGACAACGGCTCGGGCACCGACCACGGCACCGGCGGAGTGGCCTTCGTCCTGGGCGACCACGTCAAGGGCGGCCTCTACGGCGAGTACCCGTCCCTGGAGCCCAACAAGTTGGAAGACGGCGGCAATCTGCAACACAACGTGGACTTCCGCAGCGTCTACACCACCCTGCTGGACCAATGGATGGGTCTGGACGCCAAGGCGATCGTCGGTGGTAACTTCGAGCCTGTTCCGTTTCTTTAGGGAGCCGGCAGCTCGGTAAAACGGGTCTTTCGCAACAATTCTAGAAGATTGGCCCCTGCGCCTGGGAAAACAAGGCGCGGGGTCCTGAACCCTAAGGAGAATAGCTATGGCTAGTGTATTCCTGGGAATCAACGACCGGACGTTCACCTACAGCTTTACGGCTGGACGATCCGAGTTCCAGGGCACCGGGTTCCGCAACCCGATGGACTTTGCCCTGGGTCCCGATGACCTGGTCTATATCGTCAACCGCTCCTATGAGTCGCGGTCTGACGGCACCCGCATCAATATCTTTCGCATCGGAGAGGACAAGGAAGAATACATCACTGAGTTTGGCTCCTACGGCGAGAAACCCGGCCAGTTCATCTGGCCAATGGCCATCGCCTTGGACAAGGACACCAACGTCTACGTCACCGATGAGTGGACCCACCGCATCACTGTCTTCAACAAAGACGGTGAGTACCAGAGCCATTGGGGCGTCTACGGTTCCGGCGACGGCGAATTGGACCGCCCGGCCGGCATCACCATCGGTCCCGACGAGACGGTCTACGTAGTCGACAGCCGCAACAACCGCGTGCAGAAGTTCTCCCTGGACGGAAAGTTCCTGGGCAAGTTCGGCACGGCCGGCTCCGGCGATGGCGAGTTCAACCTGCCCTGGGGCATCTGCCTAGACAAAGAAGGGAACATCTTCGTCGCCGACTGGCGCAACGACCGTGTCCAGTCCTTCAGCAATGACGGCAAGTGGCTGGCCTCCTTCGGCAGGCCCGGCACCGGCGGCGACTGCACAATCGCCAAGGAAGAGGGCGGCATGCGGTATGTCGATGTCCCTGTTGGCGAGTTCAACCGCCCCACCGGCGTCTGTGTCGATGACGACGGCGACATCTACATCGCAGACTGGCTGAACAACCGGGTCCAGGTTTTGACGGCCGAGGGCCGCTTCATCACCGAGTTCAACGGAGACGCCGCGCTCTCCGGCCTGGGCACCGATAAGATCAAGTCCAACCCGGACATGGTCCGGCAGCGCAACGGCGTACGGGACTTCACCCCGGAGAAGGTTCTGTGGGCCCCCTGCGCAGTGCGCGTTGACCACCGGGGCCGCGTCATGATCGCGGACACCACCCGGCACCGGTTCCAGATCTATCAGAAAAACGCGGAACCAGTACTGGTCTAACCGCCGGCACAGCCGGTTTTACTGGAAACACTCTGGCGCTTGGGATTGGATTGCTATCCCAAGCGCCAGTATTATTCTGCGACCCATCGGCGAGAGGGACCATGACTCAAGGAAACCGGGCTACCGGCAAGGACTGAGTCAGGCCGTGATGGCTAGTTGTCCCGGTTAACGGTTCTGGTGGAACTGGCGGGCCCGGCGCAGGAATTCGCGCTGGTCGGCGGGCATCTTGAACTCGTCGAAGATGGCATTCACCGGACAGACCGGCTCGCAGTAGGTGCAGTTGATGCAGGTCTCCGCGTCGATGTGGTACATATCCTCTTCATCGGTGGAGGAGATGCAGCGCACCGGGCAGACCTCGACGCAGGACGCGTCCTTAACCCCGATACAGGGTTTCGTGATAACGAAAGTCACAATTTCCTCGAATCAACGAACACGGCGAGTCGCCCCGCCGTTCTTTTAAGATTTCCATGGCCTGCCGCTCGCGGCCTGCCAAGTGTGATTATACAGGCCCAGGCGCGTGACCGGAGTGGTCGTTCGCTCCGAAAAGATTGATGAACTGCCCGGTCATGTCAGCCGGAGCGTGGGCCGCCAAGAACAACGCCGCCCGGGCGATATCCTCCGGTTGAGTCCATTCGGGACCGGCGTTGGGCGGGATCTGACCGTCGGTCATATCGGTATCGACCCAGCCTGGATTTAGGCCGTTGACCTGCACGCCGTGCTCCCGCACTGACTTGGCCAGCGATGTTGTGTACCCGATGACGCCCCATTTGGTTGCGCCGTAGGCCCCAGACATGTCCTCGGGAATGGTGCCTGACGAAGAGCCGATGTTGATTACCACGCCGCTGTGCCGTTCAACCATCTGCGGCAAGACATAATGGCAGCAGAGGAACGTGCCCCGGAGGTTGATGGCCATCTCTTCGTCCCATTCCGAGATGGGAGTGTCCCACACCGGGGTGTCGTGATGAATGATCGCCGCGTTATTCACCAGGATATTTATCCGGCCCCACTGGTCCAATATCTCTCGAATAGTAGCTTCAACGGCGGCCTCGTCGGACACGTCCATCTGCCAGGATGCCGCCTGACCGCCTGCTTTCTGAATTTCGCCCATGACATGGTTAAGCCGGGGAACGTTCCTACCGGTCAGAGCGACCTTCGCGCCTTCGCCGGCCAACGCGATGGCGATGGCCCGCCCGATGCCCCTTCCGGCGCCGGTCACCAAGGCGATTTTGTCCACTAATAAATTAATCAAAGCAAGATCTCCCTAGATAAAGAGGAGGTGTTACATAAGCGGAGGAAACCCGCCTGTTGAGGAGGCTGGTCGGGGTGGGGAGAATCGAACTCCCGACCTCCTGCTCCCAAAGCAGAATATAGCACGCCTAGCAGCCTTAATCCATCGATCGTCCCATTCCACTCTGGGCCGTGACTGCCCATAGCGGTTCATGCAGGAGTGGGGCAACTTTTTAGCCTCCACAGTCGTGGGGGCTTTTTCTATTTCAAGGAGGTTCACTATGCCAGACGACGAGACAACCCACCCACCCGATGATTCCGATATCCAAGGGCCGAAACCGCCCACGAATCCAGCGGAGTTTGCGCGATGGGTACAGCGTCCACGCATTACGTCCAAGAAACCGAAGGTGCAGCCAGATGATTCGGCCATGCGCCTTAAGCCCATAGACAAGCCTGACTTTAACCGTTCCATTGGGACTGACAAGCCCAAACACCCCAAGCAGAAGAATCCCAATAACACACGGCTACCGCCATACTTAAGGCCCGACAAGGGCCGTAAAACGGCTCCTCAGGCCCGTACAACCAGCCTAGTGAAGTCCATGATGTGGCTGCATGACACTGGTCCTCACGTGCAGCTGAGCAAGATGAGTCCAGCAACATTGGCAGCATTTGGTTTGGGCTGGTACATCAGTGACACGCTCACCAGGGATGAGAAACAATCCTGGCAGAATAACTTGGATGATGAATTCAATCGTTCTGTTGAACGTGGGGAAGCATCTAACCGTATATCACGTAGTGGCAAGAAGATTAAACAGTCTGCCTATGATGAATCGCAGGAGCACTACAGGGAGAGGATGAAATAACACCCCCTGTTGTGCAAATTCAGCGTGAGACTCCTAGTCGTAAACCGAGCCCCTTCCCCCGGTGCTACAAGTTCTGGGGGAAGGACCATAATGTTGACACATCTTCTTGCCTTGTGTACCGTAGCGCTGGAAACGCTACGATGGAGACGAATCCGTCGTCCAGGTTGTTAATCTCAGCGAAATATTCGAAACATCACTAGAAGGATATGCGCGTTATGGGAAAAAAGTTTAAGTTTATAGGGCCCCTTGTGCTTCTGCTGGCGTCGCTCACCATTCTCGTTGCCTGCGGAGGTAAAGAGACAGAGACCGTGGTGGAGGAGAGGATAGTAGAGGTAGAGAAAAAGGTCGAGCCCATCACCTTGAAGGTCCAGGCCGCCTGGCCCACAACGAACATGATCTACGATAACCTCGTAGATTTTTCCGAGCGGGTGGAGAAGATGTCGGGCGGTCGCCTGATAATCGAGCACCTTCCCGGCGGGGCCATAGTGCCGGCCTTCGAGATCCAGGATGCGACGAGTGAGGGCGTCATAGACGGCGGCCACACCGCCATGGGTTACATCCTCGGTAAAAGCCGTGCGGCCATCCCCCTGTCCCACGGCCCCGTCTACGGGATGGACATGATTGATATGTGGGGCTGGTATTACAACGGTGGGGGCATAGAACTTCTTCAGGAATGGTATCAGGAGGAGTTGGGCCTGAACATCGTTTCATTCCCCATCGCCCCCGCAGGCCCCCAGGCCTTGGGCTGGTTCGCCAAAGAGATTAACACTCTGGACGACATCGTGGGACTGAAATATAGGATCTACGGGATAGGGAATGAGGTCTACGGTAAGATAGGAGTGAGCGTGATACAACTCCCTGGCGCCGAGATCCTGCCGGCGTTGGAGCGGGGTGTTCTCGATGCCGCCGAGTGGGTCGGCGGTCGTATGGACTTGCAGTTGGGCTTCCAGGACATTCTGAAGCTTCACTATACCCCGGGGATGCACGAACCCACCACCTATTCCGACCTGGTCATAAACAAGGACAAATACGACAGCCTCGGGCCGGACTTGCAAGCCATCATTGAGGCGGCAGCGAATCAGACGGCCTTCCGCTGGTGGACCAAGTTTGCACAGGAAAACGCCCTGGCCTACCGGGAGATGGTAGATATACACGGCGTGGACGTGCGGAAGACGCCGGACAGCATCCTGTACGAATTCCTGAGGGTCTATGACGAACTCGTGTTAGAGGACGCGGCCAATGACCCCTTCTACGCGAAGGTTGTAGCCTCGCAGAAGGAATACGCTGGGCTCATAGTCCCTTACCGCTTGTCAACCTGGCCTGCCTACGATTTCGCCGGCAAACATTACTGGGAAGACGAGATCTTCCTGAAGTAGGGACAGGGCGAAACGGCGCCAACGGAAGTGGGGGCTAGCCCAAAGGCTAGCCCCCTCTTGACGGAATCAGTATGGCTCAAGACGGCTTAAAGAAAACGCTGTGTCGGCCCGCGGAAGCTGGGCCCGGATGTGAGACTTGCATAGTGATATGAATTGAGCATAGAGAGAACTCCTGAGGAACTTCTCCCTCCTAGGGCACTGGTTACGACCATAAAGGTCCTAGACTCCTTCGGTGACTGGGTGGGGACAATCGTGGGTTTTCTCGTCGTCCTACTTATAATATCCGGGGTGTACGAGGTTCTGGGCCGATACTTTTTCAATGCCCCAACTATCTGGGCCCATTCTACATCCCTTATGATTATCGGGAGCATGGTCATGCTTGGGGCGGGCTATACCCTGTTAAAAAAAAACATGTACGCACCGACCTCTTCTACGAGCGGTTCACCGTGCGGTGGCAGGGGGTTATTGACGCCACCTTATACCCGCTCATCTTCTTCCCGGGAATGGTCTTCTTCCTTATCAAGGGATGGGACATGACCTACCATTCCTATACCCTCGGGGAGAAAATGGGGGCGTTCCCCTTCGGTTTGACCTTTTATGCGTACTACCTTAAGATGGCGATTCCCGTCGGCACCGCCCTGTTACTGGTCCAGGGGGTTTCGGAGTTTCTGAAGAGCCTGTATGCTGTCTGGCGAGGTAAGTGGTTGTGAGCGATGAAACCATACGCTAGAGGTGGTCGGGGGCTAGCCCTCGCCGTGATGGGGCTGGTGGATTTCCTGCTGGCCTCGGGAAAACCGGGTGCTTGTCCACGAAAGTTGGGCACGGAGGTGCAACTTGAGCAGTGAGAGCGTGAGCATGGAGGTAGCGCCTGAGGAACTTCTCCCTCCCAGGCCACTGGCTGTCACTATAAAGGTCATTGACACCTTCGGTGAATGGGTGGGGAACACCTTGGCCTGGCTCGTCATCCCCCTGATGGCGGGACTGGTGATCGAGGTGTTCTCCCGTTACCTTTTCAACAACCCCCAGGTCTGGGTCTATGAGATGACCTTTATGATTTACGGGGGCATGTTCATGCTGGGTGCGTCCTATACCCTGCTAAAAAAGATGCATATCCGCACCGATATCTTCTACGAGCGGTTCACCGTGCGGTGGCAGGGGATTGTTGACGGCACTTTATTCGTCGTCATCTTCTTCCCGGGGCTCGTTTTCCTCTTCGATGCGTCATGGGGCCAGGCCATGCATTCCTTTCATCTCAGGGAGGTCTCGGAGGCCAGCCCCTGGGCGCCTCCCCTATGGCCCATGAAGATGGCTATCCCCATCGGCACCGCCCTGTTACTGGTCCAGGGGTTTTCGGAGTTGCTGAAGTGCTGGTGGGCCATTAAGCGAGGTACGTGGTTATGAGCGGTGATATTGCTGGGCTGGTGATGCTGGTAACCCTCATCTTTGGCATCTTCNTCGGGTTCCCCATAGCNTTCACCCTTATCGTCCTGGCNGTGTTCTTCGGCTTCTTCTGGCTTGGCGACNTCGTCTTCCCCNTGATGTATTTCCAGGCCATTGGGCTGATGAAAGANGAGGTCCTGGCAGCGGTCCCGCTCTTTGTNTTCATGGGGCTTCTCCTTCAGGGGGCGGGNCTNATGGAGCGCCTCTTTCGCTCTTTCCAGCTTATCCTGGGNGGCGTGGCCGGATCGCTGTACTTAGGGGTCCTGCTCACGGCCACCCTCTTTGCCGCCGCCACGGGGATTATCGGCGCTTCCGTTACCGTAATGGGGATAATGGCCGGCCCCACCATGAGAAGGAGCGGGTACTCGCCCTCCATGTCCGCCGGCGTCATCACCGCCGGAGGCACTTTGGGGATTCTCATCCCTCCCAGTGTGATGCTGGTGGTGCTAGCGCCGATTCTGGGCATCTCTATCGTCAGGCTCTTCGCCGCCTGTATCGTGCCGGGGGTTATGCTCGCCGGGCTTTACGTGGCTTACGCCATGGTCAGAAGCTATCTCAAGCCGGAGCTGGGGCCGGTCCTGCCCGCCGAGGAGCGGAACGTTTCGATCGGCTACATGGCGCAGGAATTCTTTGTTGGCCTGGTGCCCCTGGCCGTTCTGATCGGGGCTTCCCTGGGAAGCATTCTATTCGGGCTGGCCACTCCCACAGAGGCTTCGGCCATGGGGGCCCTTGGGGCGATATTACTGACCCTCGCTTACCGGCGGCTAACCTGGCCGATATTTGTGGAGGCCGTTCGCCAGACGCTGACGCTGTCCGGACTGGTGTTGTACCTGGCGGTGGGCGCTCTCATGTTTGGAGCCGTCTTCTCCAGCCTCGGCTCGGCGTCCATTATCACCGAAGCCCTGCTCAGCGTCCCCACCGGTCAGTTTGGGGTCCTGATCATCCTGATGGTGGTCATCTTTCTCCTGGGGTGGCCCATGGAGTGGCCGGCCATTATCTTCATATTCATCCCCATCTTCATGCCCCTGATCATCGAAATGGAGTACGACCTGGTGTGGTTCGGCGCCCTGGTGGCGGTGAACTTGCAGACCGCTTTCCTCTCCCCACCGGTGGCCGTGGCGGCCTACTACCTGAAGGGGGTAGTGCCCGAGTGGTCGTTGAAAGATATCTACTGGGGCATGTTGCAGTTTATGGCCATCCAGGTTGTCGGCCTCTTGCTGCTCCTCTTCTTCCCGGTACTAGCCCTGTGGCTCCCCGGTGTTCTCTTCGGGTAGGCTTAGGGTTCGCGCGCATGGCCGGGGCGGCCTAAGGATGTTGGGTAAAGGCGCTTCTCTTTGCCGCAGGCCGGTCACCACATAAGACCGTCCGCTAACTTGTTGCCGAATGGAGGCAGACCGCGTGGTGTCATATCTACTGTTTCTTGTGTGGTCTGCCGATTCGGTTCAAAGCATGAGCTGAACTCTAAGTTGAGCGCGTTTATGGAGGCACCGCTTCAGTACTACCTAGAGTCGGCTCGCAAGAATCACCCTAGGCTACTTCTCGCTTTCTTCATATATCGGCCACCCCACTACACTTATCACCAGCGTGCATTTGATTGGCTGCTCCCGCACGCTAAATGCTTCATTCCTCAACTAACTTTCAGATTCCTGCCCACCCCCCAAAGGGATGGTACTCCCTGCGGAGGAGTGGCCCGGCGGCGGGTTGCTTGTGAGAGTGCCCGAAATTGTCAGAGACTTAGTGAACCGATCACTAAGCTACATTCCAGTAATAAGCAAACGTCACGTGTGGCCTGTGGATTGAGAAAGTGTAGGATTGATCGTGTAAGTAGGCTAGCCCGCAGGCCCTTGGTCTGGGAATTTGCGTAATGATTGCTCCGAGGACCAGATTACAATTCCCATTACACCAGTTGGACTGGGCTCTCGCAGACGCCTGGGCTGATTCCATCAAGTTCGTTGTGGTAGAGAGATCCGGCAACAAGCGGATGTACCAAAAGAAAGAACTGCCCGGAAGACACATTTACGTTGAGCTAGATCACGAGGTTGGCCAGTTCCTATTGCAGGCTTGGATAAGAATTGCCTGGTGGTATCGTGTGGCTACCCTTTTTTCCTTGCCGCAGGAAATAAACATAGACCAAGAAGGCCTCCCCAAGCTGTTTTTGATCTGGGCGGACCGGCTCAACAACAGCCGTCTGCAACAAACCCAGTTGAGAGCGAGGATCGGAGTCAACAGACTCTTGGATATGTTCCGCCAGCCGGCCATTTAGACATTGCTTGGTTGATTTTATCGGCATGCTCCGCCCGCTTTCTAGCTCCCCAGCGACAAAGATGATCCTTACAGTTGCATCCTAATCGCAAGGGTAACGACGAGCCAAAGGATGCGGACACTATTTAGGTGTATGGCCGACATCTCCATTCTGGAAAGCATTGTACCGAAGTACGACCCATCCGTATGAATTTACCTGAGATGTTGCGTAGGAGCCGACCATAGTGCCTCTCTGGCAATAAATGGAACCATCCGTAGTGGGGGTCTCTCGGGGGCAAATTTGACAGCCACACGGGTGTACATCTATGAGATGGGAAACACTTGTGTGGAATAGTGATGGGTAGAATCGAGGCTGAATGGACGTCAGTGAACAGGCCTATACCAGACTTTAAATCCGTTATACCCCAAGCGTCGCATCGGCAGTTTGCATTTACCGCCTAGGCTCCACTCCCACCTACCCCCGATTGTGCAAATTCAGCATGGGACTCCTAGCTGTTAAGGTTCCATGCCTGGCCTACCGAGGAGAATTATCAGAAATTGGGCCTTCTGCCTTTATCCGTTGACCGCCTGGGGCATTATTGACTTGTATTGTCTTGGAAACTATGGACTCCCGCGGGCTTGTACGGACTGCTATGGACGGTTATCGCCGTGACAATCTGTAGTGTGATTTCGCCATAGCAGGCATGTATTGAGCCTGGTCGGTAAATATAACCCAAGCACAATTTATAATATAAATTATATTTAGGCGGTGGCCCTGGACTTATTGCCTTCCAGTTCGTGGGGAATCTCCCATGACTCCAGTGGCTTTGGGCACATTGGAATGCCTAGCGAATCTTCGGGTGGATCGTCCCAACTACAGAGATAGGCATGGCCACCTGGGTTGCCATCCATGTGAAGGTTAACGTCCCAGAGAATGTCCAGCCCCTTTTCGAGTCCACGGTATTTTACCCCGCTCCAACGCTGCTGTGGGTTAACCTTCTCTAATTCTTCGATACACCCGTTCTTCTTGAGATGGGCCAGGGCAGCTTGGCATCATAGGATTCTTCATCATCTGAGAAGCTGGTTGGAGTTGAACGAGGAGGCCACCGTCGTTAGTTTGCATAGCCCTGAAATGGCTACTGCCCTTGGAGAATTTGCGGAACGGATGCTGGATTTAAATTAAGCCGTTTTCCCAGCAAAAGTGGGGCAACTCATGGTTTCCCCGCTATCGCGTACCAAGAAATCAGTTCAGAAGAGCCGATTTAGCCTCAAAAAGTGGTCGGGGTGGGGAGAATCGAACTCCCGACCTCCTGCTCCCAAAGCAGGCGCCCTACCGCTGGGCTACACCCCGATGGATTTTTGACTCTTAGGCGAACATATGC
>NZVX01000047.1 GCA_002698265.1 Chloroflexota bacterium | reverse complement strand
GGTCCCGCGCCTTCTGGCCGACGGCAACGATGAAGCGGCGGCCCAAGCGGCTGGCTGGTATAAGGAACGGTTCGGCGACGGATACTTCCTGGAGATTCAACGCCACGAGCACGTCCCTCAATTGCCCAAGATCAATGAGGGTCTGATCACTCTGGGACAGAAGCTGGATATACCGCTGATCGTCACTAACGACGCGCACTACGTAAATCAGGTTGAATCGCCCCTCCAAGACATCTATATCTGTATTCAGACTAGCACCACGATCAACGACGAGAAACGCCTCCGTATGGAAGACGATTCCTATTACATCAAGAGCCCGGCTGAGATGGCGAAGCTATTTCCAGACTTCCTACCCGCGTTGGAGACCACCCAACTTGTCTCAGATATGTGCAATGTGGACCTGGATTTCGGTCAGACCCACTTACCCAAATATCCCACGCCCAACGATATCGACGCAGACGAATATCTGGCCCAGCTTTGCGAAGAAGGTTTCCGGCGCCGCTACCCACACCCAACCGTCGAGGCTGAAGACCGTCTTCGTTACGAGTTGGACGTAATCCGCCATACCAGGTTCGCCAATTACTTCCTGGTGGTCTGGGACATCATTGACTTCGTACGCCGGAGCAACATCCTGTACGGGGTTCGCGGCAGCGCTGCCGCTAGCGTGGCCCTGTATTGTCTGGGAATCACCGACGTCGATCCACTGGAGTACCGCCTGGTCTTTGAACGGTTCCTCAACCTGGAACGAAAAGAGATGCCGGACATCGACCTAGACTTCCAAGACGACCGCCGCGACGAGGTCCTCCACTACGTCATCGATCGCTATGGTAATGACCGGGTGGCACAGATCATCACATTCGGGACCATGGGCGCCAAGGCGGCCCTGCGTGACGTAGGCCGGGCGCTGGGCATGGGGTATTCGGACGTTGATCGCATCGCGAAGATGGTTCCATTAAAGGCGCGCACCTTGGAAGACGCACTGCGCGTCAGCCCCGAACTCAAGACTGCCTATGAACAAGAGCCCAGCGTTGCCAAGCTGGTTAATGACGCCCAAGGTCTGGAGGGCATAGTCCACCATGTGAGCACCCATGCCGCCGGTGTGCTGATTGCCGATGAACCTTTAACCGAGACTGTTCCGCTGCAACGGCCGGTCAAGGGCGACGAAAACAGCCCGGTGTTAATGACCCAGTTCTCGATGGACCCGGTGGCCCACCTGGGCCTCTTGAAGATGGACTTCCTTGGGTTGACCAACCTGACCATCCTTGACCGGGCTGTCAAATTGGTCCGCGAAAGCCAGGGCGTGGAGATAGACCTGCAGACCCTGCCTTTGGACGACAAGACCACGTATGAACTGCTTTCGTCAGGAAACACCAATGACCTGTTTCAGCTTGAAAGCGCTGGGATGCAGCGGTACATCAAAAAACTGAAGCCATCGAATCTTGGCGATATCGCCGCGATGATTGCCCTGTACCGCCCTGGGCCCATGGAAAATATCGAGACGTTCATCGATGCGAAACATGGCAGCCAGCCCATCGTCTATCCGCACCCCAGCTTTAAAGAACTGTTGGACGAGACCTACGGGGTAATCGTTTACCAGGATCAAGTGTTATTGATTCTGCAGCAGTTCGCTGGATACACCCTGGGGGGCGCCGACATAGTGCGCAAAGCCATGGGCAAAAAGATTGCTTCGCTGATGGCGGAAGAGCGGGTTAACTTCGTCGCGGGCGCTAAGAGCAAAGGCTACGAAGAAAGTGTGGCCGTCGAGATATTCGACCTGATCGAACCCTTCGCAGGCTACGCGTTCAACAAGGCCCATAGCGTTAGCTACGCGATGATCTCCTACTGGACGGCCTATTTCAAGAACCACTATCCGGTGGAATATATGGCGGCGGTGCTGAACGCCCGCCTGGATAACCCCGAGAAAATTCTGGGTTCCATGAACGAATGTTTCCGGCTCGGTATCCCCATCCTGCTGCCTGACATAAACCGTTCCGAAGAATTCTTTTCGATCGACCATCAAACGGATGGCCAGCGGCAAGACGAACTGGACGAAGACGCACCCATCGGTCCGGGCCTTCGGATAGGCCTGGCCGCAATAAAAACGGTGGGGGAGGGCGCCATTCGCCCAATCGTGGCGGAACGGAAAGAGAACGGACTATTTAAGTCCATCGACGATTTCAGCCGCCGGGCCGGCGCCTCGGGTTTGAACCGCCGCACGTTGGAGAGTCTGGCCAAGGCCGGGACTTTCGATAGCCTGGCGTCCAGAGGCGCGGTTATTCAGGCTCTTGACCAGATTGCCGCCACCGCTCAGAGGGAAGCGCGCACCCGTGACTCGGGCCAGAGCAGCATGTTCGACGGATCAGAAGAGGTCTCCGAGACCGGTGGCATGAGCGGTATCACGCTTGATACGCCCGACGTTTCCGACCAGGAAAAAGCTGCCTGGGAAAGGGAATTGCTGGGGATGACCTTGTCCCATAATCCTCTGCGCGCCCTGGCGGTGATGGATACCTCGGGAGCCTTGAATTCGTTGGATCAACTGGGCGAAGAACTGGCCGGACAGTCCGTAAACGTGTTGGGTTTCATCTCAACGGTTATCGAGCGCTCCACCCGGGAAGGCAAGCGCTTCTTCATCGTGAACCTGGAGATTCTGGGCGGTTTCTTGGAAGTCATGGTCTGGCCGGATACCCTGCAGAGGACCGCTGAAGTTTGGCAGGACGGCCGGTTGGTGATGGTTACCGGTAGGTTGCGGATGCGCGCGAACCAGATGTCGCTTGCCTGCGACACTGCGATGGAATATGACCCGGATAACCCGATGGCTCCTACGCCGCCGCCCGCCAATACGCAGAATGGCTACAGCAACGGCCGTGGCTACAACGGCAATGGAAACGGGTATAAGAGCAACGGCAATGGGAATGGCGGCAAAGCAAACGATCACAACGTCAGCGAAAAGAAGGCCCAAATGACCACAGGCAATAACATTCCAGCGGANCCGCAGAAAGTGGTCCGCTTGGCAGTGACCGAGTCAGAAGATCCCAGTCATGACGCCCACCTTTTGAGAGAAGTCATCGGCGTTTTATTGGAATTTCCTGGCCGGGACCGAGTGAACTTGGACATCCGTACAGGAGAGAGAGTGGTTCGGATGGACCTGCCGGTGGTTAGCACCGGTTATTGTGAGGAACTTCATTCCCGACTCGAGGAATTGTTGGGGGCGGACACGGTGGCGGTCCACCAGGAATTAGGTCTGGGTCTGGAGCCCCCGGCTGAAGTTCCGGTAACGATGCCCCTTGAAGCGGCGACACCGGCGGATACTGGCCCGGACACTGATACATCGAACGAAAAATTTGGCCAAATGACGCCGGAAACTACTGCCGAGACCGAGACCGCTGTTGCGTCTGAAACTCCCGCACCTGATATGGCGATGCCGGAACCTGAGGCTGCCGAAGCTCCGGTACCGGTCGCCGCCGAAGCGTCTGTTGGAGTTGTCGTCGAGACTTCAGGAGACGAACCGCCATTCTAAATCGCTTTTAATTTCCGGCCGATTCACTCCTGAGCCCCCATCCAACGAGCGGGTTATAGTCTGAATAAGCAAGAATCAGCCCAGAACTTTGGCCGTTTCCGTAAGGATCGTTGACATCGCGACTTTAGAGGGCAGAATAGTAGTATTGTCATACGGAGACCGGCGAATGGCCATTCGAAAAAAACTTGACCCACCCGTGACCCGCTGGTAGAATTCTCGGAATGCCCGCCGCAGGCTGGGAACACGCCTAGATACAGCACCGCGGCGCTGCTTCCGTAACGTCAACCACTCTGGACGAGAGAATGTCGAAGTATTATTACGGACCCTCCGGGGAGCCGTTCTTGAACAGGTCAACCTTGAGCCGTTCCCAATATCTCGCGCCTCCCTCCCCCGCGGAAATACGCTCTCGCGAAAAATACGCTCTCCCCTGCGAACCGTAGCCCCTACCTCCAATCGCATAGCCCCCGTAGTTTCCCTTCCCATATCCCCGCCGATGTAACGGCGAGCCGCCAGATTTTTCTATCGAGTACCGATATAGAAACTTGCGGTCAAAAATAAGGGGAAAGCGCCGGGCAGATTCGGAGGACAGCAACCAATCAATTAAATAGATTTTGAATCGAGGAGTTAAAAGATGAGAGTAGTACTTAGGTCAAAGATTCACCGAGCTTGGGTGACCGATGCCAACCCGGACTACGTGGGCAGCATCCTGATCGATCAAGACCTGATGGATAAGATTGACCTGTGGAACTTTGAAAAGGTATTGGTCTGCGACGTAACCAACGGCAATCGATTCGAGACTTACGCCATCGCCGGCGAACGCGGGTCCGGCGTGTGCTCAGTCCAAGGGGCCGCTGCCCGGCTGAGTTCCAAGGGCGACTGCCTAATCATCATGTCTTTCGAAGTCACCGAAGAGCCCATCGATCCCCAGATGATTCTGGTCGATGAAGAGAACCGATTCGTTGAATACCTGGAGGGCGCCAAGAATGTCCAGCAGGTTCACTGAACAAGAAACC
This sequence comes from Chloroflexota bacterium, assembly GCA_002698265.1. GTDB lineage: Bacteria > Chloroflexota > Dehalococcoidia > Lucifugimonadales > UBA3495 > UBA9611. The sequence continues at coordinate 18,136 of NZVX01000047.1, read as the reverse complement.
GAAACTTATTACGATTCAGAGGACGCCATCTACCGCTCCTTTTGGGACAAAGACGGCAGCGTTCATTGGGGTGTATTCGACGATAGCACCGGCGACGATTTCCTGAAGGCCTGCGCCAATCTGAACGACCTGATGGTGGCCAAGGGCGGCATCGACTCCTCATCAAAGGTATTGGACCTTGGTTGCGGCAACGGCACCACCGCCATCTGGCTCAGCGGCGACCAGGACTGCCATGTTACCGGCGTCGATCTAAGTGGAGTCAGAGTCCAGAACGCCAAGGACAAGATGTCTGGATTGGATCAGCCCGCACAGGCTAAGTTGGCGTTCGAGAAGGCCTCAGCCACGGAACTTCCCTTCGATGAAGGAACGTTCTCTCATCTTTGGAGCCAAGCAACCATCTATCACGTTCCTGACAAGGAATCCGTGCTGTCTGAGGCCTACCGGGTCTTGGAATCGGGTGGCATAATGGTCTTTGACGACCTGACCAAGCCCCAGCCAAATATCAGCGCCGCCGCCAAGGAATTCGTCTACGACCGGCTACTATTCGACACACCCTACAGCTTTGAGTCCTACCAAGAGGCCCTGAAAAAGACGGGTTTTGAGATTCTGGAAGCCCACGACCTATCGTCCCACCTGAAAAATAGTTATCTGCGGCTGGCCGAAAGGACACCAAAGGCCGACAAAGAGCATGCAGAACACTACGAATGGCTAAGCCTGGCCTACCAGGAGACCGCTAAGGCTGTCGGTAACCAGGAACTAGGCTGGGGCCTCTTCATCTGCCAGAAGTAAGGTTAGAAGCGGCCCTTCCGGATTATCCGGTGGGGCCGTTCGGTTTCCTCCCCCTCTTTTCAAGCACCCCATAGGAGCGCCACCTCATGCAAGAAAGCCACAAAAGGGTCCAATGGGTCTATGAGTCGACCGACGATAAAGAACTGGAAGACCGCTACGACCAGTGGGCGGCGGATTACGATAACGACCTCGCCGCTGAATTCGCCTGGAACGCTCCCCAGAACGCCACCGCCGTATTCGTCAAGCACGTAGACAAGGCAGCCCACGTATTGGACGCCGGGGCTGGGACGGGCCTAGTCGGAGAATGTCTCGCCGAAGCTGGATACAAAGACCTGGTGGCAATGGACCTGTCCCAGGGTATGCTCGACGAGGCCAAGAGCAAGAACGTCTACAACGACTTCCACCAGATGGCTCTGGGAGGGAGCCTGGATTTCGCCACCGACGAGTTTGATGCCGTGATCAGCGTGGGAGTCTTCACCCAGGGGCACGCCCCTGCCAATTCGTTCGATGAACTGGTCCGCATCACCAAGCCGGGCGGGCTGATCGTGTTCAGCCTCAGGACAGACGTATACGAATCGGCCGGCTTCAATGAGCAGCAGTCTGGGATGGAAGCGTCGGGAGCTTGGCAGCTTGCCGAGATGACCGACGAGTTTCAGCCGATGGCCAAAGGCGAACCAGAAGTCTGGCACCGGATCTGGGCCTACCGGGTCAACTAACCGCGCCAACCCCCGTCCGCTCCTCTCCAGCACAAATGGGATGCCTACCCCTCAGCTAGGAAATCGCCGATGACCTGCGCCAACTCCTGAGGCTTGTGGTAGCCGATGTCGTGGATTGTTTCAGAGATCCAATGCACCCGGCCGTTCTTGAGCCCTTTTTCTGCGGCATCGACCATCCGGCGGCGTGTCTCGGCGAACTCGGTTCCAGCGCGCTCCGGGGTCGGTCCCGCGGGTACGATCAGGGTGGGACACTCTATCCGCGGCATGGTCATGGACGCCGGCTCGTCCCACATCGCCCGAATCGTCTGGGCGTGGTTCTCAGGCCGTAGTATGTCTTGGATCTTACCATTTTCATCTTCGTAAACCATAGTCTGGACTATGCGCTCGATGTCCTCGTTCCAAATTACTCCCAATTGGTTGCGGAGCCGGCCAAGAAATTCCTCCCGGTTTCCGGTCACATCCCGGGGCCGGACCCGGTGAGAGAAAGCTTCCCAAGTCGCTCCGGGAAACAGCCTCCCATCCAAAAAACCCCCGTCTATCATGATAAGTCGGCTAACCCGGTCGGGTGCATTTGCGGCGAGATTGGTAGCGACGTTGCCGCCCCAAGAATGACCCATCACCGCCATTTGGTCCAATCCGATGTGGTCCATTAGGCCAACCATGTCGTCGGACAGGGTTTTCCAATCGTAGCCGTCCGGGGCGCTGGTGGTCTGGCCGTGACCTCGCTGATCGGGCGCATAGATGTGGTAGCGGTCCCTAAGCAACGGCGCTACGATGTCGTACCAATGCGCCGAAGATGCCAGCCCGTGCAGCGCCAGAAGGGGCTGACCGTCCCCGCCCCAATCCAGATAGCGCACCTTCAGGTTGCCAATGTCAGCCCAGAGTTCCCTGAGAGAAGATACATCGCCGTGGCCGTCTACCAAACCGCTACCTCCGAATCTAGCTTTCTTAGCCAGCCGTCTTGGCTCGAAGGCTAGTATAGCAACGGTCTGGACGCCCTGGAAATAGCCTCGGTCCTCGGCAAAAGTTTATCTGCTAGGATATGCGAAGCCGGTGATTTCGGATGTGATAGATGGTTGTTTGGGGATTTGTACTGATAGCCATGAGTGCGGAAGCGTTGTTCGATGTAACCATCTGGCCCGTCGTCTTGATTGCCATCGGTGTATCGGCATTGTTGTCCGTTTACTGTCGAGACAACCGGGAAGCGTCCATGTGGTTCAACTGCTGGCAGTGTTGGCCGAAGATCGTCCGGACAGAACCTCGGAATTCCGAGAGCAACCGGCTAGATTGATTCTAATGTCCCGCAGAAGCTACAGGACGTAAAAATTAACGTCCGCTCCGCGCTCGGAGCGGCCGGTCTAGTCATTCGTTGGCGACCAACTCCATCTGTAGAAGCCGGGCCTTTACCCCCAGGCCGCCGCCTCCGTACCCACCGAGTCCGCCGTCGCTGGCGATCACCCGGTGACAGGGAATGATCAACGAGAACCGGTTGCGGGCCATGGCTTGTCCCGCAGCCCGCATCGCCAGAGGACTTCCAGCTTCGGCGGCCAACCAGGCGTAACTCCTGGTCTCACCGGGAGGAATGCTCCTGCAGGCGTTCCAGGCGGCACTAAAGAAAGGCGTTACACTTGAAAGATCCAGCCCAATCTCGTCCAGCGAGGCCATGTCTCCCTCGCTATAGCGATGTAGACACGCCACAATCTCTGTGAAGGGTGCCGGGTCGTCCTCTGCGCCATCCAGGTCCGTCCCCAGGTCTTCTAGCGCTTCCTGGGGAGAAGGCTTCAACGACGCCCGCTTCAGTCCATCTTCTCCGGCCAGAAGCGCCATCCAACCCATGGATAACTCTTCCAAGTGATAGCTGTCTCCCCTCACATCACCCTCCTTCTGATCACTGCCCAGAGCATGGGCAGTCGGAGCCTTTGCCACGCTACGGCCAATACACGCTGCTCGCTGTCTGTTGAATTCTTGTTCCCGTAACGGTTGCGGACGTAGGCTGCCACTATGATGGAAACCGGGGTCTTTTGGGCCGGAAGGGCCTCCTGCAATCTGTACCCGAACTGATACGGGGTTTGGAATTCCGTGGGACCGGCTGACGCCAGTGACGCCAGGGTGCTCATCCGCCTGAATGCTATCCGCGGGTTATTGGGCATAGCCAGGAATCTTCCCCACAACCACCTCACTGAACCACCGGCCACGGCCAACCCAGCCAGCGCGCTGACCAGCCAGGGCCATAGGTCAATGATTGAGCTATCCTCATCGGTTTCGATGCTGAATTCAAAATTCGATTCCGTCAGATTCTGATTGAAGCAGTCTTCTAAACCGTCGAAGCATTCGTCGTCGAAGGGCTCCACGTCTGCTTGACCGCCTTCTGGGGCCTCGGGACGCTCGGCCCCCGGTTGATAGACACCGGGCAGCGATTTTCCGGGCGTCGGTTCAAAGGGGATCCAGCCAAAATCGGGGAAATAGACCTCCACCCAGGCGTGACTGTGGCTGTCGGTAACAGAGAATAAGTCCTCCTCGCCGATCTCATCTCCGGTGGTATAGCCCACCGCCAGACGTGCTGGTACGCCCACCGTGCGCAGCATGACGGCCATGGTCGAGCCGAAATACTCGCTATAGCCCTCTCTCAGAGTGAATAAGAAGTGGTCCACTCCGTCGGCGTTGAATGGAGGAGGGTCAACCCTGAGATTGTAAGGATAGTTGGACCTAAGGTAGTTTTCCACGGCGCTGGCCTTGTCGTATGGCGTGTGTACCCCGCCGACGACCCTGGCCGCCAGATCGTTCACCCGTTGCGGCAGGTCCGGAGGCAACTGCAGGTAGCGCTCCTGCACCCAGGCCGGGTATTTAGAGCTCGCGCCGCGCAACTCTTCCGGACCGGCCGATGAGATCGCCGAGGTCACTTCGTAGGGTTCACCAATCTTGAATTTACCCCTGGGGCTGGTGACTGACAGCACTTCGGATATGGCGGGCAACGCCTCCGTGAATTCCACCCTTACCGCGCGCGCCGCTTCCCGTTCGACGTTGTCCATCCGGAATTGGGGCGGTAGCGACAGCGCCAAGTCCTGGTCGCTGACGAAGGTGCCCCGCGCTTCAAGCGTCAAGAGCAGACCGTCTCCCACGTCCTTCAGATAGTCGGGCAGTGACCCAGCCTGCCGCAATAAGTCCAGGTCAATGCGGAAAACCGGAGGGGCCTGGGTCTCAATCATCACATCGCGGTCTACGTCCAACACCTGATCGCTAGAGAATAGCTTCTTGGAGGAATATAGCGGGGTGACGGTGTAGGTAACTTCTGTCCGTAGGCGGTTGACCCCACTCTGGGTGAATTCAGGGGCATACCCCAGCTGTTCGGTCACCGTGTGTTCAGATAGCCACCCCTTGCCGTTATAGGTGCTATAGGTTCTCGCTTTCCAATACAACTCGGTCGGCGAATCCACCCAAAGGACCTGAGTGGTGGTGGGATAGATGCTCCCCTGGAACGCCATTACGTTGTCCCAGATTCGGAAGCCCATGGGCCGGCGGGCCGGCAGTCCGGCAAACAGCCGGTTAAAATCGTCTTCCATCGTCTGCAACGGGTTGCGCATGGACTCGTAGGCGTCATTGGCTGTTCCCCATTTGGGCGCCATGGGCAAGAGGAACGCCACTACGATGACCAAGATCGTCAACGCCAAGCTGTCGGTCAGAGACAATCCGGTTAAGTGGTCGTCCACCTTCACTGAGCGGCGTTCCCATTCATGTTTACGCCTGACCGCCTGTACCCTGGAGATTAACAGCAGGGCAGTGAATAGGAAAAACCCCAGGTGGAAGGCAGTGTTGGGCGGCAAGAAAGTCAGATTGGACAGCAGCCCGATCCCGCCGAGTACGAAGACACCCCAGAAGTTGCCGTAGCGCAAGAACAGCCAGGCACCCAAAAAACCGGTCAACCAGGTGGCAGTCATCAACCCGAAGGAGAAGGGAAGACTGTCGATGCTGATGGAACCGGTGCGCGCTGCATCCAGCCATAGGTCTAGCCGTTCTATCACCTCTCCGGTGCCGTTTATGGTGACGTCGTTGATGGTGAAGTTCGATAATTGCCACAGGATGATTGCCAGACCCACTACAAGTCCCACCGGCAGAAGCGCTATGGACCAGATCGGTATTCGGTAAAGGGCCAGTCCGGTCAGCATCGCCATGAACAGCACCAGGACCAGGTTCGGTGAAGGGACCCAATCAGCCCGTTCCACCGACATCACCACCACAACTAGGTTCAGCGCCAACAGCGCCGCTGCCACCCAACCCTCGTTGGGACGCATCGTGCGCTCCAGCCAGGCGATACTGTCGCCGATAAAATCAGTGTCTAACCCTTGCCGCGCCGGTGCTTCGGTCCCAATCATCCCTACCGGTTCAGACGTCATTCAACGCCTCCAGCCACGCCGGAGATCCAACTCCGAGGTATCTCACGCACGGGGGCCAGGAGGGCATCGTTCAGATTGTCACCTTGGCGAACCATATAGACCGGAATCAAATTGGCGCTCAACGCTTCTAGCGGGACACTCATGTTGGTGGGCGAGCCGAAACTAGACCGGTCAACCAGCACCANTGAGACCTCTACCCCCTGGCGGCGCAGGTGGGTCAGNGAGGCTATCCATTNGGGCTCNACGGACGCGGTGACCAGGGTTAGGGCGTTGAATTGGTTCAGGTGCGAACGAAGACCGTAGATGAACTNCTGAAGGGTGATTTGGCCATAGGCCCTCACCTCGGAGAGAGTCTCCATGAGCCGCCCGCGTTGCTCTGGGCTGCTGTCGGGCCGGAATATGTGTTCCCGGTCGCCGTTTACGGCCAACCCCACCGGCATCGATTGGTCCATGAGCCGGCCGACGATCGACGCTGCCACGGTTACTGCCAGTTCTTCGGTGTTGTTAACGTCGTCCTGCTCTATCCCATAGTGGGACAGGTGGTGCATGTCCAGCAGGACCCAAGCTTCCGCTGACAGTCCCATATCGAATTCTTTTACCATCAACTCGTTCATGCGGGCGGTGTACGGCCAATGGATGCGCCGCATGCTGTCACCTTCCACGTAAGACCGGATTGACGAGACGTCGGTGGTTATCTGTTCCCAATGCTTGGTCGCACGGCTGTCGCTGGGCAGCCCGGCGAACCGGGCGTCCAGATCGGGCAATGCTTCCACGGCGGGAAATACGATGTACGGATGGGGGTCAATGAAATCGCGGCGCAGGCGGAAGAGACCAAACGGGTCCTGGCTAACCAGCTTGACGATTCCTGAGTGGTACATCCCTCGCTTGGCCAGATACGTGCTTATACGCCAACTCCGAACCTGCTCCCCGACCAAAGCTAGGCCCCGGCCGCTGGAGTCGGCTGACGGGCCGGTCGCCTCGGCGACCTCCAGCCATGACTTGGGCATCCTGGTGTGGTTGACGATGGACACCTGTCCCGCGAGGTAACCGCCCACCTGCCCCCGGTTGGCGTCTCTGGTAACCCTCAGGTCAATGCCGCGGAGGTTGAGCCAGGCCCAGACGAACCCAATGCCCGATACCAGCAGCAGAACGTAGAGAAATCTGAAGAAGAAATCAAAGCCGGTGCCAAGGGCGTAGAAGCCCACCACCAGAAGCAACACTACCATGCCGATAAACCGCTTATTCATGGCCTGTCTCGGAGCGTGGGGAATGGGTCATGGCGCTTCTTAAGGCCATGGGGTCTTTGCCGGAGTGCGACTTGCTGACGAGAATAATCTGTGCCATCGAAACAGACAGAACAGGCTGGCTATCGAGTTGCGCCTGGCACTGCAACCGACTCCAGAAGACCGTCTATCACCTGGGCGGTTTGCAGCCCTCGCATCCGGGCAGACGGGGAGAGGATCAACCGGTGAGCGAGCACGGCGTGGGCAAGTTCCTTAACGTCGTCCGGAATCACGTAGTCCCGGTCCCGCATGATCGCCAGCCCGCGTGCGGCCCGGAACATGCCCAGAGAAGCCCGGGGCGATGCGCCTAAGGAAACGTCCTCATGATTCCGGGTGGCATCAATCAGGGTGACGATGTACTCGCGTACCGCTGAGTCCACGTAAACGTTCTTGGCGGCGTCCTGCAAGCCGGTCACATCGCCTGGGGAGGCGACGGCCTGCAACTCGTCTATGGGATGGGTCTGCTCCTGTTGCTCGATGACGGAGAGCTCTTCACTGAAGGTGGGATAGCCCAGGCTGATGCGCATCAAGAATCGGTCAAGTTGCGCCTCTGGTAGGGGGAATGTACCTTCATGCTCAATGGGGTTCTGGGTCGCCATCACAACGAAAGGCCGTTCCAGAGGACGTGTCACCCCGTCCACCGTGACCTGCAACTCCTCCATGGCTTCGAGCAAGGCAGACTGCGTTTTGGGAGTGGCCCGGTTGATCTCGTCCACCAGCACCACCTGGGCCATGACCGGACCCGGACGGAACTGGAATTCTCCGGTGCTCTGGTTGTAGATCGAAACCCCCACGATATCGCTGGGCAAGAGGTCCGGGGTGAACTGGATGCGCTTGAAGGAGCAGCCGATGGAGGCTGAGATGCTCTTGGCTAGCATGGTCTTGCCCACGCCTGGCACATCCTCGATCAGGATATGGCCTTGGGCGATGACGGCGGCCAAGGCACGTTCAATAACAGCATTCTTGCCGACGATAACCGTGCAAACGTTCTCAACGATTTCTTGGGCTATGCCCGTGGCCGACTGAGTCTCTTTCAACTGCTTCTCCGATCGCTGGCTGCAGACTGGAACAAGACTGGGCCCATAGCTGACAGCCAGATACTATTACAGCATTTAGCGGCAGGCTCCGCAAGTCATTTTGGGGCACTCGGTTGGGTCTCCAAATTGGACGCTCTATAGCCTGGCTGCGACGCCGATGTAAGGTAATCTATGTACGGACGGGCATCGGCAACGGTTAAAACAGATCCGTAAATTAAATCCAAAATCGTTCACGGGCCGTAAAAATCATTGACTCACAGATCAGACCGGTCCCAGTATCTGTTCCCGCCGGACGGCGCGACCCACGGGACCGGGGCCGTTGGATAGATATGCTAAGAACATCGTTAAACCAAGACACTTTCGGTTCTAGAACCGAGCTGCCGGTCTTAATTGCGGCACTCCTGGGACTGGTCTTTTTGGTGGCTGCTTGCGGAGGCTCCGATTCGGTTGAAACCACTGAAACCACTGGCCAGCCGACCAGTTCCGCAACCACCGCCCCCACCCAAGAACCAGCCGCAGCGCCCACTGCCGGGGTAGCAACCAAGTCCGCCACCGTCAACGCCAACCGAAAAGTCGGCGGCGAGGTTGGCGACCTGGTCCCCGAATTCGGCGGCATCGACGCCTGGATAAACGGCAACCCCTTAATCATGGAAGAGCTCCGCGGGCAAGTGGTGTTGATCGATTTCTGGACCTATACCTGCATCAACTGCATCCGCACCTTCCCGTTCCTGAAACAATGGCACTCCAGGTACGCAGATGATGGGTTAGTGATTGTGGGAGTCCATGCCCCAGAATTTGAGTTCGAGAAAGTGTATGAGAACGTGGTCGACGCCACCAAGGAACACGTGTTGGGTTGGACGATGGCCCAAGACAATGATTTTGTGACCTGGCGCCGGTATAGCAACCGGTTCTGGCCGGCCAAGTACCTCATAGACAAAGACGGAGTGGTCCGTTACACCCATTTCGGCGAAGGCGGTTACGCTGAGACCGAAGACGTGATCCGCGAGCTTTTAGCTGAAGCGGATCCATCGTTTTTGTCCAGTAACTTGCCCCTCCCCGAAGACCAGACCATCGACCCCGGGTTTTTGACCGCCAGGGACGCAGAGGTCACCAGAGAGCTTTACGGCGGCTACGATCGTGGAGAGAGCGACCTGCTCTACGGCCAAGGTGGCTACGTGCAACAGACGCAGTACTTTCAGAACAAAGACCAAGTTTCGGACTTCATGATCTCCCAAAACCAACTGCCTCACAAGATTAATTTCCAAGGGCCCTGGCATGTCGGCCCTGAGAGTTCGACCCATGGCAGGATGACAGAGTCGTTCGAGGACTATCTGTCTCTGGTCTATTCGGCGACCTCGGTGAATGCAGTCCTGACCTCTGGCTCCGGTGAGCCCTACAAGGTACGAATCACGGTTGACGAAGAATACCTCACCGATGTGAACAAGGGCAGCGATATCGTCATCGGAGACGACGGAGAAAGCTACCTCTGGGTTACGACTCCCAGCCTCTATAATGTGATTAACAATGATTCCTATGTGCGGCGGGAAACTCTCAAGATGTCGTCTAATTCACCGGACTTTGGGCTCTTCGCGTTCACGTTCGGCGTCTATGACACGGGCCCCTAGTAGATTGAACCCTTGGTAATTAGAACTGATCGGTCGCCGGCCAAGCTGGCTTTAGCTACAGCGGCCTTGCTTATGGTCTCCATTGCCTGCACGAGTTTTCAGGCGCCGGAGGTCAAAGGGATCAAAGCCTGGATCAACAGTGAACCCCTGACCATAGAAGAGCTCCGTGGCAAGGTGGTGTTGGTCGATTTCTGGACCTATTCTTGCGTCAATTGCATCCGGACGTTTCCCTACNTCAGGGAATGGAATGCTAAATACGCCGACGACGGACTGGTGATCATCGGTGTTCACTCGCCCGAATTCGAGTTCGAGAAAGACTATTCCAACGTCCTACGGGCCACACAGGACAACGGCATCACTTGGCCGGTGGCCCAGGACAACGACTTCGAGACCTGGCAAAATTACTCAAACCGGTTCTGGCCGGCCAAATATCTGATCGACAAAGAAGGCGTGATCCGCTATACCCACTTCGGAGAAGGGGCGTACGACGAAACGGAGAAACAGATCAGAGACCTGCTTATCGACGCCGGGACGGACCTATCGGATTCCTCCGTCGAATCACCCAGCGGCCAGGTGGTGGACCAGAGCTTCATCCAACTCCCCAGAACGTCTGTTACCCGCGAGTTGTATGCGGGGTTCGTGTTGGCGGAGTTGGGGGAATACGTCCGGCAAAAGGATTTCTTCAAGAACACCGGCTCAGTGGTGGATCTTCAGTCTCCGGAGGACCACAAATCCGGGGTGATCTATTTTGACGGCTCGTGGGTTGTGTGGCCGGAGCATACACGACACGGCCGGGACACAACTGGGTACGAAGATGTTCTTTCACTGGTCTACTCGGCCCGAAGCCTGAATGTCGTTTTGAGCTCAGATTCCAGTGATCCTTACACTGTTCGCGTCATGCTGAACGGGGAATTTTTGACCGAAGAAAACAAAGGTGAGGACGTAACTATCTCCCCCGCCGGCGAAAGTTTATTGCAGGTGGACGAGCCCAGGATGTACAACGTGATAGAGGCGCCTGGCTTTGCCAAGGACAACCGGCTCACGATGAGCTCCAATTCAGATGATTTCAGTATCTTCGCATTTACATTCGGTGTGTACGAGACAGGACCATGATTAGAACCTCAACACTCGCATCTAGTTTCGCGTTGTCAATAAACCGGCGGCTGTTGCCGGCCTTGGCGGCAGTCGCTGTTGCCTTGGCCGTGGCGTGCGGATCGTCGGCGGCGCCAACGGTGGCCCCTCAGCCGACCACGGCCCCCGCTGACCCCAGCGCCATAACCCCCATCCTTGCCACCACGGTTCTGGAGGTTGGTGAACAGCGGATCGCCTTCCTTCTGGCGACCAGCAAAGGTCTAATGACTACGCCCACTGCCCAGGTCACTCCGGTCTACCTGGATGGCGGCGGCTCTCCGGGCCCCACAATGGAAGCGGCGTTCAATCTATGGCCCTACGGCGTGCGCGGTTCTTATAGCACCTACGCCAACTTCGACCGTGCCGGCCGGTGGCGTCTGGACGTTCAGGTGGTAAATCCAGACGGCAACGACCAGGTCCAGATCGAGATCGAGGTGATGGAGAAGTCGCCTGTCTCGGCATTGGGCAGCATCGCTCTGCTCAGTGATTCCAAGACTCTGGCCGGTCATGGACCGATTGAAGAGATAACCACTGATTACTCACCTGACCCAGACCTGTACCAGTTGTCGATCAAGGACGCGGTCGAGAATCCACTGCCGTCGGTTGTCGTGTTTGCCAGCCCGGCATTCTGCACCAGCCCCACTTGTGGGCCCCAAGTGGACACGGTCAGCGAACTGAAGGACAGGCATGTGGGTCAGGCAAATTTCATCCATGTTGAGATCTACGATAACCCTGCGGAGATACTGGGCAACTTAGACCGGGCTGAGATATTCGGCGTGGTGGACGATTGGGGTCTCACTGCCATCGAGGACTACTTCAACGAGAGTTGGACTTTTATCTTGGATGCCGGCGGCCGGATCGACGACCGTTTCGAAGGCTTCGCCTCTTTGGAAGAGCTAGACGTTGCTCTGATGAAGGTCCTACCCAAGACTTAAATCTAGGCTTGTCCCGGTGAAACTATCTTCCGTTACCCGCCGGTATCGGTATCTGGACCTTGTAGGTCTCTTGCAGCAGGTTCAGGAATGCCACTACCACCGGGCCGTGCTGCTGCCCTCGACGCAAAAGGACATAGGTCGGCAACAATACCGGCGGCACCTCGGCGACGTCGATTAAGGTTAGGGTGCCTGATTCCAGCTCCTGGCGCACTCCGCTTCGCGGCAAAAACGAAATCCCCAATCCCAGTTGGACCATGTTCTTTGCGGCTTCAACACTGTCCAGGTTCATCTCCACTTTGGGCGTGACTCCGGCGTCGCGGCAGACGCGGTTGATGAACTGGAAATAAGACGAACCCGGGTCGCCTGGGTCGTAGAGAATGAGCGACTCCTGGGCCACGGCGAACATCGCCCCAACGCCCGCCTTGGCGAAAGAATGGTCCGGATGGACCACCAACACCGCCTCTTCGTCGTACAGGTGGAGGGCGTCCACATCGGGGTGTTGCATGAACCGGGCCAAACCCAACTGGACCTCTTCGTCTACTACCATCTGGAGCACATCCAACGAACCGCCGACCTTGATATGCAGGTTCGTTTCTGGGTAAAGGTGCTGGAATTTTTGGAGGGTCTCGGGGAGAACGTAGGTGCCGATCACCCTTGCCGTGGCCATGTTTAGGATCCCCGCCGAGGCCTGGCGCACACTTTCCAATACTTCCCTGCCGCGGCGCAAAGTCTCCATGGAACGTTGCGCAAAGGGCAGGAAAACCTGACCCATATTCGTCAATCGAACACCGCGGGCAGTGCGGTGGAACAGCGCTACTCCCACCTCGTCTTCCAGGGTCTGGATCCGTGCGCTCACCGAAGGTTGGGACAGGTAGAGAGCATAGGCGGCCCGGCGGAAGCTCCNGCGGCTTGCCGCCTCCAAGAAAGCTTCCAACTGAGGAAATTCCATTCCAACACCTTTANAGAATCGTAACGTTTACCCGAAGCCGAAAAGCATCANGAATCTTGTGACTCTAAGNTACACTTAGTGATAGGTANTGTCTATCGCCAACGCATATAATCGCTGCAATAGATATCATTCACCGGGNCACGNTCCAGGCAATAGGCGACGAGGACCGGAAAAAAGACCGGTCTGTCNGTCAGACNGGTCTATCGATGGANGTTTCGCGGNGAAGAGTTGTTGTGGCGTAGTAGGCCGCCTTTTCCAACTTCTTGGCGGCGGCTTGCATGACTCCAGCCAACAACATGTAGGTCGCGTCCAGGCGGTCTTGACCTCGGGGGTGAAGTCCCCCAGCCCTTGCTCGAGAGTCCACAACAGCGCCGACGCCACGGAACCATAGTGCTGATCCCTTACCCCGTAACCGCCGTGCCGGCGGCCCAGGCCTCACACGACTGGGATCAGTCCGTCTAGCTCATTCAGGCCGTTCACGGCTGCCGTGATCATCTGCATGAGTTTGCGGTCCTGTTCTTTCATGTCTCCTTTGAAAAGCGCCTCGGTTGAAGCGTCAATCTCAAACAACCGGTTGTAAAACAGGTCGGCGGCCGTCTCCGAGGCGGAAAGCACCTTACTTCAAGTGCTCTGGACCAAGGTGATCTGTGTTGCGTTCAATCTATCCTCAAAATATTAACCACCTGCCAGGAACTTTGTGGGCTCGTCCTAGAGGCGATGCGGGTCTCTTAACCGACAATATATTGGCCCGATTTTAAGAGCGAGCCTTACCAAGGAAGAGATAGATCAGACAAACGAAATACCGGCCACCGGTAATCTTTGGCCCTTAAGCATGACAAAGCCCGGTACTTGTTTTAATAACTCAAATGTTGCCTGGACACAGAACTGGGGATCCGGAATATAGACGCCCAATCACTCCGGATGTTCTAGACTCTCCAATAGTGATTCATCCATGGGAAAAGAGTGCTCTCCGGCGGGAAATCTGCTCTCCTTGACCTCGAGGGAATATTGTTCGAACGCGAACCGGATCTCCCCGGCTAGATCAGCGAATCGTTTGACGTGCTTTGGCCCGAAGTCTGTGTACATCCCCAACATGTCGTGCAAAACTTGGACGTGGCCGCCGCACTCACCCCCGCACCGATGCCGATCGTCGGAATGGTCAAATGCCGGGTGATCAGACCGGCCAGCGGAGATGGCACTACCTCCAAAACCAAGGCGAAGGCGCCGGCCTCCTCCAGCGCGTGGGCGTCTTTGATGAGTTGCTCTGCCTCCTGGCGCTGCCGGCCTTGGACACGGTATCCTCCCAAGCGGTGGACGGATTGGGGAGTCAACCCAATATGGCCCATAACAGGGATACCGGTTTCCACGATTCTGGCTACGGTATGCGCTGACCTCTCGCCACCCTCAAGTTTGACGGAATGCGCGCCTCCTTCTTGCACCCGGCGGGCGGCGTTGGCCAAGGCTTGTTGATCGTCCAGTTGGTAGCTCATGAATGGCAGATCGACCACGATCATGCACCGCTTTGCACCCCTGGCCACTGCTTTTGCGTGGTGGAGCATGTCATCCATGGTTACAGGTATGGTTGAGTCATAGCCGAGGACAACCATGCCCAGGCTATCTCCGACCAGCACCATCGGGATACCAGCGCTGTCCGCAAGTTGTGCGGAGGTGTAATCGTAGACGGTGATCATCGGGACCTTTTCACCGCGCGCCTTCATGTCTGCTATATCCCGAACGCTCACTCTGGCCATGACCGTTTCCTGGCTATCGTGCAGTTTCCTCGTTGTCCAGCCGAACCAATCAGAATCAATTCGCCGACGTCTCCGCCAGCTTCCATGCTAGCCAGCTTGATTATGGCTTTTTTCTTCGGGCGCCGTTCGAGCATGTTTCCTCCGTAAAAACCCGATAGAGCCTCCAATCTCGCTACCTCGGAAAATGTGATATATCATCCGCAGCAGGTTTGGATTCAGAGCCGGCCGATATTCCGATTGAATTCCACGCTTGTGCGCGACTATACCCTCTGCTAGAATCTTGTCGAACATCGCTGGCTCAAAGATTTTGGGAACCCCGGGAACTATGGCCTCCGCATGGCCGCTTTCCCGAGCTCCAAAGAATCACAAGAGGGTGAGTTCATAAGGCTTTAGGAGGAACTTTATGCCAGGATTTTGGGAGAATCTACGATTTCCCGGAGAACGGGAAATGGACGACCTACATGGAGCGCAGGGACAGGACATGGCGACCTACGTCAGCTTCCCCTCGCCGTCCGAAGGCAGCAACTTTCCGGCGGTCATCGTAATCATGGAGGCCTTTGGAGTTACCGGCCATATCGAGAATGTATGTAACCAATACGCCGCCAACGGTTACGTTGCCATCGCCCCGGCCCTGTATCATCGCCAGCATCCCAATCCCAAACTGGGATACGACGAGATGCCCACGGTACAGCAGTATATGGGTGCGCTGCGCGATGACGAACTCGTTGAGGACGTCAATGTGGCAATCGATTACCTGCAGAACCACTACCAGCGGACCCACGGCCAGAAGATTGGTATCGTCGGCTATTGCGTCGGCGGACGGATCACCTACCTGGCGGCGACCAGTTGCCCGGGCCTCAGCGCCGCGTCGGTCTACTACGGCGGACGCATCCTGGTGCCGTTCGGCGATGGTTCCGCGCCCATTGACCTCACCAGCAACATCAATATCCCAGTGATGGGCAACTTCGGCGATGACGACGATAACCCGTCACCGGCCGATGTCGCGACCATCGACCAGGCATTGACGGCTGCGGGGGTCACCCACGACTTCAAGTCGTACCCCGGTGCCGGTCACGGTTTCAACTGCGACGACCGGGGCAGCTACAACGAGGCGGCCGCCAAGGACGCTTTCGATCGCACGCTGGGATTCTTCAACCAGCACGTCAAGTAACCTGTAGCTTCTATCTAGCGTTAAAGAGGCCCTGGTGGAGACAAACCTCTCCACCAGGGCCTTTTGCTATCAGCCAAATATCCTATCTGGGGCTGTTAACTCCAGGCGTGCCTAATACAATGCCCGTTAACCTAACCAAGACCATATCGGGCCGGAAGGTTAGTCGGATAAAAGAAAGAGGAAGGCCAGCATGCTGAAAGCAGACCGGGACCAGATAATGTCGAACCTGAATGATGACGACCGGAAACAATTCCAGCAGTTCATCAACGACTACCGGGAGAAGCGAAAGGCGCCATCCGGCGGCCGAATGCCTGCCCGGGAGATGTTGGACGCGGTCGGCGGTGACCTCGCCGGAATGCTACGCCAGGCCATGGAAGCGGTGGTCCTCAGGGACGAGATGGGCCCCAATGTTGGGGATGTCCCACCGGATTTCGATCTGAAGCTCGTAGGTTCAAAGGAGCGGGTCAGATTGTCCAGCTTCAAAGACGAAAAACCCGTAGCGCTGATATTCGGCAGTTACACTTGACCCCCCTTCCGTGCTCAGGTTGAGCACATGGAGCGTCTCTACAGCCAGTACAAAGACCGGATGGAATTCTTCGTGGTCTACGTCCAGGAAGCCCATCCCACTGACGGCTGGCAGGTGGATTCCAACGTCCAGGACGAGGTTTACTACCGCCAGCACCAGAGCTATGACGAGCGGGAGGAAGTGGCCCAGTCCTGCACCATCGGCCTACACATCTCCATACCCACCGTGGTCGAGGAGATGGACAATGCCATCGATGAGGCTTACGGTGCGGCCCCGGAACGCCTGTACCTGATTGGCAAAGACGGTAGAGTCGTCTACCACGGCGGCGCCGGCCCACACCTCTTCGACCTGGAAGAGCTGGACGAAGCAATCCAGAAGATGGAAGCAAGCGTAAAAGTCAGCTAGCTATCACAGAACGCAAGAAGGCCCGTCCTTCGATACAAGGACGGGCCTTCTCATTTGTATATTTCCTTGCCGTCAGGGAATCCCCCCGCGGCCGTTCAAGCGGAGGCTGGAATGACGAGGTAGGCCACAAAAGCCGATTAGTCCCCAGGCTGGCGTGGCTCCACGAAGGTGTTCCGGAATCGGTAGAGTGTGAATTCAGGTTCCACCGGGGCTACCGACAGGTACCCGGCCTCTTCGATCTTGGCCACGATGAAGTTGGGTCCTTCCGTCGTCAGGGCTTCAGAGACGGCAGCTTCCAGGTCTTCCAGGTCGGTTACGGTCTTCGTCCGGGCGATACCGCAGCTCTGGGCTACCTTTTCCAGGTCGGTGCCCATGCCCGTGTGGCTGGTCTGCCCGCCGGTCTGGCCCCATTTCTCGTTGTCCCAGACGATGACAGTCAGGTTCTTGGGTTGCTCGCGTCCGATGGACGCCACTGTGCCCATGTTCATTAGGATAGACCCGTCGCCGTCCAGAGAGATGATCTGCTCATCAGTGGCCATGGCCATTCCCAGCGCGATGGACGAGCAGAGCCCCATGTTGCCGTAAGTGTAGAAATTACGGTCCCGGTGCCCGGCGTGCCAGAGCTCGTCGGAAGAAGGGCCCAGGTTGCTGACGATGGGCGCGTCTCCCGCCAGGCGTGATACTAATTGAGTGGCCTCGAACCTACGCAATCTTGCCTCCGTGGAGCATCTGAGTCAGGCAGATCGCCAATGGCTGCCGGTTGGCGTGGCAGAGCTTCATGGCGCCGTCCAGTAATTTGTCCATCTTGCCGTCATCTTCCAGGACGAAATGGGGCAGTCCCAATTGGTCCATGATCGGTATCACGGCGCGGCCCATGGCCACCTGGGCGAGATTGAACTCACCGGGGCCTCCGCGAAGGTTGATGAACATGGGAATGGGAGTCCGGGCGGGGATGCACAGGCTGGCCAGGGCGTTGACGCTGTTGCCGAACCCGCTGGACTGCATGAAAACGGCGGCGTTGCGGCCCGCGGCGTAGGACCCGACGGCGATGCCGATGGCTTCCTCTTCCCGTGTGGCTGAGACCAATCTGAAGTAGGGGTCTTCGTCGATGAGGCTGGTTACCTGATGGATGGATATGTCCGGTACATAGACGATCATGGACGTATCCCAGTCCTTGAGCGTCTTGACTATCTCTTCCGCCCAGTTCATATGTTTCTCTCCCTCATGGGCTATTGGAACGGCCGTTCGCAGGAACGCCCCAGGCGTGAACGGCTACCAACATAACAATAAGACTTTGGAATGTCAAAGCTTGGCGGCCCTATTAACGCAGGCTATAATCCTATCTAGAAAAATCGCGACATTGTCGCCGGAGGAACTGAATTGATTATCGACCCCAATACCTTTGAGAGATTTAACGCCGTGTTGAC
>NZVX01000046.1 GCA_002698265.1 Chloroflexota bacterium | reverse complement strand
CGCAACCCGCGCCGCTCTTGGGCCAGCACAACGCCGACATATATTGCGACCGACTTGGCTACACCAAAGAGGAACTGGTCAAGCTTTACCAGACGGGAATTATTTAGCCATGAGCCAGGAAGATCGGACCGCAAAGGCTGGCCCGCTCACGGGTTACCGGGTGCTCGATTTTGGCTGGGTGCTGGCCGGCGCGTTGCCGGGAATGGTCCTGGCCGACATGGGCGCCGAAGTGCTTAAGGTTGAGACTCGCCAGCGCATGGACTATATGCGCCTGGGCCGCCCCATCATCGGCGATGAGCCGGACCCGGAACAGCACCCTTTGTTCCACAACGTCAACCGCGGAAAACTTAGCATCGCCCTGAACACCACCAAACCCGAGGCCATTGAACTGATCAAAGGTTTGGTGGCCCACTGCGACGTGGTCATCGAGAATTTCTCGCCGGGCGTGATGGACCGACTGGGTATCGGTTACGAGGTTCTTTCGGGCATCAGACGTGAGATTGTGATGGCGTCAATCTCGTCCAACGGCCAGACTGGGCCGCTCCGGGATTTAAGGGCCTACGCTCCGTCGATCGGAGCGCTGGCGGGCCTGGACAGCACTATGGGTTACGAAGGAGAAAGGCCGCTGGGCCTGAAACACGCCTACGCAGATATCGCTGGCGCACTGCATACGGTTTTCGCCATCGTCTCGGCTTTGCATCAGAAAAAACAGACCGGGCGCGGCCAATACATCGACGTCTCCATGCTCCGCGCCACGGTCGCAACCATGGGTGCGGGCCTGATGGAATACGAGATGACAGGGCGAGTAATGGCTCCCAAGGGCAATTACGACCCGGTAATGGCGCCCTACGGCAACTATCCCTGCCAAGGCGACGATGCCTGGGTGTCGATAGCCGTCCGTACCGAAGAAGAGTGGCAGGGGCTGAAAAAGGCTATGGACAGTCCTTCTTGGTGTGAAGAAGAACAGTACGCCAGCCGCTATTCCCGGCTGAGAAACCGCCGGAACCTCGACGAAAACCTCTCCACGTGGACACGGGAGCGGACAGCCGGCGAGATCACTGAGTTGCTACAATCCCAGGGTGTGGCTGCCATACCGGTGATGGGCGCCGAGGACCGGCTCTTCGATCCACATTTCCAGGAACGGGGCCTTTATTCCGATATCGACCACCCGTCACTGGGAGCGGAACCCATATACAACATCATGTGGAACCTAGACCGTACTCCCCCTTCAATCCGACGCCATGCTCCGCTACTTGGCGAGCACAACCAGCAGATATTTGGAGGCCTTCTCGGTATCGATAAAGAGGAGATCTCCCAACTGGAAGAACAGGAAGTTCTCTGGTAACGTAGCCCCAAGCTGCCAGCTAAAGCTTTAGAGGTAAAAATGGCAACAAAAGATGAACAACAACTAGTCACGGACACCCTGCCCGAGGTTGAGGGAATCACCGCTGAGGCCATCGCCAATGCCAAGGCGATGATCGGGACCCGCCTGCGTACTGAAAATTTCATTCGGGATGCCTCTATAGGGTCCATGCTGAATTTCGTAAACGGCATCGGCGATAGCAATCCCATATTTCGTGACCAAGAATACGCTTCCTACTCCAAATACGGCTCCATAATCGGACACCCCTGCGCCCCCTTTATGCGGCATTGGTCCGGCAGGACCCGCTGGGGCCTTCCCGGCATCCACGGTTTCTTCGCCGGCAACGACTGGGAGTTCTACCGGCACCTGCGCCCCGGCGACGCCATCAACTGTATCGAAAGGGTGCTGGACGTTCAGGAGAAGCACAGCGAATACTCCGGCACGTTAGTTATTCAATTCATGGAGACTATCTACACCAACCAGCGCGACGAGATGATAGCCAGAGTCGTGGGCTGGTGCACCCGCCATCAGCGCCGCGCCTCCCGGGAACAAAAGAAGTATTCCGGCGTTCCCAAGCGCCACGAATACACTCCCGAAGAGCTAGAAGAGATCGACCAACTCGTCTTAGCCGAAAAGGCCCGGGGTGGCAATACCCGGTATTACGAAGACACAAACGTCGGCGACGAGATGGATACGGTCCTTCGGGGACCTCTGTCTCTGCAAGACATGACAGCATTCCTGGTGGGCACCGGCCGCTCCAGCGCCCACGGCGTGCTTCTCCGCGAGGCCCTGCGCCACCCCGACCACTTCTTCCGCAACCCTGAGGCGGGCGGCGGTCTGGAGTACACCGGCATCGGGCACTTGAGAGATTCCGTTGCCGAGGCGGTGGGAGTGCCCGGCGCCTACGACTACGGCCCCCAGCGGGTATCTTGGATGGGCACTCTGGTCACCAACTGGATGGGCGACGACGCCTTCTTGAAACGGCTCCGGGTTGAATGCCGCCGCTTCAACGTATATGGCGACACCCAATACCTGAAGGGCAAAGTTGTGGGTAAACACATCGACAACGGCTCGCCGTTGGTGGACTTGGAGATCTGGGCCGAGAACCAGCGTGGGGAGGTCACCGCCCCTGGGCAGGCCACCGTGATGTTGCCCTCCCGCGACCCCCGCGTTCCCTGGTTCACCGACGGAAGTAGCCTCCAACTGCGCACCGCTGCCCGTAGCGACGGCATCCCGCCGATTCTCCCGGAGTAAGTGGGCCGGCCACATGGCTATGAACACGTCTGAAAACACTTCCCCCACCGTCATGGGCGGACTGAAGGTGCTGGAGATTTCCAGCATGGTGTCCGCGCCGTTCTGCGGCAAGCTTCTGGCTTCGCTAGGGGCCGATGTGATTAAGATAGAGCCGCCCAAAACCGGCGACCCTTCCCGGCGGCGCGGTCCCTTTCCCGGCGACGTTCCCCATCTGGAACGCAGTGGTATGTTCCTCTATCTGAACACAGGGAAACAGTCTATTACGCTGGACCTGGACGACCAGCAAGGCCGGGAGATTCTCTGGGAATTGACCGGGAAAGTAGACGTCTTGATTCACGACCTGCCGCCGTCCAGAGCCTCCGAACTGAGAATCGGACAAGAACGGCTGGCCGAAGCTCGCCGAGACTTGATCGCCGCCGCGATCACTCCGTACGGCAGCACCGGCCCTTACTCGGAATACGTAGCCAACGACGTCAACATCTTCCACGCCGGGGGAGAGGGCAACTTGTTGCCGAACGGCCTGGCCCTCGACGTTTTCCCCGACCGGGCGCCGCTGGCCGCCGGCAGCATGATGGGCTCATATCAGGGGGGCCTCTCCGCTGCAGTGGGCCTGTGCGGGGCGATCTTCGCCAAGTGGGGCGGGTCTCCTGGCCAGTTCATCGACTGTTCGACGCAGGAAGCCGAGTTGACCATCGGCTATATGCCGCTTCAGCGATTGGAATCCGAAGGTGTCGAAGAGGACCGTTTTACCCGCTTCTTCCGAGTCGGGGGCGTCATGCCGGCCAAAGACGGACACGTGGAAGTATTGACATTGGAGCCCAGGCAATGGGAAAACCTGGGTCATTTTCTGGGTGACCCCAATTGGGCTTCCCCAGAAAAATTCCAAGACCCGACGACCTATGGCGCCGAGATCAACCGCAACATGCGGGAATGGACCGCCGATAAGACCAAGGACTGGCTGTATCACGAAGGCCAGGCCGCCGGCGTTCCTGTCGCCCCGTTCTACACGCCCGGCGAGGTGTTTGAGAGCCCCCACCAGCGTGAGCGGGGATTCTTCGTCTCGGTGGACCATCCTGAAGCCGGGACCTACGACTATGCTGGACCCCCCTACCGCATGTCGGAAACCCCTCCGGTCCTTGACCGTGCTCCACTGCTGGGGGAACACAACCTAGAAGTGCTCGAGTCCCTGGGATACACAACCGAAGAGATCGTTTCGTTGGCCCGTTCGGGGGTGATCTGATGTCCGGCGCAACAGGTCCGCTTTCCGGGATCCGGGTGGCTGATTTCTCGACCCATGCCGCCGGACCGTTCGCCGGGCTCATGATGGCGGAGATGGGCGCGCAGGTTATCAAGATCGAGAGCTCTGCCCGGTTGGACATCACCCGGCGGCCCCACCCGATGTATGGCAAGCCGGCACCCAGCTTCGAGCAGGTCAATGCCAATAAGATGTCGGCCTGTCTGAACCTGAAAGAGCCACGGGCCATAGAACTGGCCCTGAAACTGGCCAAAGTTTCAGACCTGGTGCTGCAGAGCTTCCGGCCCGGGGTGTTTGACCGCTTGGGCTTCGGCTACGAGGCGCTAAGGAAAGCGAAACCGGACATCATCCTGGTTTCCCTCTCATCCAACGGCCAAAGTGGACCGGAGTACAATTACGCTGGCTACGCCCCCTTGTTCGCTGCCATCGGCGGTCTGGGCAACCTCACGGGTTATCCCGACGGCCCCCCGGTTGAATTGCGCCACGGCATGGATCACACCGGCGGCATGTTGCTCGCCTTCACCGCGGTGGCCGCCCTCTGCGCCAAACGGCGGACAGAGCTTGGGCAGCATGTGGACGTTTCCGTAAGAGACTTGGGCTCGTCATTCATCGGGCAATCGCTACTAGAATATGCCATGAACGGCCGCGAGACCCGACGTCAAGGCAACAGGGATGACTCCGCAGCGCCGCAAGGCGTTTACCGATGCCAGGGCGACGACGAATGGGTCAGCATCTCTGTGGGATCACAAGAAGAATGGAAGGGCTTTGTCGAAGCCATGGGCAGCCCCAAGTGGGCCGCGGGCGATAAGTTCGGTGATGCTTTCCGCCGCTGGAAAAACCACGATGAACTTGATGTCCTGATCCAAGAATGGACAGCTAAACAAACCCCCACTCAGGTCACGCAGAAGCTGCAGCGGTATACGGTCCCCGCCTTCCCGTCCCTCTCTCCCAGTCAGTTGAGGGCTGACCCCCATCTGGAAGCAAGGGGAGCGTTCCCGACCATCACCCATCCAGAGAAGGGCGAAATGCGCGCCGTCGTTCCACCGTGGCGCTTCTCTGCAACGCCGTCACGAATCGACCGATGGACTCCGGACTTGGGGGAACACAACATGGACGTGTTCCACGGCATACTGGGCCTCTCAAAATCCGAGGTCGAAAACTTGGAGGCCGCCCAGGTGATTTGGTAGGTCTCGAGGCGCTAGCTAGATGGGCCAGCCTTCAACCGAGATGTCGACCCGGTAGCCTTCTGAGTCATAGATCATGCTTTCACCGACGGCGGCCGCCGAGTTGGCCACTGCGGTGGTCTCTGCTTTCTCTTCGATCTCGTTGATGCTTTCCACTTGGAAGCCGAAGTGGTTGATGCCCCAGGGCAGCTCCGAGCGGCTGATCAGGGCCACACCAACGTGGCCGTCTGACAGATAGATCGTCCCGTTAGGTCCCCGGGACTTCTCCTCCATCCCAAATACCCTCTTGTAGTACTCCGCTTCTTTGTCCCGGTTCTGCACGTTCAGGGCGACATGGCGTATCCTCGGTCGTTCCATTGTGCTGCTCCTTCGCCATCCTTTTGCAGGTCAAGTGATTGGGCCGAGTATAGCGGCCTTGGCGTCCCCAGGCAATCGAATATTAACCCTGGCTTGTCAGTCGAGGTGGCCCGGTCTATCATGTCCCTGACCTCGCCCCGATGGCATCGGGATGCTGCCGATTCAGCNTGACCACCGCNAGCCTGACCCACGATCAAAGCAAGGAAGTGCAAACTGATACCCCCCTTTAGAATGCACGAACCGGGGACCATGGACGAAGCCGTCTNCCTGCTGGAACAACACGGCGANGACGCTTCGTTATATGCCGGTGGGACCGAACTGCTGCTGGCCATGAAAGAAGGCCTGCTGCGNTACTCGCATCTGGTCAACCTCAAAACAGTTTCGGATTCAGACCGGNTCGAAGTCTCCAACAACGANCTGCATATCGGCCCGGCGGCCACCCATCGGTCTTTAGAACTTTCTCCGGAAGTGGCGGCCCATTTTCCCCTCATCGCCTCCGCCGAATCCAAAGTGGCCAACGTCCGAGTGCGCAATGTAGGAACTATTTGCGGCAATCTCTGCTTCGCCGAACCCCATTCCGACCCGGCGGCGTTCCTGCTCCTCTACAACGCCTGCGCCGAAGTCCAAGGGCCCGGAGGCTCTAGGACGGTCCCGGTGGACCAACTCGTTATCGGTCCTTACGAGACCTGCCTGGAAGACGGCGAGATACTCACTTCAGTTTCAGTGCCTCAGTTTGGCCCAGACATGCAGGCAGCCTACCAGAAGTTCGGACATCACCAGCGTCCGACCATCGGACTGGGCGTGGCCATCAGGCTGGAGAACGACTCCATTGCTGAAGCGCGCATCGCCGTGGGGTCAGTCGGCCCCAAGGCGGTACGTGTACCGGAGGCCGAACAGTTACTTCTGGGCAAGACCATTGCGGACATTTTGAGTCCGAAGGCGTCAGTGCTGAACCAAGCCGGCAGACAAGCAGCCGAAGCAGCCCAGCCCATGGACGACCTGCACGGTGCAGCCGACTACAAAGAGCACTTGGTCCGCGTTTTCCTAGAACGCGTATTCGTCGAGGCAGTAGGCATTTTCCCTGCGGCCCAACGGTCTGCGGCTTAGACGGTCGAGGGAGTAATTTGCCGATCAACCACCAGAATGGGACCATCCCAATGGAGTTAACCGTCAACGGAAGGGCAGTCTCCCTGGAGATCCCGCCCCAAATGACGCTGTTGGACCTGCTGCGAGATCGGCTGAGCCTCAAAGGGGCCAAGCGTTCCTGCGACCTACAGGTCTGCGGCGCCTGCACCATCTTGGTCGACGGCCATGCGGTCAGTTCTTGCACTTATCTGGCCTATGAAGCTAGGGGCGCGGATGTGCTCACCATTGAAGGCTTGGCCGACGGCAACACCCTCCACCCAATGCAGCAGGCATTCATCGACAACGGCGCGTTCCAGTGCGGCTTCTGCACACCTGGAATGATCCTGGCCGCCAAGTCGCTGCTGGACGAAACACCCCGTCCCAGTGAGGAAAAAGTCAAAGAATACATGGAAGGCAACATCTGCCGCTGCACCGGATACCGGAAGATACTCGAGGCAATCTTGGACGCCGCCGGCAAGTCTGGCGGGGCGTCGGGTTAGGGGTAGAGCATGGATATCATCGGAGTCTCAGTACCTAGGATCGACGCGATAGATAAAGTCACCGGCCGGGCCGCATACGTGGGCGACCTGGAAGTATCCGGCATGCTCCACGGCAAGATCCTGCGCAGCCCCCTGCCCCACGCGTTGATCACGGGGATAGACACCAGCGAGGCCTTGAAGCTGCCCGGCGTGACGGCTGTGTTGACCCGTGGCGACCTCGAGGGTTTGGACCCGTTCTATGGCGCGGTGGTGCGGGACAGGCCCTTCATAGCCACCGACAAGGTCCGTTACCAAGGGGAGCCGGTGGCCGCCGCGGTCGCCGTGGACCTGGCCACAGCGGAAGAGGCGTTGGACCTGATCCAGGTGGAGTATGAAGAACTACCGGTGGTCTCTGATACGCTCGAGGCCCTTTCCGGGACCGGGGAAACCGTCCACGACACCAACCTGTGCCGCGAGAGCGGCTATGAGTGGGGCGACGTGGCGGACGCCTTCGCCAAGGCCGACCATGTGTTCGAGGACACCTTTACTTTCCCGATGGTCTACCACTATGCCATGGAGCCCCACGCCGTGATCGCCGACTACTCCAACCAGGGCATCACTGTCTGGTCAACTGCCCAGCACCCATTCTTGGTGCGGGAAGACCTGGCCCGGATGTTCGGCTTCCAGTTGCAGCAGGTTCGGGTGGTTGTGCCTTACCTGGGCGGTGGCTACGGAAGTAAATCCTACACCAAGCTGGAGCCTCTGGTCGTGGCCTTGAGCAAGGTCGCTGGGCGTCCAGTCCGTGTGGCTCTCACCGTCGAAGAGGCGTTCAAGACTATCCGCCGCCATTCGGCACGGTGCACCGTTAAGACCGGGGTGATGAACGACGGCAAGTTCGTGGCCCGGGAGTGCTTGATCCATCTGGACACCGGCGCCTATGCCGACAATGGACCCTTGGTGGCCGACCGGGCAGCGGAGCGGGTCATGGGCGCCTACCATTGGGACAACGTCAAGATCAAATCCTACGCGGTCTATACCAACAGCACTCCCGCCGGTTCTTTCCGCTCCATCGGCGCTCCTCAAGCGGCCTGGGCCAGCGAATCGCAGGTGGACATCATCGCCGACGCCCTGGGCTTGGACCCATTGGAGATCCGCCTGAAGAACCTGGTAATCAAGGGCGAGGAATTCCGGCCTGACAGACGCCCCCTGGATGCCGACCCAGCCGCCGGACTGCGCTTGGCCGCCCAGGCCATAGGAATGAATCTGGACCGAGAACCCGAAGACCAAGATTCGGAGTTGCCCATCAAGATCGGGCGTGGCATCGGCTGCAACCTCTCGGGCGTTGGCTCGTCGCCGACCTCCACCGCAATCGTCCGCCTGCATGTCGACGGCACGGTTACCGTCTTCGCGGGGACCACCGAGATCGGTCAGGGCTCACGCGGCGTCTTGGCTCAGGTTGCCTCCCAAGAACTACAGGTGCCCTTGGATCAGGTGGGCATGGTGTCTTCGGACACGGGGATTGTCCCTTACGACCGTTCCACCGGCTCCAGCCGCTCTACAACGATGATGGGCCTAGCGGTGCAGGGCGCGGCCAAGGAAGTCAAGGAACAGTTGCTGGAACTTGGGGCATTGCACTTCGATTGTCCCGAAGAAGAGCTGTCGGTGAATGACGGGGTGGTGCTGCGGGGCACGGAGTCAGTCGCCTACGGAACGCTCATCGAAGAAGAATTCGGCGGCCGAGCCGGCGAACTGCTGGGCCGTGGTTACGTCACTCCCCGGATGAACAACGGCCGACTGCGGCAGGGACCAGCCTTCTGGGAGGTTGGCATCGCCGCCGCCCAGATAGAGGTGGACACGGACACGGGCGCCATCCGCATACCCCACTATGTCTCGGTGGCCGACGTAGGTGTCGCCATCAACCCTCAACAATGCGAGGGACAGGATGAAGGGGCATCCATGCAGGGGCTGGGCCACACGCTGTTCGAGGAGATGGTCTATGAAGACGGTCAACTGCTCAATCCCAACATGGTGGACTACAAGGTGCCCACCTTTGCCGACCTGCCAGGTGACCTAGAATCGATGATGATCGAGAACCACGACGGCCCAGGTCCCTTCGGCGCCAAGGGTCTTGGCGAGGGCGGCATCGTCTCCGCCGCGCCTTCGGTGGCTAACGCGCTGTTCCAAGCTACCGGCGTCAGGATCAAGGACCTTCCGCTGACCCCCGAGAGGGTCTGGCGCGCGATTCGAGACGCCAAAGAGTGAAGATCTCCGACAGCCTTGAGGTTGAATTCCCTATTCAGCAGGTCTGGGAACTGCTGGAAGATCCGCGCCGCTCCATGGGCGCCATGCCCGGAGTCCAGTCTGTCGATGTCCGCGAGGACACCACGTTCGACCTCACCGTGGCCCAGCGCATGGGTCCGTTCCGGGTCCAGTTTCAAGTGACCATGAGCCTGGAAGAAATGACCCCGCCGACTCGCTTGGTGGCCACCGGCCTAGGTAAGGAGTCGGCGGGGACGTTGCTTCGTATACCCTCGGCGGTATTGAAGTTGGAAGCCTTGGGAGATGACCGGACCCGGCTCTCCTACGAGATAGAGTTCAGTCTCATGGGAAAATTGGGGACTCTGGGCTACTCCATGCTCAAGCACAAAGCTGGGGAGATGTCCAAGAAATTCGCCGATAACCTGCGGGAGGATCTGTCCAGGACAGCCTCCTGAAGTCTTAGCCAAGCGCATTCTGGAAGGGGACTGCGATGAAGATAAAAGCAGCGGTGCTTTACGAGTTGGGTGGGCGGCTGGAGGTTGAAGATATCGAGCTGACCGACCAACTGCGCCTTCGGCGGCCGGGGACTGGACACTCTCTACGTGACTACCCGCGGCTGTCACTTCTTCCAAATTAACAATACCAGGCGGCGCGGGTCGGTGCTGTTTCCCCCGTAAACCCTACAGATTCAGAGAGTGCTCTTCGTAGTCCTTGAGCTTGTTGTAGATCTGTAGCCGGTGGCGGTAGGACTCCAGCACGATGATTCGGTCGTCGGCGTCTATGTTTATCGCCACGGGACGGTGGAACCGCCATTCCGGCTCCATATCCGCCCGGCGCCGGGCCTTGATGTACTCCGGGTTGGCGTCGATGTAGGTCTGGGTCCATGGTGAGGGGTCCTGGGCGTCGCCAACCAGCGCCGTGATGTACTGGCCGCCGGCATCGTAGATCTGGACGCGGTGGTTCCCCCAGTCGGTGATGTACACATCTCCCTCCGAGTCCACGGCGACTCCCGACGGCCCCTTCAGCGAACCGACCCCGTTGCTCGATTCTTTGAATTTCACGAGCAGTTCGCCGGTGGGAGAGAATTTCTGCACCCGGTTATTTCCCCAATCTGCGACATACATGTTGTCTTGGCGGTCGATGCATATGCCCCAGGGCATCTCAAAGTCGCCGTCATCCGCGCCCTGCCGACCCAAACTCGATCGGAACTCGCCGGTCTGGCTGAAGTTCTGGACGCGGTGGTTCTGGCTGTCCACGACCCAGAGGGTGTTTTGTGAGTCGAAAGCGATTCCCGACGGACCGTTCAACAGGCCGTCATCGCTGCCTGACCGGCCCCAGTGATACCGGAACGCGCCCTCGGCATCAAACACCGATATCCGGTTGAGGTACTCGTCGGAAACGTACACCCGACCGTACTCGTCTAGGTCGATGGACCTCGGCCACATGAAACGCCCGTCTTCGCCGCCGAAGGACCCGAATTGGCCCTGGAACTCATGGTCAAAGGTAATCTTGCTGACTCGCTGGCCCAACTGTTCCACGCCACGGCTCAATACATAGATGCGGCCGTTTTTGCCCAAGACGAAGTCCTGGGGCGCCCAGAATCCCTGGGCCGACTGACTATACATGCCGATGCAATAGCTGTAGTCGTACACCCGGCCCGCGGCAACCGTGGTTAACATAAGTCTTCTTCCGGTTGTTGTTGTGAGAATCGCTGGATCATACGAATGCCATCTGCTCGAACTGTCCGCCGACGATGGGGACCGGGTCCAGTCCCAGCCACTTGTCCACCAGAGTGGAATAGAAGCCACGGAAATCGTAGCTGGGCGCCAGGTCTCCTTGTGTGAGGTCTTCCGGTTTCAATGATGGGTAGGCGCCATACATCCCGCCCTTCACCCGGTCTCCGATGGCGAACGCCACTCCGGCTGCTCCGTGGTCCGTGCCGGTGCCGTTGTCCCGGACCCGGCGTCCGAACTCGCTGAACACCATCATCACCACGTTCTCGCCGGCGTCGTGTTCCCGCAGGTCGGCGAAGAAACCATCCACCGCTTCAGACACGTCTATCCAGAGCTTGGCGTGGGAGCCGGACTGGTTGAAGTGGGTATCAAATGGCCCGTATGAAGTGTAGAAGACCTGAGTGCCCAGACCTGCCAGGTGCACTTGGGCAACGTCCTTCAAAGCCGTCGAGATGGCGGTGTTTCCGTATTCAACCGTCGATGAGTAAAGCTCGGGAGCAACTTTGATGATGTCGGCGCCTTTCAGCGCGTCCAGACCGGTTTGCCCCAGGTATTCCATAGTGGGGCCGGTGCCGATGGCCGGGGCGTACATCCGGGCGAAGCTATCCAGAAGCTGGGCCCGCTCTTGTTCCGACGAACGGACCGATGAGAAAACGCCGTAGGTCGCCAGATGGTTCACCGAAGTTACTGACACCCCGCGCATGGTCATGGCCCTGGGCAGCCCCTGACCGAAATTCACGCCCTTCAGCACGTTTTCGCCGCCGGGATCCAGGTCGCGGATGACCTTGGCCACCCACCCGTCGATGCCGATCTTGTCCGGCTCGCAGGTATGCCAGATATCCATGGCGCGGAAATGGGAGCGGGGCGAGTTTTCGAATCCGATGCCGTTGATGATTGCCAGCTTGCCTTGGTCATAGAGGCCCTTGAACGAGTCCATGTCAGACCGGAAAGCCAGTTCGTCATCTATGGGCACAACCAAGTCTTCGGGGATGTTGACCTTGGGGCGGTTGTCCCAATACAGGCCATTCGTATACGGGACGATCGTATTCAGGTAATCGTTGGCGCCGGTGAGCTGGAGAATGACCAGCACTGGGTCTTTTTTAGTTGTCGCCATTCATATTCTCCCCAGGATCAACTGCGGGCGGCCCGCTAGGCGAACTGATAGTCCCTGGACGCGGCTATCAGGGTTAGCATCTTGCCCACTCTGTTCTCTGACGCACTGATCTCTTCATCGGTGTTCCAGGCCAATTCCCCGCCTTTCAAGGCGTGGGTTAGTAATTCGCGGAGTGTCTCGTCGCCGACCTCCAGAGGACCCATGGCATCGAGACAGGCCGCCACCAGGCCCTGCGGCGTGGTATTGCCCTGGTCTCTTACACGGCCGATGATCGCTCGGACGCCGGGCAATGAGATGTCTCCCAAGACGCCGGCGGCAAAATTCACACGGCGCATCAACGCTCCGGCGTCGATCCATGCCGAACCCGTCTGCCAGCCTTCCACGCTGGGAGGGTTTAGCAATTCCTGCCCCTGCCACCCGCACTCCAATGCCAGGTTGTTGAATCCGGGCTTGAAGCCGTCATAGTTGCCGGCCATGCGGACGGTCCCAACAATCAGTTCGGCGGGACTCTTCACTCGGGCGAACCCGGAATTCTTAAAGAACTCCGAGTTAAACAGTACCCGTAGGATCGACCGAATGTCCCCTTGGGACTCGCTGTAAGCCTCGACCAATATCTCGATGGCTTCGGGGTCGTTGGGCGGCGTGGTGTTCCAGGCGGACACCTGGGGCTCGTCAGCTACGAAGAACCGGTAGAGATGGCGGGCTAAGAACCGGGGCGAAGCGGGTTGGTCCACGATGATGCCCATGATGTCTTCGCCATTTAAATTCCCAGTATTCCCCAGGAAAGTTTTTTCCTCGTCGTCGTGGTCCTCGGGTTTGTACTCGAACTTCCAGAAGAATCGCCCCAGCGGGTTGCGGGGTATCTTGGGGGCGATGGACCAGCCGGTGAATGCCCTAGCGGCGTTCTTGATGTCGTCCTCAGAGTAGTTGCCCACTCCCATGGAAAAGAGTTCCAGTAGTTCCCGGCCCCAGTTTTCGTTGATGGCGCCGTCATGGTTGCCATGATTGTCCAGCCAGAAGATCATGGCGGGCGACTTGGCCAGTTCCACCAACAGGTTGCGGTAACTGCCCAGTCCATGCTCGCGGAACATAGCGATCTGGCGGGTGAGTTCTGGCGGGTTATCCACTTTGGCGTTGCTGGTAGCGAACAACTGATGCCAGAAGAGCGCCATTTTCTCTTCCAATGGCCGCTTGGTATTGACCATACGGAACACCCAATCGGCCTGGTTGATGGGAGGCCCCAATGCCCCTTCGTAGCCGGGAAAGATGCGGTACATCAGCTCGTCGTTGATGGCAGGCTGGTCTTCAGGATGCAGCAACTCCTCAACCACGGCCTCATAGCCTTTGGCAACCCGGGCGTCCAAGTCGCCACGTGGCTCGCCAAAGCCGGCGCGGCGCATCAAATGGGCCATTAACGCTATGTCTTCCCGATAGGGCATGTACAGGTCTCCGTGACTCGGAACCGATCGAACGGCCAAACTGGCCGTGAGACTTCATGACATCGTAAGTTTGGCGCATACAAGTGTCAATGGAAGGCGGACGCCGCTCAGGCGGATATGAACTGATATGCTACGGCAAAGCAAAATTGAAGACCCCAACACGCGAGGTGCCTTATGTCCTTCGACCTGGAGCAAACCGACCAGCTACTAAGCACAACGCGCGCAGTGCGCCGCCGGTTGGACCTTGACCGTAACGTCCCAGACGACCTGCTTTTGCGCTGCATCGAGTTGGCGGAGCAAGCGCCTACGGGCGGAGATATCACCAGCCGCCGCTGGTTGGTGGTCCGAGACCCAGAGATAAAGAAAAAACTGGCGGACCTGTACCGGGAGGCCGGCGGAAACCACATCGTGGAACGTGCCGAACGACACAGGGGGACCGGGCATCCCAAGCAGGGTGTTCTGGATTCCGCCGCTCATCTGGCGGAAAACTTGGAGCGGGTGCCCGTCCTGGTATTGGCGACGGTCTGGGGCGTTCATGACGGCAGCGGACGGCCCGGACTCTTCGACTCGGTGATCCAAGCGGCCTGGAGTTTCTGCCTGGCGTTGCGGTCCAGAGGGCTCGGCTCGGCATGGACCACGCTGCTCCTCGGGAAGGCCAAAGAGTGCGCGGAGATCCTGGGTATACCGGACGGTGTGACCCAGGTGGTTATGCTCCCCGTTGCGTGGACTATAGGCACGGAATTCAAACCCGCATCGCGCAGACCGGCGTCGGAGATCGTTTGGTTCGACCGTTGGGGGTACACCAAAGAGAACCTTGGCGACTCTGAGAGCCTGATTGCTGCTTTGCCCGGTGTAACGGTGGAGATCGACATCGCGGCATCTCCGGAGCGCGTCTGGGACTTGGTCAGCGACATCAACATCTCGGCCAGGTTCAGCAACGAATTACAGGGCGCCGAATGGGTTGATTCGGATGGTCCGCGGGAAGGGGCTTCGTTCATCGGCCATAATAAGCGCACCGATGTGAACCGTGAGTGGGATACCACGTCGTGGGTGGTCGCCTGCGACCCGCCTCTTGTCTTCGCTTGGAACGTGAATGACCGGGACGAGCCCAGCGCTCAATGGCGGTTCGAACTTGAGAAGATACCCGGCGGCACCCGGTTACGCCAACGCCTGGTAATCGGCCCAAGGTTATCTGCCACCGGTCACGCCATGAAGGACAACCCAGACCAGGCGGAGCAGATCCTCGCCAGCCGTCAGGAACAGCACCGGGGCAATATGGCCCTGAACCTTAATGGGATTAAAGAGACAGCTGAGAAGGGCGGCTGAGGTCTGCGAAAACTCGGATCGGTCGCGACCATCTCTTTCACTCTCCTAGCTATGCTGGCTGTTGCTTGCGGTAATGCGTCCAAGGTCACGCCACCTCCTGCAAAGTTGGTGCCGACTCCAACCTCGGCCCAACCATCGCTCGCAACTGCAACGCAAACTCCGCATACGGCGTTCCCAACTCAAACTGCCGTCCCGCCTGCTGAGAAAGTCGATTCTTTGTTCATCCAACTGACCGACCCCCTGGGTGAACCCCAGTTCTATTATGTGGATGTGCCTGGGCCTGGGACTGCGGTCAGGCTGAATAGCCCCCTGCAAGCCCACACCTGCAAGCCGTTGGAAACTGCGGAAGATGAACTGTTCGCCTTTGATTACCTCGGTGAAGGCCAGATCTACATGGAAGCCTACGGCCTGTGCGCAGAGGCCACCGGACAAACTGCAGGGCCCACAGTCGTTCTCCAACCTTGCTCAGACTCGCCGAACCAGCGGTTCGTTGTGGACTGTGGCATGGTGCGTTTGGCCACCGGTGATCAACCCGACTTGTGCCTTGCGGCAGACCATAACGACAGCATACCGACCGGCGGACCCAGCCACCTCCGAAGAGACCTCACCCTGGAAGGTTGTGAGTCTATCAGCGTAGAACTTTCCAGTTGGACCTTTGGAATTTTCGACTACTGACTACGGATACTCCGGGCCCTTAGTCTCGGAGCCGGCGGATGCCGGTATCCATATGTTTTGACATATTGGGCAAATATGAATATCGTTGAGCACGTGAATCGTCTCGCGATTGATTACGCTCGATAATCTTCCGCCCGTTGGCGGGAAATACGGGAAATATGGGTAGGTAGGAAATATGGTAAAGCAAGGCGTGGTGCCCGACGAATTGACTAAACCCTTCTGGGATGCCGCCAACCAAGGCCGTCTGGAGATACAGAGCTGCAGCGCTTGTAACCGGCTCCAGAATCCACCATTGCCGGCATGCAGCCAATGCAAATCTGCGGACAACCTTGAGTGGAAAGAGATGAGCGGCAAGGGCAAGATCTATAACTATGGAGTGGTCTACGACTGCCCCGTAAGGCTGCTGCAGCAGGACCAGCCATTCAACCTGGCTGTGATCACACTGGACGACGACCCCGGTATCCAGATGTACTCCCATCTTCCCGGAACACCGGTTGACGATGTGCCCGTGGGTGCCGCCGTCGAAGTGATCTTCGAAGAAACTGCCAACGGCCAAAAGGTGCCCGAATGGCGGGTCGTAGCCTAGCAGATCCCGTTTTTGATTCTTAAAAAGCTCTAACAAAGGAGTTAACAATGACCACCCAGAATGCCCCGACTTCCATGTACCGCACCACAGAAGGACTGGGAGTTTGGGAACATAAAGGGAAGGTGGCAGCCGTTGGTATCGGGCACTCCCCGACCACCCGCCGCTGGGACGGTACTGCGGAAAACACCATGGGTGCCAACAGCATCTTCGCGCTGCGGCAAGCCATTGCCGATGCCGGCGTGGACCCAGCCGATATCGACGGCCTAGTGCTAGACCCGGTAACCACCACCGGCGCGCATTGGCCAGAGGAACAACCCATCCCCATGGATGTGGTCAATGCTTATAACCAGACCGATGACCCGTTGGACGGCATCGCCAAGCTCAGCGCCGAGTGGATCCTGAAGAACATGCCTGAGCTGAAAAACGTCAAGTTCACGATGTACGGGATGGGTTGTATGTCCCACGCCATCGTCGTGGCCGCCCAGGCCGTGGGCGAGGGACGCACCCACACATGCCTGGTGCTAAAGAGTTGGCACAATCTGGAAGGTCGGTACAATCAATCGGGCATCAGCGCTACTGACACTGTTCCGGGGACATTCGCCATGAGTCCTGGGAGGACCCTCTGGGGCGCTCCGGGGTCCTACGGCACGGCGTTGCAGTTCGCTGAATATTGCCGCAAGTACGGCAAATCCCACGATATGATGGCCCCATTCATGGCCAACTCAAGGCGCAACGGACTGATGTTCCCGGAGGGCTACTGGGCCCAGCACCGGCCTGAAGCGTTGACCGCCGAGGACTACCTGAACGCGCGGTGGATCGCTAAGCCCGCCAACCTCTTCGACAACGACATCCCAATTATGGTATCCGGGGCCTACCTCTTCACCACGGCCGAGCGGGCCAACGATATGAAACAAAAACCTGTCTACATCTTGAACCACGCCTCCAGCCGGGGCGCACAACGGAGCATTCTCCCCACCCTGGACGAGGTTGAAGCGGAAACCGCCGAGACGGGCCGGAAGTTATACGAAGGCGCCGGAATCACCGCCGCCGACCTTTCTTTCGAAAATATGTACGACGGCTTCGCCCTGTTCCACCAGTTTCACCTGGAGGGCCTCCGCTTCCGGGGGATGCAGAACGGAGATGCACTGGACTTCTACCAGACGGATATCAGCATCGAAGGGCCGAACCCGGTTCTGCCCAGCGGCGGAAACATCGGCAGTGGGCGCAGTCGGTTCTGGATGCACACCGACTGCATCCAGCAGATTCAGGGAAGAGCCGGTGCACGTCAGATCACCGGTATAAAGCCCGAGATTGGCGTATCCGGCGGCCCCATGCCCATGGGCGGAAACTTCACCGTGTGGAGTGCGTCCCCCGACTAGATGGAAAAACGGGAATAAAATACCCTTCCCCAGGCATGGGAGAGGGTTAGGGTGAGGGCGCACACCGCCCTGCGCCGCATGAATAAGGAGTAGAGGACCCCCTTGGCTATATTGATAAGTTTCGATATCGACGGCACTTTGGAGGTCGGCGATCCTCCCGGCGTTCTGACCATGGAATTCGTTAGAAAGACCCAAGAGGCCGGGATATTGGTCGGCAGTTGCTCCGACCGCCCCATCAGCAGCCAGAGGGCCATCTGGGAAAAGCACGGCATCGCATACGACTTCGCTGTTTCGAAGCATCAGCTCCCCGATGTCAAAGCCAAGTTTGAGGCCGATGTTTACTACCACATCGGCGACCGCGAAGACCTGGACCGTCAGTATGCTTTGGCGGCGGGGTTTGAATTCTTTTGGCCGGACGAAGCCCTAGGCGAGCCGTGGCTCCCCCTAGACGGTAAGTCCTCATAGAGTAGATCAAGTAACGATGCAGTCTGACCAGAACCAGAGCCCCAAACGGCGCAAGGACCGGCCATTGGAAGGAGCCCGCATCGTGGACTTCACCTGGGTCCGGGCCGGACCTTGGGCCGCCCGATGGTTGGCCACCCTTGGCGCGGAGGTCATCAAGGTGGAATGGCCGGAGAACATGGACATGCTCCGACAGAACCGGTTCACCGTGCCACCCGGCGTGACTCCGGGACCAAATTCCACCGGTCAATTCGCCGATACCAACGCCGGAAAATTGGGCCTTTCTGTCAACGTCCGCCATCCTAAAGGGCTGGAGGCGATCAAGAGCCTCATTTCGGTCTCCGATGTAGTCATCGAGAATTTCAGCTCCCGCATCATGAGCCGGTGGGGCTTAGGTTACGACGAGCTGAGAAAACTGCGCCCAGACATCGTCTATGTATCCATGGCGGGGTTCGGCCAGACTGGACGTCAGCACTACTTCGGAACCATGGGACCGGCCGCCCAAGCCCTGTCAGGACTCACCCATCAGTCGGGTCTCCCCGGTGAACCGCCTGCAGGCTGGGGCTGGTCTTATCTTGACGACACCGGCGGCATGTACGGCGCCATGTGCACATTGACCGCCCTGCACCACCGCAATCAGACCGGCCAAGGGCAGCACGTCGACCTCTCTCAGATGATCACCGGCATCACCCTCACCGGCACGGCGTTCCTGGACAAGACGGTCAACGGACGGGAGTCGCGGCGGGAGGGATATCCTCCAGGCAACCGGACCGTCTGGCCCGGCGCTCCGGTGGTGAACAACTACCGCGGCCCCATCGCGGCACCCCACAACGCGTTCCGCACCCTTGGTGGCGGCTACAACGATTGGTGCGTGATCGCCTGTCTTTCCGACGAAGAGTGGACCAGCCTAGTTGGACTGATGAATGGTCCTGCTTGGGCCAAAGATAACAAGTTCGCCACCTTGGACGGCCGGCTGCAACACCAAGACGAGATGGACCAGGAAATCGAAAAGTGGACCCTTACTATGGGCAAGTACGACCTGGCCGATAAATGCCAGGCCGCGGGAGTTCGGGCCATGCCGGTTCAAAGTTCCCAAGACCGGGTGGAGCACGACCCACAACTCCGCCACCGGGGCATGTTCACCAAGGTTAAACACCAGATGCTGGGTGACTGGAAGTTCCAGGGCGCACCCTTCCGGCTGGACGGCTCCAAAGTGGCTGTGAAAGGCCCACCGCCCATGATCGGAGAGCACACTACCAAGATAATGAGCGAATTGCTAGGCGTCAGCCGTGACGACCTGCTCCAAGGGTATGAAGAGGGCGTTTTCTGGCCGGAAACGACACCGAGATTCGATTACGTCCAGCAGGCCATCGACGAAGAGGCCAAACGATGACGAGTCAGATGGCTGGTCCTCTGTCCGGCCTCCGAGTGCTTGAGCTGACGGGCGAACACGCCCAGTTCTGCGGCAAACTGATGGCTGACTTGGGCGCCGATGTGATCAAGGTCGAACCGGCCGGCGGCCAAGGAACCCGCGAGGTAGGGCCATTTTTAGACGACGAAGCCGGCCCCGAACGGAGTCTTTATTTCTGGCATTACAACACCTCCAAACGGGGCATAACTTTGGACATCACCAAGCCAGAGGGCCAAGAGGTCTTCCGGAAGCTCACCGCTACCGCGGGGTTGGTGCTGGAGAGTTTTACCGCTGGGTATCTGCCTAGCCTTGGCTTGGGGTACGACTCTCTTTCAGCGGACAATCCGGGCCTCATAATGTGCTCGGTTACGCCATTTGGCCAGGACGGCCCATGGCGCGACTATCAGACATCAGACCTGCTACACCTTGCGGCCGGCGGCCAGATGGCATCCTCTGGGTATGACGTGGAAGACGTGCCGGACGCGCCTCCCATTGCCCCTGGCGGCGGTAACGCCTGGCACATCGCCAGCCATTACTCCTATATCGCCATCATGGGGGCGCTCTACCACCGGGACTTCACCGGAGAGGGCCAGTACATCGATGTCTCAGTCCACGAGGCCTGCTCCCTCACCACCGAGGGTGCCATTGCCATCTATCTCTCCACCGGAGAGGTGGTGCGTCGTCACACAGGCCGGCATGCTTCGGCTGATATGTCGCCGGGTATCCAGCACGCAACCAATGACGGCGGTTACATCAATACGACCCGATCGGGCAGCAACCTAACGCCGGCAAGGGTTAAGATACTGGCCACTTGGATGGCCGAATACGGCCTTGCCCAGGACCTTCTGGAAGAGAAATACCAAGACCCGGCAGTAGTGGAAGAGAGTGGCCAGCATTTCGCGGATGTACTGAAAAATTTCTTCGCCAATATGCCGCTGGTGGAAGCCTACGAGGGCGGACAGGAACTGAACTTCCCCTGGGGGGCGGTCCGGACCATGGGCGAGATTGTCGGCGATCCTCACCTGGAAGATCGGGAATTCTTTGTGTCGGTGGAGCACCCGGAATTGGGCCGCGAGTTCACTTACCCTGGTCCGGCTGCCATCTACAACGCCTCGCCTTGGCGCATTTCCCGCCGGGCACCCCTGATTGGCGAGCATAACGACGAAATCCTGGGCGGAGAGTTGGGCTTTTCCAAGAGCGACCTGGAAGCGCTGAAGAAATTGGACGCGATCTAACCTACCCGGTCCAAAGACCGCTGAACTGGGACGCCACAACCTGGTCGTACGACACGTCTTCCGTTAGTAGTCCGATGTCTTTGGCGAACCGGTTCATGCTGTTAACCGCTTCTTGGCTGATGCTAGGGTCGTAGAAGGGTAGGTCCCGTTCGATCAATCCCGCGATCAT
Source organism: Chloroflexota bacterium (assembly GCA_002698265.1). Taxonomy (GTDB): domain Bacteria; phylum Chloroflexota; class Dehalococcoidia; order Lucifugimonadales; family UBA3495; genus UBA9611. The sequence goes on along the minus strand of NZVX01000046.1, from coordinate 20,257 downwards.
TCCTGCTTCATCCGGCGGGAACAGTTTCTCCCCAACCGCCGTAGCCCGCGAAGAGTCTTCTTTGAGCGCTTTCTGGACATTTACGATGGCCCGAATGGCGGCTTGGGCAGTCTCGGGGTCATTCTCGATCATGGCGTCCGTGGTAACCAGCGCCCCGAAGGTGTATTGGCGTGCTGCCGGAGGACAGATGCCGCGCCGGGCATCCAAGACCACCGTGCCGATGCCGCTCCGCACAGCCACCTCGCTCCCCATGGCATTGGCCCAAAAACCGTCGATGATGCCCTCTTCCAGTGCCTTGGCAGCGTTCACTCCGAAAGACACGCCCGCCCCAGTGGAACCGGGCACAGGGCCAACTTCCACATGGTCTTTTTCCAGATCTATTCCGGCCTCTTTGATCAGTTGCCGGATGGTCGAGTCCGGGCCGGGCGCCGCGCCGATCTTGAGTCCTTTCACTGCGTTTACGTCGCCTACTTTGGCGTTCAGATCGGAGCGTAAAACCAGCATCCAGTAGGTGTTTTGGGCCAGAGAAGCTAGCAGCTTGGCGCCCTTCCAGTTTGGGAACGCCTGCAGCGTGGCGTGGGCGGCCCCGGCGACAAAGTCCAACTCGCCGTCCCGCAGCATCTCCATGGTCCGGGGCACTGGGAAGACCAACTCCAGCTCGGCGTCCAATCCCTCGGCTTTGAAAAACCCGAGTTCTACCGCCGCAACCGCGGGAAAATAGGAGTTCGATATCAGGTCCGGCACTGCTATCCGCATGGCCAGCCTCCAAGTTTGCTCTGCTAGGGTTAACTACCCTCTGGGCCGGTAAATGCGAACTGGGGGTCGGCGGCCCGCACGGTTGCTTCAGGCAGCCCCAATTCCTTTCGTACGATATTGGTCCCCTGTACCAGAGACACGCACTTGTGGTAGGCGATCCGGCGGGAGATTCCTTCCCGGCCGAAGCCGCAATCAGTTGAGATGATCAACCGCTCAGGCGGCACGAACTCCAGCGCTCGGCGAATCAGACCGGCAACTTCATCCGGGGATTCAACCACAGTATTGGTGTGGTTCACAACTCCGATGGCGAATTTCTTAGTCGTCTCCAACTCCGCGAACAGCGGCAGGTCCTTGCCGCTGGCGCCGGCGCATTCGAAGGTAATCACATCGGCATTCACCTCTAGTAGATGCGGAATTGCCCTTTCGTAGGTCGGGTTGGTGACCAGACGCTGCTGCGCCGGGTTGCCCCAACAGGTATGTAGCCAGATCTCGGCGTCCACGTCTTTCACTTCCCGGTTGAACGCCTCGGTGAAGAACTCGTAATCCTCATCTTTGGTCGTCGGGTCTTGGGCCATGAAGTGGTGCCTGGGTTCCTCGATCTGGATAAGTTTGCAACCCGCCGCCGCCAATTCCCGCAGCTCTTGGTTGATGATGTCGCAGCAGTCGAGAATCATCTCTTTATCCGTAGAGTAGAACTCGTTCCACATCATGCGGGTCAGTGACTGGGAACTGATGGTCCCAAATTTGACGGTGTTGGGCGTCATCTTCTGGGCTACTTTCCAGAGGGCCGAGTAGTCCAACTTGCCGCCGGTCAACTTACTGGTCACGATGGGCGATTGGTACGCCTCTTGGACCTCGTAGAGGATGTGGCCCGGCCTGATGCCGAAATCCCCTGACCATCCGGGTGACTGGCTCTTGCTCCCTTGCAGGCCACCCATCCGCTCCAAGACGTAGAAGAACCACGACTTACCGCCGACTTCCAGGTCAAACCGAGAGTCGCCGTCGGTCAAGATGTCCAGCCCGGCCATCTCCTGGTCCGTTATCACCGTGGCCACGGCGTCCAGGTATTGCTCGCGGAACAGGGTGTCTCCCAACGCAGTTTTGAAAGCCCGCCCGCGTAGACCTTCGGTATACCAGTTGGGTTTCGGGTACGACCCGGTCATGGTGGTGGGAAGGACCATGCCTTCCGTGGCTTTAAACATGCTCACTCCAGGCGATTGTTTTACCTAAGGACCTAGACCTTTCCCAGACGGATGAACCGTCCACCGATCAACCATTCGGCGACGAATAGGTTGCCTTGGGCGTCAACGGCCAGACCGTGAGGGCTGTTGAATTTCCCGGTCTTTAGCAGGCTGGTGGCGACGACGTTACCCGAGGCGTCTTTGTTGTTGGGCCAGCCTTCAACATTACAGACTTCCTCGTTGGCCCCCAGATAGCAGACGAACTCATCGTCCTTGCCGCATAGGGTGAGCCGGGCACGGAGTTCGGCGATGACCAGCTGGTCTCCGTGGGTTACGAATCCGCTGGGAGTCGTGAGAAAATCGCTGCCAAACACCCGTTTGTAATTCCCTTCCAGGTCGTACACCTGGACTCGGCCGTTGGCCCGGTCGGCAACGTAGAGTTCCGCGGGAGATGACCGCCGGTCAATCATGATGGCATGAGGGCATTTGAACCTGCCGGTCTCGCCCTCTTCGCCGTTGATGCTGGAGATGTAATTCCTGGATTTGTCGTACCGGTGGACGTAGCTCTGGCCGTAACCATCGGCAACCCAGATGTCTCCGTTGCCACCGTGGCGCTCTTCGTTCACGGCGACCCAGGTCGGGGAATACATGCCCTCGCGGTAGACATCGAGGTCCGGCTTCTCCAGACTGGCCAAAACGTTGCCTTCCAGGTCCATCTTCAGCACCTGGCCGCGCACCTCGCCGCCGGGATAATCGTAGCCGATGTCAGGTAGGCGCTTACGGCCGTTGTCTGCGATCCAGAGCCGTTCCTCGCCGTCTTCTTTGACCACCGTTATGCCGTGGGCGTCGCTGAGGTCCACCGGAAAAATCCGGACCAGCGTGCCGTCCGGATCGAAGACCATCATAGTTGGGTCACCGGGGTGGTAGGTGATGATCTGCCCCGCGTCTGTGACCGTCACTCCGTGATGCGACCAACCGTCCCGGGCACTTTCTGATTCCGGAATGGAGGCCCAAGTGTCCTGCCATTCGTAGGTATTGGTACCGGTACCGATCTGCATTCAGTTCACTTAGGGGTTCAGGATAACTTTGGTGTAACCGTCGATCCGCTGGTCAAATTTCTTGTACGCGTCTGGGGCCTCGTCCAGCGAGACCGTGTGAGAAACGACGAAACTGGGGGCCGCCCGTCCCGAGATGATCATGTCCCGCAGGTAGGCGTTGTAGCTCTTGACGTTGCATTGCCCGGTTCCCAGCCGGAGTCCCTTCTCGAATAGGCGGCCGAAGTTTATGGATAGCGCCCCTCGCTTGGAGCCCTCATCGACTCCGCCCGGATCGGTGGGAACATAGAGTCCCGGGATGCCAAGGGCGCCGGTGGGGTTAACCACGTCGATGACCTGGTTCAGCACGATGTTGGGCGCCTCGTCCTGTTCGCCGCCCGCGGCCGAAGAGCCTGGATTCGCAGCCTGGTAGCCTACGGCGTCGATGCCCTTGTCGACCCCTTGTCCGCCGCGCAATTCCTTTATCTGTTGGACCGGATCAGCTTTATCGAAGTCGATGGGGATGCCGCCGATCTCTGCGGCCTTGTCCAGGCGTTCTTTCACGTGGTCGATAACATAGACCTCTGCCGCGCCGCGGATCATGCAGCTATAGGCCGCCATGAGACCAACGGGCCCGGCTCCGAACACGGCCACGCTTTCGCCAGGGCTGACATCGGCCAGCTCGGCGCCGTGGTACCCGGTGGGAAAGATGTCGGCCAGCATGGCGAAATCAGACTCCCATTGGGTCCCCGCGGGGAGGGGCAGGCAGTTGAAGTCAGCGAAGGGAACCTGAAGGTACTCCGCTTGTCCGCCGACCCAGGGGCCCATGGCCACGTAGCCATAGGCGCCGCCGGCGAAACCGGGGTTGACCGTGTTGCAGAACCCGGTGAATCCTCGCTGGCAGTTCTTGCAGAACCCGCAGGCGACGTTGAAGGGCATGACCACCCGGTCGCCCCGCTTCAGTGTCCTGACGGCGGGGCCGGCTTCCTGGACGATGCCCATATTCTCGTGGCCGAATACTATGCCCGGCTGGGCTGCGGTTCGGCCTTCATACATGTGCAGGTCCGAGCCGCAGATGCAGCTCGAAGTGATCTTTACGATGACGTCGTTTGGGTGCTTGATCTCGGGGTCCGGAACATTCTCAACGGTGACCTCGAATGGTCCTTTATAGACAACGGCTTTCATAGCTCCGGCTCCTGTCAGATTCGAAGAAAGTTAGATGGGGCTGCGGGCGGGGAACTGTTTAGCGCTTCTGGTAGACCTGGAAGCGGTGGCGGTTGGTCTCGGTAACGTAGAGGCGCCCTTCGCGGTCCAAAGAAACGGACACTGGGCCCCAGAAATAGGGCTCGGTTTGCGACGAGATGTGGTAAGGCGTGTTCAGATGGGCCGGTAGTTCTGGTTTTAAGTTGGAGATGTCCCGCTCTGCCTTTTCTTCGGGGTTGGAGTCGAAATATGCCTCCGCCCACTTGGAGACGGTAGCCTCCCCCCGCAATATCATTTGGAAACTTCCATCAGGACCCAATACCTGGACCCGTTCGTTGCCCCAATCGGCCACATAGATGAAGCCTTCCGGGTCTACGGCCACGCTGGTCGGTCGCTGGAACTGGCCTTCGCCCTCTCCGGAATTCCCGAAGGCGGCCAGGAACTCGCCGTCATTGGTGAATTTCTGGATCCGGTTGTTGCGCCAGTCGGCTATATAGACGTTGTCGTCTTTGTCCACCGCGGCGCCCCAGGGCAGATTGAATTGGCCATCGCCACCGCCGAAGGATCCCCAATTGGCGATGAATTTGCCGTCCGATGTGAATTTCTGGACCCTGGAATTATGCTGGTCCACCACGAATAAATTGTCCGAGGAATCGACGGCGATACCGGCCGGACCGTTCAGTTCCCCGTCTCCGGTCCCGGGTTTGCCCCAATGGGACAGATACTTAGCTGATGCATTGCCTGAGGTATCGCCTGAAGTATCGTAAGTAGTTACCCGATGATTGTGTTCGTCGGTGATGTGCAGCCGGTGGCGGTTGTCCAACACCATGGCCACAGGCCAGACGAATTGTTCGTCACCGGCGCCGAAACCGCGGCCGAACTCGCCTAGGTATTCGTCCTCCAGGTTGCAGATGCCAACACGTATCGCGGAGGCGCGAGCAGGGTCACACCGGTTCAGCACGAATATGCGGCCGTCCCCACCCACGGCAATGTCGTATGGGTTGGCAAAACCACGGCCGTTATAGCCGTTGTTAACGATGCCGATGGTCTTGACGTAATCCAGAACGATTTCGGAAGATTTTGTCTGCGTGCTCACGCGTACCACCTTAATCAGCTTTGATCGATGGAGATAGAGTGCGTTTTAAGCCAGTTGGTATTCCCTCGTGGCTGCCACGAGCCGCAGGATGTCGCCCACCCGTTGCTCGGCTTGGTCTCCGGGTTGGTGGTCGTTCAAGTCCAGGTCCCCGTGGCGGGAGGCGTACTCCACCAGGACCGAGCGTGTCTCTTCGGACACCTGGATAGGCCCCAGCAAGTCGAGGCAGCCGTCAGCTAGTTCGGAAGGCTGAAGCACGCCTTGGTCTGCGCCAGCCTCCAGTCGTTCGATGATGGAACGAACGCCTGGGCTGCTCACGTTGGATAATTCCTTGGCCACGAAGTTCACCCGCTCTACCAATGCGCCGCTGTCTATCCACTCGGCGCCCTCGTGCCAGCCTTCAACCGTGGGCGGCCGCAGCAGGCCCTGCCCCATAAAGAACATCGTGTCGGCAACTTTCTCGATGCCCAGATACGGGTCCTGGTAGTTCCCCGCCATCCTGATCGCTCCCACGACCATCTCCACCGGACCTTTCACCCGGGCGAAGCGGGCCTCCTCCGACTTGAAGTACTCAGAATGGAACAGCGTTCGCAGCATATCGCGGATCTGGTAGCCGGATGAGAAATAGGTGGCCATCATCGCTTCGATGGTCTTCTCTCCGGCCTCGGTGATCTCATCGGCGGCGAAGAACTGGAAGAGACGGGTGGCTACGAAGCGGGCCGTAGCCTCCTGCTTCACGATGATAGCGATGATGTCTTCACCGTTGAACCGGCCGGTCTCACCCAGGAAGGTCTTCTCTCCGTCGTCGTGGTCCTCCTCCCGGTAGTCGAAGTGCCAGGCGATGCGGCCGTAGGGCCAGATGGAGTCTTTAGCCGCCCTGACCGACATATATTCCGCGTTGCCCAACGTCCAGCCGGTGAAGGCCCGCGCGCATCCCTTGATGTCGTCCTCGGAATAGTTGCCGATGCCCATGGAGAACAATTCCAACAACTCTCGCCCGTAGTTCTCGTTGATGGACGCCCCGTGATTCTCGTTATTATCCAACCAAACGATCATGGCCGGGTCCTTGGACAATTCCACCAGAAGGTCCTCAAAGCTGCCCAGGCCGGAGCGTCGGAACATCTCCACTTGGTTCAGCTGGGAACGGGCCTGGTTCAACTTGGAGTAGCCCGTTGCGAAGAGACCGTGCCAGAAGAGGGCGGTTTTCTCTTCCATCGGACAGGATGTACTGATCATCCGGTACATCCAGTAGGCGGATGAGCCGGGCAGATCGCGCAGTTCTGATTGCTCAACGTGATAACGGCGGATGAGGTCGTCGGGCATGTTGCCCGGGTCCGAGGGATTGAGAAGGGCCTCCACGGCGCCGTCGTACCCTATCTCAAGATAGCTCTCTAGTTCGTCGCGGTTGGCGCCGAAACCGGCGCGCCGGAGTAGATGGGCCATCAGGGCGGTGTCATTACTTATCATCAATATCCTCTATTCAGGGGGTGAGTCTAAATCCAATTTGCTTGCTAGGACTTGAAGAGATCGAATTTCTCGAACTGCCCGTTGACGATCGGAGCAGCGTCCAGTCCCAGCCAGTCTTCCAAGATCCCGGTGTAGACCGAGCGGAAATCGTTGTTGGAACGCAGATCGCCTTCGATCTGCTCGGCTTCGGCCAGCGACGGGTATTCGCCGTACGTTCCGCCATTCACCGCGCCTCCGATCATGAAGGCGACTCCCCCAGAACCGTGGTCGCTCCCGGAGCCATTGTCCTGTATGCGGCGTCCGAACTCGGAGAAGATCAGGATCGAGGCGTCATTCTCAGTGCCGTGTTCTTTCAGGTCATCCATGAGACAACCCACTGCCCCGGCCACTTCGTCCCAGAGTTTGGCGTGACTGATCAACTCGCCGGCGTGGGTGTCGAAGGGTCCGTGTTGGGTGTAAAGCACCCTGGCGCCTACGTTGGCATGGAATACCTGGGAGATGCTTTTGACGTTTTGGGCCAAAGAGTCGGGGGCGTATTCCACTGAAGAGGAATACATGGCCGGCGCGGTGCGGAGGATGTCTGCGCCTTGAAGGGCGTCCTGGCCGGTCTGGCCCAGTAATTCCATCACCGGGTCTCGTCCGGCGGCCCCTCCGTACATCTTGGAAAATGCCTCCAGCGTGAACATGCGCAGTTCTTCGTCTTTCACGTCGGGGAATAGACCGTAGGTATCCAAGTCACCAACCGACGCGACGGAAACGCCCGGGCAAGCCATCGCCCTGGGCAGACCCCGGCCGAAGTTGATGCCGGTGAGTACGTTCTCGCCCTGGGGGTCGATGTCGCGGATGGCCCGTCCCAACCAGCCTTCCTTCCCGATGGAGTCAGGCTCGGCGGTGTGCCAGATGTCCATAGAGCGGAAGTGGGAGCGGTTGGGGTTCTGGTAGCCGATACCGTTGATGATGGCGACTTTGCCCTCGTCCCACAGTGACTTGACCGGCCCCATGCTGGGGTTGAAACCGTAATGATCGTCGATGGGTATGACCTTGTTCTGGGGGATATTCACCGTGGGCCGGTAGTCGTAATACTTGCCCTCGCTGTAGGGGATGACCGTGTTCAAATAATCGTTGCCGCCGGAAAGCTGGATCACGATGAGGCTTTTTTCGCGTTTGGTGGTGGTCATGTGTGATGCACTCCTATATTCGAGAGGGGAGGCTATCTGATTCTGTAGACCGCCCGGCGGTCAGTGGCAAACATTGTAACCTTTGTTGGCCGCGTTTTCGAGGCGCGTTCGTGAGGTTATTCGGGAATCCTAGCCCCATATCTTGCGGGCGGTGTCCACCACCATCTCTAACTTACGCCACTGTTCATCTTCGGTGAGCAGGTTTCCGGCCGCCATGGAAGCGAAACCGCACTGGGGGCTTAAAGCCATATTCTCCAGAGGGAAGAATTTGGCAGCCTCGTCGATCCGCCGTAGCAACTCGTCTTGGTCCTCAAGGGCGCCTTCTTTGCTGCTCAACAGACCCAGGACCACGATCTTGTCTTTGGGAACGAACCGCAACGGGTCGAACGTTCCGGCGCGGTCCGTGTCGTACTCCAATAGGAAGCGGTCAACATCCAACCCGCTGAAGAGCTTTTCGGCGATGGGCTCGTATCCGCCCTCGGCGTACCACTTGCTCTGGTTGTTGCCGCGGCAGATATGCATCGCCACGGTAACCCCGGCCCTCCTCGCGTCGGCCAAGCAGTCATTGTCAGCCGCTACGGCTTCTTCAAAGGCTTTATCCGGGTCCACGCCGAGACCGCGGAGGTGGTCCCGCCAGACGGGGTCCACATAATAGCTGTAGCGCGGCTCATCCATCTGGATGTAGGACACACCGTCTGCCAACAGGCTTTGGATCTCAGCTTTGATGAAGCCGGTCAATTCTCTCAGGAGGTCGGAACGCGTGGGGTAAAACTGGTCCGTCACGCCATCCTGGTAGCAGATTGCTGGAAATTGATTGGGACTGGGGACAGTCATCTTCACCGGACCCGGCGCCTTGGCCTTTAGATATTCGGTCTGGCCCCCAGTAAGGCGATGCTTGAGGCGGAGCCTTGCGCCCACCACCTGCTGCGTGCCTTGCGCCTGAGGTTCGCCGCCCGGCCCTTTCCAGATACGGACCACCGCCGGTGTTCCGGTGTCGATAAAGCCTTCCACCGCATCCTGCATGTCGTTCTGAAACCCTGAACGCCGGAACTCCCCGTCGGTAAACACCGCTACTCCGATGCGTTCTTGCTGTGCCAGGGCCTCCAAGATGGCTGCGTCTTCGGATTCCCGAAGGGTGTCGGCGGACATCCCTCCCGCATAGAACATGTTTCGGGCTTCTTTTAGGGATTCGGGCCGAAGCAGGCTTCCAACGTGATCTGCCCGGTAAATATCAGCCATGGGCCTGCCGCCAAATCAAAACGATTTCACCTATTGTCATCTTGGTTCCAGAGCCCCGATGCCGTCAGGTGTTAATTGCGAAGGTTCGGAAATTGGGCCAAAAGAGCTGCCGCCCAATCGTATCTCAGCCCAGGCTGAGCCCGCGTTGGGCGCGTCCCGGAACTTAACCACGACGTCGCCGTGTCCCAGTTGGGTTGTCGCGGCTTGCGCCAGGGACCTTACCTCAGGGCTGCCAGCGGAGCCGTTGATCGTGACAATCAGCGGAAGTGTTAGCAGCCTGGCCAGCGCCTGCCCAAATCCAGCGGCGAACGCGCCGAACTGGCGGTGGGCGCCGGGGAATCTCTTCAGGGCCCAGACCGCTTCTTCGCGGTGGTTCGTGTCGCCGCTGAGGTCGGCCAAGCGGACGAAGAACGAGGCGACGGCGGCGTTCTGGGGGAGTTCGGCGATGGGCACCTGTAGATTGGCGGGCCCCTTCTGGCTGATGTCGAAGAAACCGCCGTCAGGGCTTCGGTGCATCCTTAAGATGTCTCCAGCCAGCTCCTTGGCCCGGTCCAGGTATTCCTCGTCGTGGAGCACCGAATAGGCCTTCAAGAACGCTATTCCAGTAGCTGTGGCATCGGTCAGCATTCCCGGCGCTTGTGGCTCCCGATCGACATAGTGATACGTCCCGCCATCCGGCGCCCGCAGGTCTCGCCACAAGACTTCCAGTATCTGTACCGCCCGCTCCCGGCAGTCTTCCCGACCCAATATCCACCAGGCATCCAGAAACGCAACGGCGGCCCGGGCATTGGCGTCGCAGTAGATGTATTCGTCGATCACGGAGATTATTGGCAGCGGCTCGCCATCCGCGTCGGTCTGTTCGACCGGCCGCACATAGTCCTGGCATCCGAAGAATGCTCCGCTGTCACCGTCGAGCAGTGTCGAATTCAAGTAGTCGATAAGCCCTTCGGCCGACTCGCGGCGAGCCGGGTCTCCGGTTATTAGATACAGGCGCAGGAAATTGCTCACCAAGGTGGCCTGGTCCTCCAGCAGTTTCTCAGGATGGGGCTCGTTCCAATCGGACTGGGACGAATAGCGATAGAAACCGCCGTCCTTGGCGTGAAAAGTCAGGCTCTGGAGCATCTTGTCCAGTGTGAACGTGACGTGGTCTAAATAAGTCGATTCGCCTCCGGTCTCATATAGGTACAGCAGAAACTCGTTGGCTTCGGTGTGGAGGAACTTGAAGTGGGTGCCGTAGCCGCCATGTTCGTGATCGGCCATCCCTTCCACCATCCCGGCAATCTCGCCGACTAACTCCGGCGACAAAGCCGGTGGTTCTGTGCCGTCTTGAGGAGCGGCCAAAGCCGGGTAGGTAGCCGCGGCCATCAGCCCTTCTTTGTCCGATTGAAACTGGGTAACGGTCTTAACCAGCAGGTCTACGAATGGGTCGGTGTCCATGTAGTTGACGGTGAACAGGTGCCCACCGTCAGGGGTCAGCACTGCGATGGTCGGCCAGCCATTCTGGTTGTACCGCAGATCGACGTCGGGCCGTTGGGACTCTTCGACACGTATCGGGATGAAGAAGGCGTTCAGCAGGGCGATGGTCTCATCATCGGAGAGGGCGGTCTCGTCCATGCGCTGGCAAAACCCACACCAAAAGGCGGCGATGAACAGCACGACGAGTTTGCCCTGCCCGCGGGCCTCCTCGAAAGCGTCCTCGCCCCATTCGCGCCAGTCAATCATATGCGCCCGGTTGGGGCGCACGGAGAAACGGAACATATCTAATATTCCAGAGCGTGAATGGCTTTAAGGGGTGGCCGCTTCGTTCTTTAGGGCCTCGATGGCCTGCAGCACGGTCTTCCGACGCAGTTCCTTCTCTTCTTCGGCGGGCAGGTCGGCGTCGCCCATGACGTGGACGATGCCCTGGCCCTGGACGATGCGGTTGGAGCCGACCATCTTGGCGACCGGGACAACAGAAGTAACGTGGCAGACCGGGATGCCGGCTTTTTCCAACTCGGTTGCGATCGCAGCGCCGCTACGAGTGCTTGTGCCTCAAGTCGAGGTCAGGATGACTGCATCGACCTCCGACTCTTTCAGTTGCGCGGCGATCTCCCGGCCCAGGCGTCGGCTGTTGGCGATGGGGTTGACCAGTCCCGATGTGGAGATGAACTGGCTATGCAGCTCACCGATCACGTTGGATTCTTCCAACTCGCGGAGCACATCGACCGGCACCAAGCGGTCCGGGTCTTGCTCAACGTACCGCGTGTCGTAGCCGCGGTGGCTCACTTCATAATCGTCGCCTTGCAGACCGTCTTTACCGGCGATGTCGTAGCTGCCCCAGTTGGTGGCGGCCCAGGCCGAGATGTTGTCCGGGTTGCCTTTGGGGACGAGCCCGCCGTCGGTGATGATTGCCACCCTGGCCTTTGACATGTCGGCCACCGGCGCCGGAGCTGGGATCTCGGGGAAACTGGGGGCGGGGAGTTCCGACTCGAATTCCTCGCCTTTCACCTTGGCGTCCAGCATCGCCACCAAACGTTGGGCGGCAGTTTGCTCTACGAAGGTGTCTTTCAGGATGCCCCTGGCGATGTAGCCTTCCTCAGCGGGGGCGCCCATATCCTGGCCTGATGCCAGCTTGTGGGCCATGTCGGACATCTTGGTCAGGACTTCGCGCATGGCCGAAGCAGCCTTCCCGGAATCGACGATATATAAAGTCTGGCGGTGCAGATCGACTCCCGGGTTCTCCTGAGCCATCCCGGTCACCACCGGTATATCCAATTCCGAAGAGACTGCGACGCATAGCCCAGCCGCCGCCACGCCGTAGCGGCCCGCTTCGAAGCAAGGTCCGGCAACGAAGATGTCCGCCTGGGCGTCCTTGGTCTGCTCCAATACCAGGGCGGTCAAGGCTTCCATGTTCTCGGTCGCGTAGTTGTCGCCACAGACGATGGTACGGACAACTTGGGCGTTCTCTCCTAGGACCTGTCCCAGCAAACGTCCAGGACCCACCGGTTCGTCATGGACCTGAGGCTCGGTATCCGCATGTTCCTCGCCGCCGATACCGCCGAAGAACTGGTTCAGATAATGGACTACACGCATGAGATTGACCTCTCGGTTCGGATGAGTAACAAATGTTATTCCTAATGGACCATCGCCCGCAGCCGGGAAATACCCTGCTGGCTGGACACCCCGCAGACGTTGGTGGCGATCAGTCTTCTGGGCGCTCCCAATTCCTCGGCGAGCTCGCCGCTGCCGCCGATCACACGGCCCGCGGCAGGCACATCCCAGTCGGTGTCCCGGCCGCCCACATACACTATAGCGTCCACTACCGGATAGTTGAATAGTAATGCCGACTCGGCGCGACGGTCCCAGGACATGTCCGACACTTGGACCGTCGTCCGGATGCCCAGTTCCTCGCAACGGCGGGCCGTCAGCGACATGTCCGCATGGGGCGCGCCGCCACCGTACTTGGTCAGAATTACACCGTCTGCAGCGAGGTTCCATTTGGCGTGCTCAGCGGCCAGCATGCAGTTCCTGTCGCGCTCGTCATTATCCGACGCCGCCATGGTGGCCAATGTCCCCACCAGGGTGATCTCATCATCTTGATGCCGTCGGTACAATTCCAAGATCACCGGATGATTCTGGTAGAAATAGGTCTCGGCGCCCATGGCCCGGTTACAGGTAACCACCGCCCCGTCCAGCCATTCGTTGGGGTGAAGCGAGACCGGTACCATGCCGGCAGTGTTGTCGCCGTAGAGTATCTTTTCGTCGATCTCGGCAACCCGCTGCCGGGAGTGCACCTGCCCGATATAGGCGAACCTGGGCAGTCCCCCGCGGCCCTTCACCACGGGGCCATCCGACTCGAAGATCTCCGCTGAGTGTGGGGTGATTTCGAGGGCGCACTGGGCGAGATATACGGAAGTTTTCACTGAGGCTAGCCGCAGTGCTGCCTGTTCGGAGTGGCGTACCACGTTTTCGGCTGAGTGAGGTGTGATCACCAGATGGTGCAGCGAGGTGTAGGGCGAGGCCTCACCGGCGGGCCCGGTCATCTCAAGTATCTTGCCGTTCTCCAACCCGGCTCCTCCATCGACCACCGTCACGGCAACTCCCCGGAGTACATGAGTCACGCCTTGGCCGACTACTCCGATGGGGTCCAAGATCCCCGGAAAATTTGGGCCTGATCCAGATTCCTTGGCCCTGGGTTCGAGGATGTCGAAGACGACTCCGATGCGGCAGTCCTCGCCTGGCGAAACTGTCTCGATGTCAACCGAACGGAGTCGAGTGTCTTCCAAGATAAGTAGCCGCAGTTCTTCGGGGTCAACGACAAGCTTGTTTCCGTCCAATAGGGTTGCGGCGCCCAAGCTCAGCGAGCCTATTTGGTGGATGGCCAACGTCAGACGCATCTAGTCCTCGGGGTTATCAGGTTCCTACGAAAATCGTGTATATGATGCGGCCCATCTGGTGTTTTGGCAACCCTTTTCAAGGCTGGCCCAGCCACGTTTGAACTACCCAAAACCCACTGCTATACTCGATTCACCAACATGCAGACTGATACCGCCTTAAAGGCGCCTGTAATCCAGGGAGTTCGCTACTTTTTGGCTCACACTCCGGGCCTGGTTCAACACGGCTCCAAGCCGTCGCGAGACCTGCTGGCCGATCCTGGTCTGGCGGCTGATCTGGCATCCCACCTCCGGTCATTTACGGATGCCTCAGCCTACATCCCTAACCGCGCGTTCCTCGGAGGAATTTACCCCGATGACCTGCTGAAAACGGCCAGGCCATGGCACGGNCAGAACGGTGAATCTTCCCGTTGGAATCCCCACGGCGAGTTGATGCCTGAAGAGGAATTTTACGGGCTGCTGAAGATCGCCGACGCCTTCGANCTGGTCTGGTTGGATGAAGACTTCACGAACGACGTGGCGGCCACCCTGGCAGGGCATCCGTTGATAAGCGAGGACGACNTGGAGCGGCTGGGCCAGGGNCACNCCCACTCCNCGATCGAAGAAAGAATGGCCGAAACAGNGGGTGCCCTGCCGCTGCAACTGCGCGGTGGCCGGACCATCGGCTGCATCGTCAGGGCCCACGACGAAGACTCCACTCTGACTCCGGACGTTCTTCTGGAAAACCTGGCCTGCAAAGCCAGTGCCGCGATGGCCCTGCGGAGTCTGTTGTCAGAAACGAGCACGGAGCCAGAAGACATTCCATACGTCATCAACTGCGGTGAAGAGGCCGTGGGCGAGCGGTACCAGCGGGGCGGCGGCAACCTGGCCAAGGGCATCGCTGAGATGTGCGGCTGCACCGAGGCTACCGGGTCGGACGTGAAGGCATTCTGCTGCGGTCCCGTACACGCCATGGTCATGGCTGCGGCGCTGGTGAATTCCGGAGTTTACCAGCAAGTTGCTGTAGTCGCCGGGTGTTCGTTGGCTAAGCTGGGCATGAAATTCCGGAGCCATCTGGACAACGACCAGCCAGTCCTGGAAGATGTTTTGGCCGCCATCTCCATCCTCATCGGTGAGGACGACGGCGTTTCTCCCAGACTGCGGCTCGACTCCATCGGCAAGCACACCGTGGGAGCGGGTTCGTCGCAGCAAGCAATCATAAAATGCTTAGTCTCCGAGCCGTTGGACCGCCTTGGTTTGCGGTTCCAAGATGTAGACAAATACGCTACGGAGTTACATAACCCAGAAGTAACCGAACCGGGCGGCAGCGGGGACGTTCCGCTGCTAAACTACCGGATGATCGCAGCCATGGCCACGATGGCCAAGGAGATCGAACAAGCGGACATACCTCAGTTCGTTGAAGAACATGGGATGCCGGGGTTCTCACCAACCCAGGGGCACATCGCTTCGGCGATACCTTTCTTGGGACATGCGGTTGATCGGATAAAAGCGGGTGAGATGGAACGAGCCATGTTCTTGGCCAAAGGAAGCTTGTTTCTGGGCCGCATGACCCAACTCTCCGACGGAATGTCGTTTATCATAGAAAAGAACCATTAGCGAAAGCGCAGATTTTATGGACCTGAAAAACAAGAAGATCATCGCACTGGGCGAGCGGGATGGCGTCCAGGGGAGCGCCATCGCCCTGTGCGTCCAGAGCGCCGGCGCGGAGGTGGTGCTGGACGTGACCCACTGCTTCGTTTGAACCTCGGCGGGAGCCCTTGACCTGGACGGTCAAGATGAGATCAAGCAGGTGGCGGACCGCCTGGGAACGGAAGGAATGGTGGTGATACTCGGCACGCCAAACGCAGAGAGCAGCAAGCTCTATGGTCTGACGGTGACCGAAGGCGACCCCGCCTGGGCCGGAGTGCTGGCCGGCGCCAACCTGAACTTGCCCGTTTACCATATAACAGAGCCCGAGATCAAAGCCCAGATAGACCCCGCCATCTACCAGGAACAGGTTGGTTTAACTGAGATGGTGCTGGACACCGGCGAGATCTTCGAAGCTCTCCACGAAGTCCGGCACGACCGCGGCTAATAAATCAGACAGATTAGATATAGGCGAGAAAGAAAGGTCGCTTCATGATCAAACCTAGGATGTTGGGGCATTTGGTAATCAGGGTCAGGGACGCCCAGCGTTCCGAGGATTTCTACACCAACGTGTTGGGGTTGGAAGTAAGGAACCGGACCCGCGGCGGCAAGATGCGGTTCTTCACCAGTAACCCCGAGATTGACCACGAGCTCGCCGTCGCCGAGATCGGCGAAGATGCCGTGGGCCCCATTTCGGACCAGATCGGCCTGTATCATATGGCCTGGGAACTGGCCGACATGGCCGAGCTTAAAGATGCCTTCCAAGTGGTGCTGGACAACAACGTCGATATAGCCGGCTTCGGCGACCACGGCGTCACCAAAGGGCTGTACATCCGCGACCCGGACGGGATCGAGATCGAATTGTACGTCCTGGCGCCTGAATTCGAGAACACCCCCCTCCAGGAGATACTCACCGGAGGGACGCTTCAGGGTACGTCCGCGGACTAACCCCACCCCCCTACACAGCAAACATGGGAGGCATCAAATGCTGGACCACGCTTTGAACGACGCTCTGAGCCGGGTTGGTTCCGGTACGCCCATGGGTGAGACCATGCGCCGGTACTGGCTGCCCGCGCTACTCTCCATGGAGGTACCGGAGCCCGACTGCCCGCCTGTGAGGGTGAGCCTGATGGGCGAGGAACTCCTTGCCTTCCGCAGCACCGACGGCAAGATCGGCCTAGTCCAAGAAGCCTGCCCGCACCGCCGCGCCAGCCTGTATTTCGGGCGCAACGAGGAGTGCGGGATCCGGTGCGTGTACCATGGCTGGAAGTTCGACGTGGAAGGTAATTGTGTCGACCAAATGAACGAACCGCGCCAGTTCAAAGAGCGAGTCAAGATAACCGCTTACCCAACCCTGGATATGGGCGGCGTGATATGGGCCTATCTGGGCCCGGCTGACAAGCGACCGGCGCCGCCGGAATTCGAGTTGACTCAGGTCCCGGCGACCCATCGGTACATGACCAAAGTCTGGCAGGAATGCAACTGGCTGCAGGCGATGGAAGGCGGGATAGACACCTCTCATGCGCCCATCCTGCACCGCAAACTGACCGATGAGACCGAAGAGCCGGGCATCTCGCCCAACTCCCCATTCCTGCAGGGCGCGGCCCCGGACATCGAGGTGGAAACCACCGATTATGGCTACCGCTATTTCGGCATCAGGCCTATGGGCGAAGACCAGACCTTCGTGCGGGGCTACCAATATGTCATGCCCTTCACTCAGCTCCGGCCCAGCCGCTACGGAAAAACCGTGGTCGATGGCCATTTCTGGGTACCAATGGACGACCACAACGTCATGGTCTACAACTTCGGATACAGTTGGGGCACAGACCCGCTGCCCGTCAATGAGAGCGCCCTGAAAGACTCGGGGAATAACCTCGATGAAGACGTAGACCCCTCCAATGGCTTCCGGTCGATCCGCAACCGCGACAACAACTACATGCTGGACCGGGAAGTCCAAAAAACCCAGACGTTCACCGGGATCCACGGCATCAATGCTCAGGACCGGGCAATCCAGGAAAGCATGGGCCCAATCGTTGACCGGACTAAAGAGTTCTTGGGACCCGCCGACATGGCCATCATCGCGGCGCGTAAGCTCTTGGAGCAAGCCATCGAGACCGTCAAAGACGACGGCGATCCCATGGGCGTAGCTCCCACCTACTACAACATCAGGGCGGCCGAAGGCATGTTCCCCAAAGGCGAGGCCTGGCGGGAATCTCTGGTCAGCCGCATGCACTCGTAACCCTGGCCAGTCCCGCGACGTTTGGGCAATAGGCCGCATCGGACAACCCGAGGACATCGTCTGCGGCGTGTAGTTCCTGGCGCTGGGCGCTGCGCCGGCCATGACCGGCGGCCTTACAGCCCAGTAACTGCGCCAGACCCCCTCAGATAATCACTCAAGGAGACCCCATGGCCGAGATATTCGTTCTGGGAGGAGGCACTCCCACGCCCACCGCCGACCGGTTTGGCAGTTCCCACGTCCTGAAGATCGGCGACGAGCTGCTGATGTTCGATTGCGGCCCGGCGGCAACCCATAAGCTGGTGAAGGCCGGGCTTTTCCCGACCCAGGTGGACAATCTATTCTTCACCCACCACCATTTCGACCACAACATCGACTACCCTTGCTTCCTGCTGTGCCGCTGGGATCAGGCCGCCGGGCACGGCTCGGAGTTGAACGTCTATGGACCTGCGCTCACGGAAGAGATAACCACGGGCCTGATCGGAGAAAACGGCGTGTTCTCGCCCGACTGGCGGGCCCGGGTAGGACACCCGCTCAGCCAGCAGATCTACGTTAACCGGGGAGGCACACTGCCCCGTATCCCTCCCAATCCTCAGGCCAAGAACGTGGGGCCGGGCGATGTGGCATCAGGCAAGGACTGGGCGGTCACCGCCGCCTTGGCCGAGCATGTACAGCCTTTTTTGGACTCCCTGGCCTACCGGGTGGACACCCCGGACGGCAACGTGGTCTTCACCGGAGACACCCAGCCCTGCCAGTCGGTCATCGACCTGGCCAAGGACGCGGATATTATGCTCTGCATGTGCTGGGACGACCAGGCAGTCATGGTCGAGAGCGGGGAGAACACCGGCCAGTGCGGCACCACCGGCGCGGCTGAGATGGCCCAGGAGGCCGGGGTCAAGAAGTTGGTGCTGGTGCATATGGGGCCTGGCCTGTCGGCCCGTGAGCCCTTTGAAGATGTCCACTCCTCCATGCAACGCATCTACCAGGGTGAGATCGTCTTTTCCGAGGAACTGCTCAAGCTTGACCTATAGAAGCTACCGGTGCCAGCCCATGCCTTGGTGGTAACCCCGCAGGTAGGCCACCTGGCCCCCGTGGACGATGTTGTCCCAGACCAAGATGCCAAGTGCGTTGTCGACAACCATCGTTGCGGTAGGGGCGCTCCATTGGATCTCCCGCGCCAAATCGGCCTCAGTCAACTCGCCGATGTAGTCAGCCGCAGAGGCGTTGGACTTGTCGAAATATTCCATGAGAACGTCTTTGGGCGGCGACTGCCAGGCCGCGGCCCGTTCGTTGCTCCAACCCATGCCCATGTCGTCGGCGTCTTCCGGCATGGCGAACTTCTCGTACCAAGCATCCTTGGACCAGAGTTGGGGTTCATCTTTCAGACGCATGTGTATGAACCGGTCTGTCACGCGGGACATGTGCCAGACCAGCCAGCTCATGGAGTTGGAATCCGCGTTGGGGCGGATGGCCATAGTCGCCTCGTCCACGTCCGACACCGCTGATTTCACCATGTTCCAGTTGCGCTCCAGCGCCGATAGCGTCGTTCCAGTACCTGACATAACATTTCTCCTGGCGTTTGTGTTAAGTGAAGACCTACTCCCTGATGTATTCTTCCTGAAGTTGGATGAACTCATCGGTCCGGTTGACCGTTCTCAGCAGTTCCGGCGTCGCCTGACTTTCGGCCAGGTCCTCCATGGCCCCGCCTTCTTTCAGGTGTTTCAAGCTGTCGTGGATGGCTTTCACGGCAACCGCGAATGTCGGGTTGCCCAGCATCAGTATCCGGATCCCGTTTGCCGCCAGGAAAACCGGGTCGTTCCGGGTATCCAGCGGCGGGTTCAAGATGGTGATCGGCAATGATGTTGCGCCGTGTGCCGCCTCGATCTGCTCCCGGCTCTGTATCCCGGTCAGCATCACCGCCTCGGCCCCGGTCTGAGAGTAGGCGGCAAGCCGGTCCACTGCCTCATCCAACGGACACAGCCCGAAGGCGGCCGATCGGGCTACTATCACGGTGGTGGGGTCGGTCCGGGCAGCCACCGCCGCTTCTAGTTTGCCTGCCTGTTCCTCTTTGGAGATCAGGCCCGGGTCCTGGAGGTTGAACCGTTTGGGCACGAAATTGTCTTCGATCTCGATGGCGGAGACGCCCGCGGCCTCCATCTCCCGCACGGTTCGGACCGCGTTGACCGCGTTGCCGAACCCGTCTTCGGCGTCGACCATCAGGCTGACATCGGCGATACGGGTGATGCGCCGGCATGCGTCCACCACGTCCGACATGTTGGAGAGGACGATATCCGGGACTCCCAGGTTCGCCACCTTGCCCACTGAGCCGGAGAGGACGCAAATCTCGTATCCAAGCATATGGGCGATGCGGGCCGACAACGGGTCGAAGATATTGGCGGCCAGCGTGCAGGTGTCTCCGGAGATCACCTGCCGGAATCTTTCGCGGGCTACGGACATGTGTGCCTCCCCATGAGTTTAGGTGCGCTAAATAATACTCTCCGTACGGGCAGATGCCCACCGTCGGCGGCCGCATGATCGACCGGTTCGGTAGGCGTCTGCCCACGACTTTGGGGTTGGTCATACTCGCCGTTGGCGTCCTTCCCATAGCCCTCGCCGGCCAAGATGTGTCCATACCAACTCTACTGGCGGGACTAGCCCTAGTGGGACTGGGTATCGGTCTGGCCACGCCCGGACTGCAAACATCGGGGGTTGAGGCAGTGGAAAGCGACCAGGCCGGATCAGCCGCCGGACTATGCTTAACCAGCAGCATCATCGGGTCCGCAATCATCACAGGGATATTGGGCGCCAGCGACGTGGATGTGGACGGCCTGAGTCTGGTATTCCTTCTGTCATTCGTTGCCGCTGTCGTTG
>NZVX01000045.1 GCA_002698265.1 Chloroflexota bacterium | reverse complement strand
GGAAGATTGTCAGATCCTAGACACGTGGGACGTCCTAGGCATGCGCGCCACCGGCAGCGACGACATTCGAGTCGATAGCGCCTTCGTCCCGGCCTACCGAGTGTTTCCATTTACGCCCGAAATTACTTACGGTCCGCGGTTCCAAGGTCCGCTCTATCGGTTTTCTTTCATCGGCATAGTCACAGCTGCCCTCACGCCGGTGATGTTAGGCATCGCCCGGGTGGCCGTCGATGAAGCAGCGGAGTTAGCCAGGGGCAAAACCGCCACGGGAAGTAGTTCCGCGCTGTGGATGAACCCCTCGGTCCAGTCACAGATCGCCCAGGCAGAGGCGACTCTTCGGGCAGCCAGGGCGCTGCTATTCCAGACCCTCGATGACGTCTGGCAATGGGTCGTATCCGAACAAGAAGTCACCACTGAGCAGCGGGCTGATCTATTACTGGCGGCGACCAACGCTTCAGAAAGTTCCGTCCGCGTCGTGGAGCGGATGCACACATTGGCCGGGACCAGCGGGATCTACAGCGGAAACCCCATCGAACGCTGTTTCCGCGACATCCAGGTAGCCAGGCAGCACCGCTTCTATACGGAGGGCCGCTACGAGACATTCGGCCGGATGTACTTTGGCCTGGAACCGGACTACGGCATGGTAATCCTGTAGAATACTTCCAAGTAATTGGCCCGGCCCGGGCGGTGAGAATACCGGCCCGGCCGGCAATCAAGGAGAGTCAACAAAATGCCGCAAGGAACCATCACCAACCTGCACATCGCCCGAGTGAAAGGCACACCCTCTGACCCCGTCCAAAAAGCGACCGCGATTTCCGGCCTGGGCCTGGAGGGCGACCGCAGCGCCTATGAGGGGAACACCCGTCAGGTGTTATTCGTGGACAAAGAAATTCTTGACGGCTTTGGGCTCGAGCCTGGCCAGGTGAAAGAAAACATCACCGTCACCGGCCTGAACGTTGCCCAGGTACAGCCCGGGCAGGTGTTCACCATTGGCGATGTCACATTGGAGGCCGTGGGAGATTGCGAGCCCTGCGGTAAGATGGACGCTATTCGGCTGGGACTGAAGGACCAGCTCCAAGGAAAACGCGGCATGCTGGCCAAGGTCATAAACGGCGGGGGAATTAAAGTAGGTGACTCCGTAAGGGTCGAGTAGCAAGTCCAGCATCTATCACTGCCATACAAGCCGAAATCTTTATGGTTGGCGCCCCGATAGCCCCAACATCCGATCTTGGAAGCTAGCTGTGACCGGGACCGTAATCTCCGGCGCGAATGCTCCGTTTTTGCGGCCAAATTCCGCGACATTCACCAAAACGTTGTAACCCAGTTCGGCTAATCCAGCATCCAGCGTGGTGTTCTGGCCGGTGGCCTTCGCCAGGTCCCAAGCGTGGACAATCATGTCCGTGATTGGCACCATTATGAATTGACCGCCTGGCATCTCGCCAAATGGCGTCTCGACGATTTTTTCAAGGTCCAACTCCTTGAGGGTGGCGAGCACCTAGTCAGTGACCGAAATCAGAGCTGCTTCCACCTCTTGGGAAGGAAATGGATGATCAACATTACCCATGCTCGAAGGGTCCGGCGTTCCCGGTTCTAGCACGTCGAAGGCGAATTGCTGGACTGAAATTGCGTGATTCGCCAATGACTGAACGGTCCACTCCGAACAAGGTGTCGACGAACTAGGTTTTTCCGAACTCGCGGTCAAAATCGGCCGAAGTTGCGCCCTTGCTGCCTCGTATACATCTATGGGGCTTGGTCGTTATGCCAATGTAATCCTCCTGGATACTTTTTAAATTGCCGTTGTTGGGCGGGCTCAGTTTTATTTAACCGATCGATTAAATATTAACATCGCAATCATTCTTGTCATTCTGGCAACGTCATCTCCCGGTTTGACTGCTGATCAATCAGGTCCGTGTTTACGACTTTTCGGCCACCAGAGTGCTGCGAATGGCTGTCGCAATGTCGGTCATCTCGGGTATGTTTTCCCAGGTCTCCATAGCTTTGGCGGTGCCATCTGCTGAGAGCACCCGGGAGACGTTCTCTTGGAACTTTTCCTTGATGGCGTCCATACCCCAGGGGTTCTTCTGGCTGCCCAGGATGTCTTCCCTCGCAGTTACGTGCTCGAAGACCCGGCCGTCCTTCAGGGTGATTTTGACCTTGAGACCGTCGCCGGACTCGGTCAACAGCTCCTCGGATTTAGCCATAACCCTGGTGCGGACCTTGCCCATGGTGTTCTTATCGTTATGCTCGGCAATCTTTTCTTCGGTGAAAGTGTCGATGCCGATCTCGCCGTCAATCAACGCTGCGGCCACGTTGTACTTGGCGCTGAACTTGCCCTTCAACTCGTCTTCGGGCTCCTGATAGAGCATGACCACCGAGAAGTAAGACTGGTCGATCTCAGCGTCGGCCACGTCGTCGTAGGTGAAGTCGTTGTCGCGCATCAGGCTGAAAAGGCTGTCCAGCATAGCGTGATTGCCGCCGCAGCAGGGATACTTCTTGATCATCAGGGCGTCCTGGGTGCGGAAGGGTTTGCCCATGTTATCGGCCATCCTGTCCAGGTCGTAGATGCCCTCGCCCAGGACCACATTGGCGAATCCGAATGGATGCTCGATGACCTGTTCCCCGGCGGTTAGGCCCATCTGGGCCAACTGCACGGCGGTCACCCCGTCGCGCCCGACCAAACCGGCATGAAGGGGCTTGGTCATCGTTCCGAAGTTGTGAATCAGGCCCGAGGACATCGACCCGGCCATGCCCAGCGCCATGATGGTCTGGTGTTCGTCCAGTTTCAGCAGTTTGGCGCAGGCTGCGGTGCAGGCCAGCCGGCCGATTACCGCTGTGCTGTGGAAGCCCTTGTCCATCTGCTTGTACTTGGTCTCGTGTTGCAACGCCAGGCCGAGCTCACAGCCGACCACGTAGGCCTCAAGCAGGTCGCGCCCCGTGGCGCCGGTGTGTTCGCCGATGGCCAGCAGGGCCGGGAAGATGGCGACGGTGGGATGGCCGAAGCCTCCGAAATCGTCGAAGTCCAACGCGTGACCCATGGTGCCGTTGGCCAGCGCGGCGTTGGCCTGGGTGCTCTGGAATCCGCCGGCCAAGACCGTGGACTCGGGGGCCGCGCCCTGGCTACTGGTATACTTCTGGATTATCTCGCCCACAGGCTGCTGAGAACCTGCCAGAATGACCCCCAAGAGGTCGAAGCAAGACTCGTTGGCAACGCGGATCGCGTCTGGCGGAATATCCTCATAGTTCGTGTCGACGACCCACTTGGCGATGGTCTCGGTTGCGCCCATTTTGTCCCTCCGTTCTATCGCTTTTTTGTATCAAACCCGATTTATTCGGCCCATTATATACCTGTATCAGATGCGGGCAAACTGGGGCGGTTTTTCGTAAAATCCGAGCCGAGAGAAATTTATATTCAACATAGTTTTTAAGAGTTTGGCACGACGCCTAGTAATATTTCTGATCATTCTGGCCGCATCTGTAGCTCTGGGCGTCGACCGGGCCCAGGCAGAGTCGAATATCGCAGGTACTTCTCTTTCCCCTTAGGCGTATAATTCGGGCTATAGTTCTGATGAGCCGATTCCAGACTGGCGCCTTGGCTGGTCCCATCTGACGATTCGCCTGAGGGAAACCCCAGTCTGTCCCGGCCGTCCAAGAGGTATCTCCGGATGATTCTCCGCTTTTTATCTGGTTTCTACGGCGGGATGAAGTCACTTTCCAGCGGTTTCTACCTGACCTGGGGCATGAACTACGCCCGGTGGGGACAGCCGGTCAAAGCCCTTTATTATCTTAACCGGGCCTCTAAATTGAACACGAAAAGCGCCAACATTTTCTACCAGCGCGGTCTTTTGTTGATTGCCATGGGGCAGATCGAACCGGCGGTCATCGACTTCAACACTGCCATCGAATACGACCCGAACCACATGGAAGCCTACCTGAACCGGAGTATGATGCATGCCCTAGCCGGAAGAAGTGAAGAGGCCAGGAATGACGTGGAGAAAGCGGTGGCCTTGGGCGCAGATCGACCCAGCTTGGAGAGCCGAATCACCGAATTGCAGGACCAGGCTGAATAACGAATCTTCCGGAAACCTACTATTTGAATCCCACAACTAGAAACGTATAGAAACTCACGATGAGAATATTCATAGTCTTTCAGATTCTAGCCAAGTTATTCCGCTGGGCGGTGCCCGGTTCCGTAGCCCAGACCGACGGCGAGAAGGTCTATGATTCCGGAGTTAGGATGCAGCGCCAGGGCAAATTGGAAGACGCCGTGGACCGTTACGCCGAAGCGATCCGATTGGATCCCACCCTAGCGCAGGCTTACAGCAACCGCGGCTCAACCTACCTGAGCCTGGGACAGCCTGAGAAGGCCATTTCTGATCTGGACCAAGCCATCAGCATCAATCCAACGCTGGCCGTTGCCTATAGCAGCCGAGGACTGGCCCACACGAACCTGTCTAACTTCAGCCAGGCCGTAAAAGACCTGAACGAGGCCGTCCGTCTCAACCCCAACTTCGCCGACGGCTTCTGTAGCCGCGGCTTTGCTCACCGAGCCGCCGGCCGCCTGAACCGGGCCCTCAGCGATTTCGACCAGGCCATCCGCATTGATGAAAAATTCTCGGTGGCCTACAACAACCGGGCCGATGTTCATATAGAGATGAACAATCCTGAACTCGCCATTCCCGATCTCGATGAGGCGATCAAGCTCGATCCCGGATTTGCCGTCGCCTTCGCCAACCGGGCTTTCGCCCATACCCTGCTGAAAGATGGCTCCAAAGCCGGTCAAGACCTGGATGCCGCCGTAAATATGGGAGTGGACCGGAAGCTGCTTGAAGACAAGATGGCGGAGTACAGAGAGCGCGCCCTGTAATAGAGCCCATCTCCGCTCCAGCATTCGATAAAAATTGAGGCTAATGCCATGCCCCGGTATTCGATCAACGAAACACGGATCAACCAGACGATGCAGGAACTGGGCGAACTGGGTGACAGCCCCGAAGGCATGTTGCGCGTTGCCTATTCTCCGGAAGACATCACCGGGCGGGATTACGCCATCAAAATGATGCAAGAGGCCGGCCTCGAGACCCGTATAGACACAGCCGGCAACATCATCGGACGCAGATCTGGATCCGATGACAGTCTCCCTGCCATCGCCATGGGCTCTCACACCGACACTGTCCCCAAAGGCGGCAAGTACGACGGCGCCTTGGGAGTCATGGCCGCCATCGAAGTTATCCGTACGCTGGAAGAGCAGGGTCACAACACCCGACACCCGTTGGAAGTGATCAATTTCACCAATGAAGAGGGCACCCGCTTCCACCGCTGGCTGGTGGGCAGCCGCTCCATGTCGGGCCTACTCGAGCAAGAAGACCTCGACGCTGTGGACGACGACGGCCTCAGCCTGGGTCCTTGCCTGGCAGATATCGGAGGGGATATCTCGCGCATCGAAGAAGCTGTGCGCAAGCCCGGCGAACTGGCCGCCTACTTCGAACTGCACATCGAACAGGGCCCATACCTCGACCGGTCTGGCACGCCCATCGGCGTGGTCACCGGGATCACCGGCAGGGCCGTCTTCGAGGTAGAGATCGAGGGTAAGGCCAACCACGCCGGCACCACGCCCATGTCGACCCGCCGCGACGCCCTGGTCAGCGCCTCCAAGCTGGTCCTGGCGATTCAGAAGATGGCCGCGGAACAGGAGATCTGCCGGGTATCGACCGTGGGTTCCATCAAGGCCGTACCCAACGCCGTGAACGTCATACCCGGCAGCGCCAGCATCGGCCTGGAGTTCCGGGACACTAACATGGAAGCCCTGGCCGCCGCCGAGCAAGAATTGCAGCGCATCACGGACCAGGCGGTGATAGACGACGCCGTTGACATCGACGTGATACGCCACCGATTCACCACCTCTGTCCCCATAACGCCCGACATGCAGGCCATGGTGGCCGAGGCCGCGGAGAACTGCGGGTTCGAGTGGGAATCCCTGCCCAGCGGAGCCGGCCACGACGCTCAGGCCGTCGCCAACATCGCTCCGGTGGCCATGATCTTCGTGCCCAGTCTCGACGGCATCAGCCACTCCAAAGAAGAATATTCAACGCCGCAAGACTGCGCCAATGGAGCACAGGTACTCCTGGAGCTCCTACTGCTGGCCGACGACCGCTTTTAGCGGGTACTTGCAATATCTGGCATAAAGAGATTGGAATGAAGCTATCTGGCTCTTACGAATTTGACGCCGCCCCGGAGAAGGTATGGCAGACACTGACCAACCCAGACTCCCTCTCCGGCTGCATCCCCGGCTGTGAAAAGATGGAAGCCCTGGGCAACGACGAATATAGCGCCACCGTGACCATCGCCATGGGCCCCATCCGCAGCCAGTTCGACGCCAAAATCAAAATGATCGATATGAAGCCCTACGAGTCCTATAGCTTGATCATCGAGGGCAACGGCCGGTCCGGCTTCGTGAAGGGCGAGTCCCAGGTCACGCTGACCGAAAACAACGGCAAGACCACCGTGGACGTTGAAAGCGAGTCTTCATCCGGCGGGCTTTTGGCCAGGGTCGGCCAACGCATGATGGAGAGCTTCGCCAGAAACATGATGGACCGCTTCTTCACCTGCCTACAGCAGTCCTTTAAATAACCCCTTAATTGCGCCGCCATGTACGCTCTGCTATCGTGTCCGCGAACCGGGCACAAACCTACTATCACCGAACGGAGGGGACAATGGAGCGCCACGTACCTACGAAAGCCGAAGTCCTGGCATACTTGAAAGAAGACCGTAACTGGGGCCGCTGGGGCGACGACGACCAGATGGGCGCGATGAACATGGTCACCCCGGAGAAGCGGCTTGCCGCGGCGGCGACGATCAAGTCGGGTCGGGCGGTTTCCCTCAGTCGGGAATTCCCCAAAACCCCGGCGCCCAACAATCCCACTCCAGCCCATCACTACATGAAAAAGGTTTTCCGTGGCGAGGCTTCCGGGTTTTCTGCGGACTACTACGGAATCTCCTACCACGGCACCGCCACCACCCACCTGGACGCCCTTTGCCACGTCTGGGACGAGAACGGCATGTGGAACGGTCGCATCCACGACGACACCGTCACAATGGACGGCGCGGTCTGGGGGTCCGTCGAGCATTGGAAAGAGGGAATCATCACCCGCGGCGTGCTACTGGACGTACCCAAGTTCCGGGGCGTTCCTTACGTGACCATGGACACTCCGGTTCACGGCTGGGAGCTGGAGGACATCGCCGAAGCCCAGGGAGTGACCATGCAGCCAGGCGACGCACTGATCGTCTACAGCGGCCGGGACAAGTGGAACGAGGACGGCAACCCACTATGGGGCGGAGACCCCAACGAGCGGCCCGGACTGCACGCTTCCTGTCTGAAGTTCATCCGCGAGTCGGATTGCTGCCTGTTGGTCTGGGACATGATGGACTTCACTCCCAACGGCTACGACCTGGCTTGGTCGGTCCACGGCTCCATCTTCGCCTACGGTATCGGCTTGCTGGACAACGCGCTACTACAGCCTCTAGCAGAGGCCTGCGCGGAAGAAGGACGGTACGAGTTTATGCTCACGGTCAACCCGCTGCGGGTGGTCGGAGGCACCGGCTCTCCCGTCAATCCAGTTGCCATTCTGTAATCAGAGACACAACTTCGGTATTGAACAAGACCACCCGATATGTCACCCTGATCCTTCTGCGGAAGGAGAAGGGCTTGCAAAGGTGATAATTGTCAGATTCTTCGTCGGCCTCCGGCACTCCTCAGAATGGCAGTTTTGGGGGAGCGAAATGGAAGGGGAATGGCGGGATAATCCCGCCATTCCCCTTTTGTTGAACCCGGTTGCGTCCTACCCTGAAATACTTAGATGACCGAAGGCTCCACCACGCTGTCGGTGACCGTGTGATGATTAGACGGCGCGGAACCGTTCAGTTCCTGCACTCGTTTCCGCATCTGGTCCAGCCGGGAGAAGTCGGTGATACCGGAGACGATGGTGATCGCCGACAGATACTTGGTGCGGCGGTCCGGATAATCGCCGTAACGAACCTTGCCCACGGTGGTCAGCTCTTCCAGCCTGGCCCTCCCCACCGAGATCGACTGGGTGTAAAGGTGCTCGGGCCTGCCATGGACTATCAGCGAAGCCGACCGCGCGCCTGACACATCGGCCGGGAAGGTTAGAGAACTCTTCTCAACGCTCCGCTCGATGATGCTTTCAAGTTCGTGGGTGCCGGGTTCCATCCCCCCACGCCAGAACTGGGATTTTACCTTGACCTCTTCGGCGCAGTGGCCGATGGTCGAAACGTCACCGATGAGCCCTAAAGTAGCCTTGATCTCCGATGAACTGAATACCTCTTGGGGCGGAGGGCGTATCTCCCCGGCGGTTAGGATGGTGGTCAGGGTTTGTGCCAGGTTCTCGTTAACCCGCTGGAACATCTTCTCCACCGATTCCCGGGTGACGTGGGCCTGCTCGTACTGCTGGTTGTCCACCAACAGGATGTTGTTGAAGTAATGGTTCCAGAGCTCGAAACTCTTGATCGTGTTCGAGAGGTTAAGTGCCTCTTTATCGTTGGGCATTCCGGACACGGAAGGCACCACGCCGATTCCGTATACTGGGATATGCTTGTAGACTTTCTTGAGCTCGTTGGCCAGGACGAAACTGCCCCCGGCGCCCGTTCCGCCGCCCAGGCCGGCCGCTATCCAGATCACTTCGGGGTCGCGTTTCCGAACCATAGCGTCGATGGAATCCATCATCTGAGCCAATGACTTTTCGGCGATGCTGGCCCCTAGGTCGATGTCTGAGCCGACACCCCGTCCCCGAAGGGCGTATCTCCCGATCATGACCTTCTGCCGAATGTATCGCAGGCCAGAGAGGTCGGCCTCTTCAGTGTTGATGGCGATGGCGTTATATAGGCGGCGATTCATTCCCATCAGGGAATTGACGATCTTGCCCCCCGCCTGTCCGAAACCGATCCAAAGTACTCTCATCTTACCCTTCCTCCAGTGTCAGCCCGGAGCCAGCCGAAGCTGACCGGACCGCACATCTCCCTCCGAATTCTTTTGGCAGAATCCCGCGGCGCCAGGCCGCCATATGGACCTAGCTCATTGTCAACGATTTCAGCGAACCGAAGCCCGCCGGCCTACCTGCGATCTAGTAGTCCCGGTCACCGTCGGTGATGGAGTTCTGAAACTCCTTGCCTTCATGGCAGATCTGGCATTCTCCCCAGCTAACGGGACCATTAGCCGCTTCGATGACCCAATGGTGTTTGCAGGCTGGCCCAGCCGGTTCCTCGGCCACCGCCGTAACTGCAGTGTTCTCCACCAAGTCTTTCTGAATCACCATGATCAACCTCCAGGCAGGGTATTACCCCGCGCTAGCGCGTTGGGCCGGACCGNGCCCTCTATTGCGAGCGGCGCTATGTTTAAGAGTTTGGCCGGGCCAAAACCTTTTCCACCGCTTCACGTCCTATGACNGTACTTACNCGGCAATCTTTANGTCAANGNAATTTAAAACAATTNTAAACCATTTTNGAAACTTTAACCAATNATTAGGCACCAACNNTATTTATAGAGGCGNAATAATANACCGGCAGCGGGTGCTACCGGTCTACTTGGGCCCAGCTTTTGAAAAGTTGACCAGCTAACCAACGGTNGCCGTGATCAACGTTGNCAGCACCGAGCCCAACATATTCGACGACAGCGACGTCAAGACCTTGGAAACCCTGGCTGACCAGTTGGCGGTGGCCATGGAAAACATCAACCTGCTGCTCCAACAGCAAGACCAGAGCCAGCGACTGGCGGTTGCCGACGAGCGCGACCGCATCGGCCGGGACCTCCACGACGGGGTTATCCAATCCATGTACGCCGTGGGACTGGCCTTGGAGGACATCTCCAGTCAGGCCGGAGAGGAACCTGAGTCCGTCCAGCCGCGCCTGGAGGGAGGAGGAGTCGATCTGAACCAAGCCATCGGAGACATCCGCCGATAAATCATGGACCTGCGCCCAACGGAATTGCAGGGGAGGCGCTTGGAGGAGGCCCTGGCCTCACTGGTCGGCTATCTCGAAGACCGCGCGGGAGTCGCAGTAACGGTCAACCTGGACCTGGACCCATCTCTTCTGCCCGAGCGCTATTCCGTGAACATCTGGCATATCCTCCAAGAGTCCTTTTCCAACATCGAAAAATACGCCCAGGCCGAGAAGGTGTCGGTGTTTCTTGCCGTTAGCGACAGTGATATCTGCCTAACCATCACCGACGATGGCGCCGGTTTCGATCTGGAAACCGCGGAACTAGGCCGCGGGTACGGCCTGACCAATATAAAAGACCGGGCGGAGCGCTTAGGCGGGGTCCTCCGCATCACCAGCTCTCCGGGCGCGGGGACCACTCTGGACATCAAAGTCCCGGGGCCGGTTCCAACGGCCTGGCCGCCTCTGGTGTAACCTATAACGGTCAAAAGGCAGTGCTGCCCATCGCTGAATCGAGGAGAAGTATATGGCAGCCAATCCCAAACTTAAGATCCTGATCGTTGACGACCATGACATCGTCCGCAAGGGCTTGGCCATGCTGATCTCACGCCAGGAAGACCTCTCTGTCGTTGCCGAGGCCGGCACCGTGGCCGAAGCAGTGGAGAAGGCCCGCGAGTACGTCCCCGATGTGGTGGTGATAGACATCCGCCTCCCCGACGGTACGGGCATCGAGGCCTGCCGTGACATCCGCGACGAAAACGCCGATGTAAAAGTCCTGATGCTGACCTCTTATAGCGACGAAGAAGCCGTGATGGGCTCCATAATGGCCGGCGCATCCGGGTATCTGCTGAAGGAGATCCGCTCCCAGGAGATAGTCGAGGCCATCCGCCGGGTAGGCGCCGGGCAGTCGTTATTGGATCCAACGGTGACGGCCGGGGTGTTGGAGCGCGCGCGGCGAGGTAAGGAAGAAGACGTGCTGATCCAACTGACCGACCAGGAGCAAAAGATCCTGGAACTGATCGCCGAAGGCCAGACCAACAGGGAGATCGCGGGCCAGATCAACCTGAGCGACAAGACGGTCAGGAATTACGTGAGCAACATCCTGGGGAAGCTCGAGATGTCCCGCCGGTTCCAAGCCGCCGCATTCTTGGCCGAACGCCGGGGCCGCCGCGACTACAACAGCTAAACCTGGTGCCCGGAGATTCCTTCCCCTACTCTAAGGGCCGATTGGTTCCAGCGGGGAATCAAGGCCCATGAGACCCCCTTGGTCATTCTTGGGTTTTCTGTCCCTGCGAGATATTTGATGTTCACTAACACTCGATTATTGGCGCTGCCAGGTCTGTTGCTATTACTTGTCGGGCTTGCTTGCTCCGGAGGGAGCGAACCTGGCAGCTTCGCCGGCCTCCTAGAGGTAATTCCAGACACCCCCGGTACACGCCAGGCCGTCTGGATGAACGACATCTCCCATCGGCGGGAACAGTTCAACGTTGCCATACCTCCCTCCGATGCCGACTAAGATGCTGTGCTCAATTACCTCTGGGAGATCCGGTTTAAGGGCGCCTCAGACCGGCCTGAGGGCTACGCGGTCATAGCCGAGCCTTCTTTTATCAGTGGCTTCTAAGCAAGGGGCCACCTCCCCGAATCATTGGGCCGCAGAGATTATCTTGGCTCCGATCTGCGAAATGTGGACCAAACGGTGCTAGTGCCCAGAATTTTTTGCCCAACAGCCCAAATCAAGCCGGAGAGTCCATCGACTCGAGTCGCACGGTGCCATTGGAGATCGTTAGAGGACGCTTTGACCGTAAAGCCACTGACCAAACCCTTGTTGCCTGCTACGAAAATAGTCCATTGGTATTAGCACAACTGTTAAGAAAGTAGTTCAGAGGGTCTCAATAAACGG
The DNA here is from genome assembly GCA_002698265.1 of Chloroflexota bacterium. GTDB lineage: Bacteria > Chloroflexota > Dehalococcoidia > Lucifugimonadales > UBA3495 > UBA9611. The sequence continues at coordinate 5,746 of NZVX01000045.1, read as the reverse complement.
ACATCTTGTAGAGATAGGACTAGCGGACGCACAGATGGCTGTTGAACAGGGGCAGGCCACTCTGGAGCGCTCCGATGACGACTCGGTAAAAATGAAGCAAAGTCTGAGATTGAATCCAACGACCTCCATGAAGGCACACATATAATAGAAAATATGGTGGCCGGCACCCAGGTCAATGACCTAACGCCATCGGAGATGCACGCCAGTCTGGCACGCTCGTCGGCCCTTGTCGGTGATGCCGAAGGCACTATGCACCATCTCGACCATATCTCCCAAGCCCTGAGCGGCAACCCCGCGTTGGCGGCGCAAATGGCGGAGATTCGGGAGTTGCTGGAATCCGAAGATCTCGGCGATGCGGCCCACGAATTGAAAGACTTGGTGGGAGACGCCCATGAAGAGAAGCACCATGAACCTGAAGGCCACGGCCATTAGGGGTTGACCCATACCAAAAACAACACGAATGAAACATAGAAGTAACGGACTGGTAATTGATTCTTGCTTAAGGTGATGCAACAGCAGCAGGTTAACGATACGAGTTAACAATAACCTGGCAGGGAGGTAAGGCGATGTTCTGGCTAAAGAGTTGTCCCCGGTGTCGCGGCGATCTATACGAAAACTCCGACATTTACGGCAGATACATCGATTGCTTCCAGTGCGGCCATTACCTCACAACCGTCGAAGAAGCACTAGTGAGGTCAGATGGCACTTACGGCAGGTCCTATACCCTGCCTCCTGACCGGCCCGTCAGGGTCCTCTCTGGGATAGCGGCTTAATGATTCAGCGGCCCGGCTTTCTCGCAGGGCCGCTTTAGTCTGGCCCCTTGTTCTCCAAATCCCGTCCCTCGTCTCCCTGCCGCCCGGCCCTCTTCTGCGCCTTGCTCTTTCCCAGAGTCAGTCTTACAATTGCGCCCTACGCGCAACATCTGCAATTTAGGGGGTCTTCTACCCATGGCCGCTCTCAAACATCCATTGGAAAATATCCGCGTGATAGATCTGGGACGTCATCAGGCCGGTCCCAGATGCGCCCAAGTCTTGGCCCGCATGGGAGCCGAGGTGATTAAGGTCGAGCGCCTAGGCGGAGAGGAAACCCGCTACCACGGCCCCTGGGTCAAGAAGCAGTCCTCCTACTGGGTCCAGTACAACTCAGGCAAGAAATCCCTGGCCATGGACCTCCGAAAAGAAGAGGGCAAAGAGGCCCTGCGAAAGCTGATTAAAGTCTCGGATGTCTTGGTCCAGAACTTCCGGCCCGGCACCATCGAGAAGATGGGCTTCGGCTACGAGGAACTCAAGAAATTAAATCCCCGCATCATCATGGTGAACGTGTCTGCCTACGGTCAGTTCGGTCCCTACAGTGACCAGATTGGCTACGACCCCATCGGGCAGACCATGTCCGGCATCACCATGCTCACAGGGGACGACGGCATGCCGCCCATCCGGACCGGGGTTCCCATCATCGACCGCATCACGTCTTTGCACGCCGCCATCGGCTGCCTGGCCGCCCTTCATGAACGCGAGGTTTCCGGCGAGGGCCAGTCTATGGACGTTTGTCTGGCCGACACCGGTTATTCCATGACTGAGATTCCCATCACTGCCTACCACGGTTCCGGCATCAAGCCCAAGCGTGGCGATTCCAATTCCACCGCCCCGCCCTCGGGCATCTACCCCTGCAAAGAGGGCTGGGTTCTGTTGTCGGCCGGTGACCAGCACCACTGGTACCGGGTCTGCAACGCCCTCGGCAAGCCCGAGTGGTTGGAGGACCCGCGTTTCAACACCCGCCCCGAGCGTGCCAAGAACGCGGCCATCGTGAACGAAGCGCTGAATGAGCTTTTGTCCACCATGACCATGGAGCAGGCCATCGCCCACTTCACCGAGCACGATGTGGTCGCCGCCCCGGTGAACGACATCCCTATGGCCGAGGCCGATCCCCATCCCTGGGAGCGCCGCGCCATGGTTGAGGTGGACGACTTCTTGGCCGGCACCATCGCTGTATCCGGAGACTACTGGCACTTCTCCCGGACTCCGGTGAACATCGGTGTCACCCCCAAGGTAGGAGAACACAACGACGAGGTCCTCTCCGAGATCCTGGGCTACTCGGCCGAGGAGATCGAAGAGTTCAAGAAGAACAACGTCATCTCCGAAGAACACCTCTACGATGAGGTAGTAGGCGCGCCTGACCGCCCCAAATAGGGCGGTTCTGAACGGCAAATTGGCCTAAACGAAGTAGGGGTGGTCCGATTAATCGAGCCGCCCCTACTTTATTTCTCTTTGAGTGCTTTCTCGAATTAAGTGTAAAATGCCTCCAATACTCGAGGAAAGATAAGGCATGACCCAATCATGACAAACGGGGTGGATATTCGTCGGCCGCGAGCGGGAAATGGCTGGCCTGAGGGCCGCGATGGACGACACCGTGACCGGAGCCCGCCGAATCGTGATGCTGGCAGGGAAGCCGGGCATCAGGAAGACCCGCATGGCCGAAGAACTGGCGTCCTATTCCGAATCGATTGAGCTCAAGTGTGGTGGAGGTCGTGTCACGAGCAACAAGGCGCTCCTCCTTATTGTCTGTGGGTCCAACTCATTCGTTCCAACATCCTACGGACCGGACCCGGGCCCCTCGCCGTCCAGATGGGTCCCGGAGCGGCAGACATCTGGGCAATCATCCCAGAGGTGCTCGACAAGCTGCCCTACCTGGAGCCGTCATCGCCCCTTGAGCCTGAACAGGCACGCTTCCGTCTCTTCGACTCGATTTCCNAATTTCTCAAGAACGTCGCCCAGTCTCAGNCAATGATGCTTGTCCTCGACGATCTGCAATGGGCGGANCAACCGTCTCTGTTGCTACTGGNGTTCTTANCTAGTCTGTTGTCCGACAGCAAGATCATGCTCCTGGGAACATACCGGGACTAATAGAGGTGTCCCGCGAGCATCCGTTGGCCAACACCTTCCTCAGTAAGTCAGCATCATCCGTTGAATCTCAACCGGGTCTTTGGTTTTCGTCAGCGCCAGCATCAGCAGGATACGCGCCTTCTTGGGCGTTAGATTGTCCGCCACGATGTAGCCGTCTTCGGTGAATCGGCGGGTCTGCATGACGCGGCCGCTGCCGGTGCCGGTTGCGATCACCACTGGCATACCGGAGTCCGACGCTTCCTTCAGGGCAGCCATGAACGGAGGCGGCGAACCGCCGCTGCCCAGCCCCGCGGCCACCAGACCGTCCACCCCAGCCTGAGCTAGGGCCCTGATAACCAGCCCGTCGGCCCCGGCGTATGCGGGCGCTATGTCCACCCTCGGCAGTTGGTCTATGTCAGCCACGTCGAACTCCGAATCTACTGTGTGGGCACGGTCCGTGCGCCGGTAGAAGACCACATTCTCGTCAGAGTCGGCATACCCCAGAAAGCCAAAGTCCGGGGCCTGAAAAGTCTCCAGGCGGTAGCTGTTGGTCTTGGTGACGTCCCGTGCCGCTTGGATCTGGTTGTTCAATATGGTCAGCACGCCCCGGCCCGCCGACTGCGGGGCCGCCGCAACCCGGATGCAGTCGATCAAGTTCACGTCCGAGTCAGTGCCCAGGCCGGTGGGCGGGCGCATGGCGCCGGTGACGACGACGGGCTTGCTGCTCTTGACCGTCAGGTTAAGAAAATAGGCGGTCTCCTCAAGGGTCGCTGTTCCATGGGTGACGGCCACGCCCGCAGCTTCTGGGTCGTCCTGGAAGATTTGATTGATGCGTTTGGCCAGACCCAACCAATGCTCGGGCGTGACGTCGGTGCTCCCCAAGTTCAGGAACTGTTCCGTTCTCACCTCTGCGAACTCCAGTACCTCGGGCACCCGCGCCAGCAATTCATCGATGGTCAGGTGTTTCCTATCGTAGCTGTAGTTGGTGTAGTCGGTGCGGGTGCGTCCCACGAAAGAAATGCTCCCACCAGTGCCCACCAGATAGACCCTCGGCTTGCTTCCACTAGTCATGAAAACCTCCTAATTAACTGGAACCCTGACTGTATCCCGATTCAGCGCCGCCGTTCGCTCAGAAGTATACGACGGGACTGATAAGTAGAGACAGATGGTTAGGCACCCCGCCGCTATGGGCCAATAAGTCGGTACTGATGGACCGACTCCTGTAATTTGCCTTCCCCAACATGGGTGCATGTGCTATTCTCAAATAGTCGATCGATACGGTACGTTTCTCGTAATCGAAGCTAATTCAGAGCCCAGAGCCACCAGAAAACGGGCACGGTTCAGGGCGAAATGACAATTTAATTTCCGGCAGACATTAAAAATAAAAACATCCGGCGTTTGTCGGCCCGGACGCCTTAAAGCCGGGCGGCGTAGCTGAAAAGGAGGTGACCTCCGATGTTGGCCCTTTGGCTGTTCAGAGCGTTGAGCGCGGTGGGTCTTGGGGTAATCGGCTGGCGGCTCGGACTATATATATCGGAATTATCCATAGATAGAGCAGAATTTCTTCCTTGGGGTCTCGCATCGACCCTGACCGGCGTAATCATTGGGGGAGTCTTAGTCCCCTACCTGATCCTCAAGCCCTGGCGCGTGAGCGCTGAATATATCGATTCCCTTCCCGGCTCAGCATTAATCTCAGGCACCGCAGGCCTTCTTGTGGGCCTGGTCATTGCCTCGCTAGTCTCCATACCCCTGTACACGTTGGACGGGTGGCCCAGCTGGGGCGTTCCGGTCATCGTGAACGTGGTCCTGGGTCTCTTTGGCCTCGGCCTGGGAGTCCAGCGGGAACGAGACGTGCGCGCCATATTCCCCGGTCTGGAAGCGCCCTTCCGTTCAGAAGGGTCCGCAATGGGCCCCATCATGACGGAAACTGGGGCCACCTCCAATGGCAACGGTTGGACCGGCAAGGCGGATAAGGTCAGATCCGCGAAATCCTCCCGCAATGGCAATATCCTGGTGGACACCAGCGCAATCATCGACGGACGGATCGCCGACCTCAGCATCACCGGCTTCCTGGAAGGCTCCTTGGTGGTGCCGCGATTCGTGCTGGACGAACTGCGGCACATCGCAGACTCCAGCGACCCGCTCCGCCGCAACCGCGGCCGCCGCGGCCTGGAAGTCTTGGGTAAGCTTCGGAAAGACGATGCGGTGCCTCTCCAAGTCCTGGACGTGGGCGTGGAGAACGGCAACGAAGTGGATGCCGTCCTGGTCCAACTGGCCCGGGAGACGAAATCGGCCATCCTCACCACCGACTACAACCTGAACCGAGTTGCCGAGCTTCAGGGCGTCCAGGTCTTGAACGTGAACGAACTGGCGAACGCTCTAAAGTCCATCGTTCTCCCCGGCGAAGAACTGCGGGTGAATATCGTCCAAGAGGGCAAGGAAGTCGGACAAGGCGTAGCCTACCTGGATGACGGCACCATGGTGGTGATCGAGGGAGGCCGGCGCTATCTGAACGCCTTCCACGACGTCGTCGTCACCAGAGTGCTACAGACAGCGGCGGGACGCATCATCTTCGCCCAACCCAAAGGCGATTAGCGCCCGATACTGAGGCAACGCTGGAGATTCAGTGGCACAAGTAGGCGCGGTGATAGTCGCAGCCGGGCGCAGCACTCGAATGGGAGGAGTGGACAAGACGTTCGCTCCCATATATGGCCGACCCTTGGTCGCCCATACGCTGGATCGCTTCGAATCATCCTCTCTGATCGACCAGATAGTTTTTGTCTTAGCCGAAGACTCTCTGGAGCAAGGCCGGAAATTGGTCGAAGAACGCGACTACGAAAAGGTGGCCCACGTCTGCGCCGGCGGCC
>NZVX01000044.1 GCA_002698265.1 Chloroflexota bacterium | reverse complement strand
GGTTGGGTCGACATCGGAGCCGGGAACTCGGCTCTGGACCGTACCGAGGCGGCGGTGCGCAACAACCAAGCGAGAAATGCCCTGGGGCCGGCTGCAGTGGCCGCGTCCATCGCCCGCCGCCCTTTCTTGCCCGGAGTGGACGGATTCTGGCGGGAAAGCCTGCAGGGCAAGCTGGACCGCCAATTGGTCCGGGCGTTGGACTGCCTGGGAGAGATGCAGTTGGAGATCGGCGAGCCTCAGACCGCATTTGAATCGGCTTTGGAAGGCATCAAGTGGACCCCTAGCGGGAGCGCACCCATGGTGCCCTGATGCGGGCTTGCGCCGCTACCGGCAACCGGGCCAAAGCCGTAGTGGCCTACCACGAGTTTCGGGAGTTGCTGGCCTCCGAAGTCGGAACAGATCCGGAGCCGGAAACCGAGGCACTGTACATGGAGATACTGGATTAAACGGGCAGCGGAATGAGGTAACAATGTGAAAAGCCCCCGTCCTTCCACGGAAGGACGGGGGCTTTTTGGTTGGCTGCTGCGAACTTGGGTCTAACCCTCGCCGGTCAACACCCGGACGACCATGGGGGCCAGTTCCTCGGCCCTGGCTCGGAGGGCTTCCCGGGACAGGTTTTCGATGGGGTGCTGGGTGAAGATGGTTGGGTAGTCTGGCGCGCCCCACATCTTAGCCATTCCCTGCGCCGTCGGCACGAACCGGTCAGTGCAGATAGTGGCCGAGGGTATGCCGGCGTTCTCCACGTGAATCCCGTCGTGCACACTGCACGCACTGCACGATCCTCAATCACCTATCGCGATGATCACCGAGTCTACCTGCTCGGTCAACTCCTTCAAGGCCGTAGGATCTGCGGGGCGGGAAGCGCTGGGCTTCCGGTGCCACTTGATTTCCGTTATCTCGTAGCGTGTTCGAAGCACCTCTGAAAGCTCTTCCAGAAGGACATCCGCGTTGCGCTTGCTGTCGTCAATTATCCCCAGCCGGGTGCCTGCCAGGCTAGCCAGACGGGGCGCGCCATCGAACGGCGCCACGATGGGCTGGGTGACCGGATTTACCAGTACATGTTCGCTCTGGGCCATTTGGTTCACTCTCTCAGAGATATTTTCGGGCCGCTAATTAGACTATGGCCGTCCTGTCGGGAAAAATCAACGCTTTGCGCCACAGGGTTGTCAGTTGGAATACTCAAATGGGCAGAACTCGGCATATTTTCCGGGAAAATCTACCGACAGGCCCTCTCCGTCAAATTTGAAAGCGCTTGTCGTGCACAATTCTTGGATCTGGGACGTGAACCCGGTCGGCTTGTTCAGAGTAGCTAATTCGTCTTCTCCGGTTACCGGATTCTTCATCGGCGCCAGGTGCATATCGAGCTTACCTGGGATGGTGGCGTGGCTATTGATTCCATCGATCGTCACCTGAAACCGCACGTACCTGAATCCCATGAACTGCGTAGTCAGATCGATAAAGACACTGAATGGCGCTTCCTTCCGAACCATGGATTCGATGGCTTGCCGCTGGTCTTCGGTGGCTCGCTCATCCACCAAGTACACACTCGTCCCATTGCCCAGATGTATCGCTTCGGGGAACTTCGAAACCTCGGAGATGACAAGCCCGTCTAATTCCACACCGTCGTAATGGCCAGAGTCCACTTGCCATAGGTAGACCCCTTCGCACGTACCAAAGCTCGGCGGTTCTTCGAAGTTACAGGGGCAGCCCCAGGCGCAGTTACAGGCGCCCAGCAGGTGCCCTTTCAAACGGTAGTTTTCAGATTGAGTCAATTTCCGTTCCTAACTACCTGATCAGCTTGGTCACGGCGGTGGAGCCAACCTTGGGTCCCCAACTCGGGATCACCGAAGACATGTTGGACTCCTCTCCGCCGGCGAAGATCAGCAGGATATCCTCGGGCTCGGGAATCAGCGGAATCATCTTTTCACCATCGCCCGGTTCCGGGTCTCCTTGCAAGACCATAGCCGCTTTCAGATCGGCAACGGAGCGTTGGGTCCGGACATAGATATAGTCCTTAATCTGGGCTTTGCTCCAGTCCTTCCAGAGATTGGAGTTGCCCGCGATGGTGACCACGATCTGTCCCTGCCGGACGCCGATTCCGGTGTCGCCCACCGACCCCGAAGTGGACATGTTGCTGCCCAGGCTGGATGCCGCGTCGGCAAGGGCCAGGAGGATGGGCTCGGGGTGCCCCACGGCCCTGACCTGACGGGGGGACTCGCCGGCGAAAACTGTTACGGTGCTCTGGTCCGCTGAGAAACCCCGTTCGACGTGCAGGGGGATCCAATGGGTTTCCGTCTCCGCTTCGGCGATGCAGTAGGTGTACTTGCCGGGATGGCCGATGACGCTGCGGTCGAAGACGCCGGGAATGGCGGCGCAGGCGTTCATCAGAATCAGCCGTATGGCGCGGCCGATGGTGGCGTTGGCACGGTTTCCCGGACCGAACAAGTTGTTTCGCGAATTGATGTTCAGTTCTTTGGTCACCGGACCGTTCACGATGGATAGGATGGCGGCGCCGCCCATGCTGGAAGACGGTCCCACCAAGTTGAATATGGGCTCCAACATGGCCTCGGTGGCGGCCAGCACCACCGGCATGTACTCGGGCAGGCAGCCGGCCATCACCGCATTTGCGGCGACCTTGCCAACAGTTATCTCTCGGCGGCGCTCCGGGAGCTCGCCGACCACGTCATTAGACGGCCGTCCGGAACGCTCGATGAACTCCCCAACCCGCTGTTCCGTGGGCGGGACCACCGGCAGACCGTCGGTCCAACCCAACTCATAGCAACGTTCGATGGCCTCCAAGGCCGAGTCCCAATGGACCGTGGTCGTTTCGCCGGTAGTGGAATCGCCCGAATCAGGCAAGATTGTTGTCCTCCGTTAAGTGTCTGTGCCTCGCAGAATCTCTTTGCTGTGGTATATGGCGGTCGGTCTTTCAGGCTTACGACGCCCGAAGGGTTGCTTCGGGTAAGTATGGCTTACGGGAGGAGGAACCCTCATCCTAACCTTCACCCTTGCGAGGGAGAAGGGACAATTTCATGGCTGAAAGCCGGCAGCTACCTACTACTTCGCCAGGGTGTACTTAGACAGCGAGCGCAGTTCCTTGGGCGGGTCCATGTGCGAGCCGCGGATGGTGAAGGACACTTCTGCTACGTAGATGGAACCCTGGGAGTCGACGGCTATGCCGTGGGGGGCTATGAATTGTCCGGGGCCTTCCCCTTCATTCACGTCGCCGAACTGGCTGACGAGCTTGCCTTTCAGGTCGAAGATCGAGACGCGGTGTCCCAGGCCGGGGGCATCGTCCACCCCGCCCATGCCGTTCAATTCGCCGACATAGATGTGCTCTCCCCAGAGGACCATGGAGTCGGGCCGGTGGATGTTGCTCCACATGGTGATGAACTTGCCATCGGTGTCGAAGAGCTGGATCCGGTGGGCTTCCCGGTCCACCACGTACACGTTGGCGTTACTGTCGATGGCGATGTTATGGGGGCGGATGAACTGCCCGGCGTCGATTCCGGGGCTGCCCCAGGAGAACTTGTACTCCCCTTCGCCCGTGTAAACGTGAATCCGGGAGTTACCGTATCCGTCCGAGACGTAGATGTCGCCGTTTCCGGGGTGGATGGCGGCGGAGGTCGGGCGGTTGAAGGGCTCTCCGCTCCAGCGGGGCTTGGGGTTGTTTCGCTCGCCGATCTCCATCAGTTTCTCGCCGGAGGCGCTGAACTTCTGGATGGTGTGGATTCCGTCATCGGCGCAGAGCAGGGAGTCGTCATGGGCGATATACAGGCCGTGGGTTCGGTTGTCGCTGAAATGACCTTTGCCGAAGGATCGGATGTAATTCCCGTCCCGGTCCAGAACGATGATCGGTTCCTCGCCACGTGTGAGGACGAAGACGTTGTCCTGGGAGTCGATCGCGACGCCCGGACACTCTTTAAAGGTCATACCGCTGGGCAATTTGGCCCAGTTCTCAACAAAGTTATATCGGAAATCGCCCTTACCGTAGACGTCTGGCATGGTGTCCACCTTCCGTTAATGATTAAATTTTAGCTGAGTTTCCTGCCCTGGGGAACGTGGCTCGGGCAGGCATCGTTATCCTAAATGTGGCTGATTAAGGTGTCAATGGCCGGGAGATTCGTCCAAGATGGGATGCNCCATTGAATGGCGTAGTGAGGCAACTTCAACCAAAGAATTGGCCCCCATGCTAACCATCTCTCTTNCGAAACGGGAGGGACANAGGAATCGAAGAGACTTAGTTNCTGATTAATACGACCCTCGGCAANTGTCANCCTGAGTGATGCGAAGGGTCTGCCAGTTCATAGTCGGCANATTCTTCGTCGGCCTACGGCGCTCCTCAGAATGACAGTGGATCGGAAAGGCAACTTACGATCAAAAGGCAGGATTTCGACGCTGACGGCTGACCGCTAAAAGCTGCCAGCTATTTCAACACCTGTCCGCCCTCACCTTTCAGATAGTCGGCGGTGCGCAGCGCCAGGGCTTGGATGGTGGGTGTGGGGTTCACGCAGGCGCTAGTGGTGAAGATGCTTCCATCGATGATGAACAGGTTGGAGACGTCGTGGGTACGGCCCCAGCGGTCAACCACCGATCTCTCCGGGTCCTCCCCCATCCGGGCCGTCCCCAATAAATGCCAACCGGCGTTGCGGCGCAAGTTGGACGAGAAGACCTTCTTGGCCCCGGCGGCATTCATGATGTCTTTGGCCCTGGCCACGCCGTGTTCTAGCATCTTGGCGGTGTTGTCGCTGACGGTGTAGTTGATCTTGGGCGCCGGAATCCCGTCGCTGTCGGTCAATTCCGGGTCTAAAGCAACCACGTTGTGCTCTTCAGGTAGGTCCTCGGTCATGATCGTGATACCCACAGAATGGCCGAACCGCTCGCTGAACTCTTCGTGGTGATTCTCTCCCCACGCCACTTTCTGTCCCATCAGGCCGCCCAGTGCCGCGGGTAGGGGGGCGCCAGCATAAGCCAGCACCTGAAGATCGTAGCCGCGAATGAAATCGTGGTTTGGGTTGGTCTCGTAGAACTCTTGGCTCAGCATGGTGCTGCCCCTCGGGCCGTCGTCTTCCATCCCCAGGTCTTCTGCGAAGATACCCAACACCGCGCCAACCGGATGGTGCATCAGGCACTTGCCCACCAGGCCGCTGCTATTCGCCAGACCGTAGGGAAATAGTGACGAGGTTGAGTTCAACAGCAACCGGGCTGTGCCGACGCCGTTGCAAGCCAGCACCACCGCCTTGGCTTTCTGTTCTTTCAGTTCGCCGTCTTGATAATAGAGCACTCCGGTGGCGTTGCCGTGGTCGTCGATGGTAATCTCCCTAACCCTGGCATGGGTCTCGAGGCGTGCGCCAAACTCCAAGGCGGCAGGCCAGTACGTCAGGTCGGCTGAAGCGAATGACCGTAGGAAATTGCCCATATCCGGGTCGCGGTCATGGTGGCGTACAGACGAGATCGCTGTGTCCGAGGACCACCAGTGCCAGCCTAGTTTGTCGAGTGCTTTGGCCATGAGCCGTCCGCTGGCTCTGATGGACAACGGAGGGCAGGGCCGTTCCGGTTTTTCCGGGTATGCCGGGTCTCCCCGAAGTCCGGAAACACCCATCATCCGGTCGTTCTCATCGTAATAGGGTTCCAGTTCTTCATAGGTGACGGGCCAGTCGTCGGCCACACCCTCCAAGGTCTTAACCTTGAAGTCAGATGGGTGGAACCTGGGGAAATGGGCGCCCCAATGGATCAGGCTGCCGCCGACGGCGTTGTACATCAACGGAGAGATCGGCGTTTCATCTTCATTGATGGGATAGTCCTCAGGCAGTCCCCGAAAACCGGGGTCGGGATGGAAATCCGTCTGCCAATGGATGTGCGCGTCGTTATCAGATGTGGGAAAGGCGTCAGTGGGGACCCAGCCGCCTTGTTCCAAACAAACGACACTTATCCCAGCCTGAGCCAGGCTCCAAGTGAATGCCGCTCCGGACGCTCCGGCGCCGACGACAACTACGTCGGCGATATCTTCGATCTTGGCCATTATTCTTCCTCATTTTAATCGGAGCCGAAATGCGTAGGGGCACGGCCCTTCCGCGGAAGGGCCGTGCCCCTACGGGCCGATAGCTGAATGCAGTTAGCTCGTGCCTATCTTCGCTCGAACATAGCGGCAACGCCCTGACCGCCGCCCACGCACATGGTTTCCAGACCGAACTGGGCGTCCTGGCGCTCCATTTCGTTAAGTAGGGTGGTCAGGATGCGGGCGCCGGTGGCTGCGATGGGGTGGCCCAGGGAGATGCCCGAGCCGTTGACATTAAGGTTGTCATGATTGGGGAGTTTCCACTCGCGGAGCACCGCCAGCACTTGGGCGGCGAAGGCTTCGTTGAGTTCGATGACATCCATGTCTTCCAGCGACATGCCGGTCTTTTCCATCAGCTTGCTCACAGCTGGGACCGGCCCGATACCCATGGTGGCTGGGTGACAACCAGTCACTACCCAACCCTTGAGGAAGCCCATGGCTTCAAGACCCAATTCTTCCAGCTTGTCTTCGGCCACCACCAGGCAGACCGACGCGGCGTCGTTCTGGCTGCTGGCATTCCCGGCGGAAACGGTGCCGTCTTTCATCACAGGGCGAAGACGGCCCAAAACATCCATGGAGCTATCGCCCCGGGGCCCTTCATCCTTGTCGAAGATCACCGGGTCGCCCCGGCGCTGCGGAATCTCTACCGGGACGATCTGGGAATCGAATCTCCCGGATTCCTGGGCGGCAACAGCGCGCTGGTGGCTGCGCAGAGAGTATTCGTCCTGTTCTTCCCTGGAGATCTCATACTGTTTGGCCAGGTTCTCGGCTGTTTCGACCATACCGGAGATGACGCCGAACCGGTCCTCAGGGGAGATGGTTTCCCGGGCGCGGGCCAACCGGTCGTGGAGGGTGATGGAACCGAATCGGGCGCCCCAGCGGGACTCATTCACATAGAATTCGGCGTTGCTCATGCTCTCAACACCGCCGGCGATCACGACGTCGGCATTCTCTGTTTGGACCATCATGCAGGCGTTCAGGATGGCTTGCAGACCCGAGGAACAGCGGCGGTCCAGTTGGTAGCCGGGCACCTCAATGGGCAGGCCAGCCTTGAGCAGGGCCAACCGGCCGATGGCAGGGTTCTCGCCGCTGGGATACCCATGGCCCAGGATCACATCGTCTACCTTGGCCGGGTCCAGTTTACTACGCTCGAGAGTCTCTTTGATCACGGTGCAGGCCAGTTCTTCGGCTGGTACATCTTTTAGGGTCCCGCCGAAATTACCCACCGCGGTGCGGACCGGTGAAACGATGGCTACGCGTCGCATAGATCACTCCTAAATCGCCCCTGAAAATCGTTCGCGTAATAATAACGTTTTTATCGCGGGTGTGTCGAATGTCAGAGGCGTGCCCGGTCAAATAAAAGGGCCGGTGGATCCTGCACCGGCCCTTTCCTGGGGATATATCTGGGGAATCAGTAGATTCCTGCTTGTGGGCGGAATCCATGTTGTCCAAACCGCGCTCGCATCTCCCTTGGTAGACATAATCTCCCGAGAAGTATTACGGCAGTATTAAGGGGTCAGGGGGATGGAGCGAACATAGAAAAAGGCCACGCGTCTCATACGGAAACGGCGGCCCTTCTCATTTGGGTTTGGGTAGACAATCTTAACGGCCAGCCCTTAAGTTGAGCAACGGTCCGGTGTCATCGGCCGCCGGACATCACCCGTTCCTATCCCGGAATTACCATCTAGCTCTCTGTATGGACCTGCATTATTTCCCCTCAGGACCGCTGATCAGGTCCAGATATTTGTATCCCGAACCGGTGTTGAACAGCACCACCGATTCATCTGGGTCCAAGAACTTCTGGTCCAGTAGTTTTTTCAGCCCCACCAGCGTCGCCGCGCCTTCCGGCGCCGGGAAGATTCCTTCAGCCGTGGCCATCTCATACATGGCGGCGATCATCTCTTGGTCTGAAACCGCCAAGGCAGTCCCGCCGGTGGCCCGTATGGCTTCCAATATCAGGTAGTCGGCGAAGGGATGGGGCACCCGCAGGCCATCGGCTTTGGTGGTGGCGTTTTCCCACATCTTTGAGGTATCAGCTCCCGCGTCGAAGGCCCTGACGATGGGCTGGCAGCCATCCGCCTGTACCGAGATGAACTTGGGTTGCTTACCCTCGATCCAACCCAATTCCAACAGTTCTTTGAAGCCTTTATACATGCCGATGATGCCGGTGCCGCCGCCAGTGGGATAGATCATGGCATCGGGCATCTTCCAGCCGAGTTGCTGGACCACTTCCAGACCCATGGACTTCTTGCCCTCGGCGCGGTACGGCTCTTTCAGGGTGGAGAGGTCAAACAAACCCATTTCCTTGGCCACGGCCACCGCCTCGCGCCCGGCGTCGTTGATCAGGCCTTCCACCAGGTTCAGTTCCGACCCGGCCACCAACGTCTCTTTCTTGTTGGCGTCGGGTGCGTCCTGGGGCATGAACACCTTGGTTTCCATCCCGGCCCTGGCGCCGTAGGCTGCGGCAGCCCCGGCGGCGTTTCCAGCCGAGGGCATGGTGAACCCATTCACCCCTAGTTCAACTGCCTTGGAAACCGCGGCGGAGATTCCCCTTGCCTTGAAAGTGCCGGTGGGGTTCAGACCCTCTTCCTTGATGTAAAGATTCCTCATCCCCAGATTTTTGGCCAGGTTCACCGACTTTATCAACGGCGTGCCGCCTTCGCCCAGGCTGACGATGCTACCGGGATCGTCCACGGGTAGCAGTTCGGAATAACGCCACATGGTGTCCGGCCTGCTGACCAGCATGTCGCGGTCGACTTCACGTCCCAGCTTGTCCAAATCATAGCGGGCAAACAATACCTTCTCGCAGCAGGGGCTGATGCCGATCAATTGTTCGTGCGGATAGCTCTTGCCGCAGATGGTGCATTCCAGATGGCTGATATAGCTGGTCATGGGGTCTATGATCTCCTTATCCAGCCGGTCTTTTGCCCGGCGCGCTCACACTATACGCCAGGTGGCAGCCTACGCGACAGGGACGGTGGCGGCTTCTCCACTTGCCACCGGGCCGGAGGTTCAGTAACATGCCCGCTACACGTCCGGCGCAATCCGCGGGGACAAGAAAGGAGAGCTATGAAACTGGTATTCTTCGACGATTTTAAACTAGGCATCGTTAAAGACGACACCGTGGTCGATGTTTCCGGAGCGGTGAGCGGCATTGAGCACACCTCACCCCAAGACCTGATCGGCAAGATTATCGAGAATTTCTCGCAACACCGCGCCGCATTGCAGCAGGCGGTGGACAGCGGCCAGGGTAAGCCCCTCAGCCAAGTCAGGCTGCGCTCTCCACTACCCAAGCCCCCCAACATCATCTGCATGGCTGTGAACTATATGGAGGACGGCACACGGGATGAGCCGGCCCCGATTAACGCGTTCCAGAAGTCTCCCAACTCTGTGATTGGCGACGGCGACACCATGGTCCTTCCCGACATTCCAGCCGCCATCTTCGAGGGCGAAGCCGAGTTTGCGTTGGTGATCGGCAAACACGCCAGCAACGTGAAACAGGAAGACGCATTTGACTACATATTCGGCTACATGAATTTCATCGATGGTTCGGCCCGTGGCTTGCAGGCCGGCGGGAACACGTTTTATCAGATGAAGTCACGGGACACCTTCGCGCCCATGGGCCCCTATCTGGTCACCGCCGACGAGATAGACGACCCGCAGAAGCTGGCGATCAATCTATGGGTCAACGAAGACCTGAAGCAATCTTTCAACTCCGACGATATGGCCCATAAGATTCCTCGGATCATCGAGTGGGTCAGTTCCATACACGAACTGGAGCCCGGAGATGTCATCGCAACCGGCACCAACCACCGGGGCCTGAGCGCGTTTCAGAACGCCGATAAAGTCGAGCTGGAAGTGCAGGGACTGGGTGTGCTGCATTTCAACGTTCAGGATAACCTGAAGCGCACCTGGCCCAGGACCACCCGCTTGGAGATGGCTGAATCCGGCCGAGAGGGTACCGTCCCCCAGGACGGCGGGAAGTATTCCTAGGGAATTCCTGGCTGTCTTACAAAATCGTAATCTGGAGGCGGCACAGCCAACATCAATGGCTGGGCCGCCTCCGTCATTTTGGCGAAGGCCGGAATCCAGGCCTACCACGACCGTCGCAGATTCCGGATGTATAATCAGGCATTCTTTCGAACACTTAAACCAGGTTTAGGAGTGGCATCATGGCCGACAAACCGACGATCTCGATGGAAGAGTTCAAGTTCATGGCCGACCGGGCGGGCCTGGGCATGGACCAAGCAGAACTGGACCACCTGAAACCCATGTATGAGCTTTACATGGAATACACTGCGTTGGTGCACTCCATAGATTTCGGCCCCGAAGAAATGGTGGTGGAGTTTCACCCGGATTAACCAGCGGGCTGAGCGGCTTCCTAAAGACTGATCAATCAGAAACGGCGGTGGATAAATGGCTACAACTGACAAGAAACTACACCATCTGACGATCCACGAAGCAGGCGAATTACTTAAAAACGGTGAGCTTTCCCCGGTGGAACTCACCCAGGCATTCTTCGACCGGATCGCCGAGACCGACGACCGGCTGCATTCGTTCATAACCCTACTGTTCGATGAGGCCAGGACCGAAGCGCGCGCCGCCGAAGCGGAGATTCGTAGCGGCCGATACCGAGGTCATCTCCACGGCATACCCATCGCCTTGAAGGACCTTTACGACACGGCGGGAATACGCACCACCGCAGGCTCTCGGGTCGATTTCGACAGGGTGCCCACCGTAGACTCGACGCCCACCGCCCGACTGAAAGAAGCTGGTTCGATCTTACTGGGCAAGCTGGCGATGCATGAATTCGCTTTGGGCGGGCCAGACTGGACCACGCCCTTCGAGCCCGCCTGCAACCCCTGGAACCTGGCCCACATCACCGGAGGTTCCAGTAGCGGGTCGGCCTCGGCTGTGTCGTCGGGGCAGGCTATGGGCGCCCTTGGTTCTTGCACGGGCGGTTCCATCCGTGGCCCCGCATCCCTCTGCGGTATCGTGGGCCTGAAACCCACCTACGGCCGCGTCAGCCGCTCCGGTGTGGTTACCTTGAGCTGGTCTCAAGACCATGTGGGGCCAATGACCTGGACGGTGGAAGATAGCGCCTACATGCTCCAGGCCATCGCGGGCCACGACGCCAAGGACCCCACCAGCAGCCACGCGCCGGTACCGGACTATTCCCTGTCCCTCCGTGAGGATATCAAGGGCAAGGTCATCGGACTACCCAGGCATTATTTCTTCGACGCCGACCCCAGCGTCAGCGCCGAAGCGGTGGCCGTAGTCGAGAAGGCCGTCGTGGAACTTGAGAGCCTGGGCGCAAAGATTGAAACCGTGGAACTTCCAAGTCTCGAATACGTGCGGGCGGCCAACACGATTATCATGGTTAGCGAGGCCTACGCCTTCCACGAGCCCAACCTCAAGACCAGGCCCCAAGACTTCGGGGAGATCGTCAGGGCTAGGTTCCGGATCGGCGGCTTGCTCAGCGCCGGCGATTATCTTCAGGCACAGAGATGCCGCCAGTGGAGCAAACGGGAGTTCGCAGAAGCGCTGCGGAAGGTCGACTTCTTCGTCACGCCCACCATGACCCAACCCGCAGCGGCGTTCGAAGGTTACGACCCCAACACCACCATTATGGGCCGGAGCTTCACCGCTCCCTTCAACGTTACTGGACTGCCGGCCATCTCGGTGCCCTGCGGCTTCACGGCGGCGGGGCTGCCCGTTGGCATGCAGATCGCGGGAAGACCCTTCGACGAACCCGGTGTGATCCAAGCGGCTTACACCTACCAGCAACACGCCCGTTGGTACGAGCAGAGGCCGGCCATCTGACCGCTTGCCAGAGCCCTAGCAATCACGGATAATCGCGGTGACCTTTTCCAGAAAATTTCCGGCGAATGGAGGTCCTGATGTCCAAGATAAGCATGATCCATCACATCAATATCCAGATATCCGACCGTCAGCGGACGCGGGAATGGTACGAAAGGGTGCTTGGAGCCCAGTTTCTTGACCGGGGTCCCAAGCTGAACCAGAGACAACTTCAATTTCGGATCGGCACCGGAGAAATCCACACCAGCGACACGCCCGAGGTGATAGAAGTACCGCGCGTTCACTTCGCCATAGAAGTGGAAGACTGGGACGGCATGCTCTCGCACCTAGATTCTGAGGGTGTGAGTTACTCCCGGTCGGCAGGAGGATCATTCACCCCCACGGGCGGAGAAGATCCCCATCAAGGCCGCCGTGAGGACACCAATGAACACTACTCCTACATAAATGACCCAGACGGCAATCTCATCGAACTGGTCTACCACCCCCTCGGCTTGGAAAGCTCAGAGGGCGCGGATGTAGGTCTGGTTACCGATGCCGACAACGTCCGATGGACGCAACAGGCCGGATTTGTCGAGGATGCCTACAGGGCTGAGCCAGTCAAGTCGACCTAAAGCGTTCTTCGATCGGTTACCAAGGCCGCTGAAAGAGGGACAATGTGTCCCGCTGGCTCCCTTTTGCGTTGCCGGCAAACCGGCCGCAGCGCCGCCCTAAAACGCACGGCGATCTAGTCGGCGGCTGAACCCCGAAGAGGCACCGATCTGGCTTCGTCGGGGAGGCCTTCTTCCCAGTCGAGGATCAAGATTCGGTCGGTCCGGTCCATGGACATGATCACCACCGCGCCCGCCAGGCTGGTGGCCACCGACAGCGCGATGGTCAAAACGTAATCGCCGAAGAACCCGAACATCACCCCGCCGATCCACCCGCCCGTGGCCATACCCAGCATCGCCCCAGACAGTTGCCATCCGAAGGACCGGCCCAACGAGCCCTCGCCGTAGTAGCTGCGGTTGATGATCGGGAAGGCCGACCCCTCTCCCCCGTAGCCGATACCGAAGATCACCGCGAAGAGATAGAAATTCCAGGTGTCGTTGGTCCAGAACAGCATCAGCACCGGCAGTCCCTGCAGAACGTAGAACACCGCCATGGTGCCTCTAGCGCCAAAGGAGTCGGCCAGCACCGGGGTTAGGAACCGGGTAAGACCGCTGACCAAGGCCAGGGTGCTGAGGACCCCCGCTGCGGCTACTGGTCCCACGCCGGCCAGCACCGCGATGGGAATGATGTACACGATTACTATGGCGTGGGACAGGCAGCCAAGGTAATGGATGAAAACAAGTTTCCAGAAAGCTGATGTGGACTGGATGGACGCCGCCCTGACCTTGTCCCGAAGCATGCGAATCTCGCGGGTGAACTGCTGGTTGACCACCCCTGGCCATTGCCCCCCAAAGGGGTCTATGCCCATGTCCGCCGGCTTGCTCCGGAAGAAGAATACGACGATCGCCATGGCGGTTCCGCAGCCGATGCCCAGACTCCAGAAAGCAACCCGCCAGTCGTAGTGGGCTAGAAGCAGTCCGATAAGGAGGGTGGTGCCCGCGGGGCCAACGCCCTGCGCGCACTGGAGTAGCCCAACTCCGACTCCCAGTTTCTCCCGGAACCAGTAGGTGGCCGTGGTGATCAGGGCTATGTTTAGAC
This sequence comes from Chloroflexota bacterium, assembly GCA_002698265.1. GTDB lineage: Bacteria > Chloroflexota > Dehalococcoidia > Lucifugimonadales > UBA3495 > UBA9611. The sequence goes on along the minus strand of NZVX01000044.1, from coordinate 10,601 downwards.
AGGCCTGAGTGACGCCCAGGAAAAGCCCGTAGGACAGCCAGATATGCCAGACATCGGTGGCCAATGCGGAGACGGCCGTGCCGATGAAAAAGCAGGCCACGCCCACGAAAAGCACCGGTCGCCCGCCGTAGCGATCGGTCGCCATCCCGATGACTGGAGACAGCGCCGCGCTCATGATAGCGGAGATGCCGTAGGCCAGCGTGATGGAGCCCTGACTCCATCCGTACTCGCTTTGGAGCGGAAGAATCACCACGCCGAAGGCCTGGGTTATCGAACCGCCGCCCAGGTAAAGCAGGGCCGAAAGACCGATGATGACCCAGGCGTAATGGATTTTCAGACGGGGAAGGTGCATCTAGGAGAAGACTGAGTCCTTGTATAGCGAAACTTAGATGGCAAGCGATCGTCCCATCGGAGGATTTGTCGTTGCGTGTTCGATTGTAATCGCACCAGGGCGTGACGGGAATACCCCCATGGACGACCAGGACTCGCATTACAAGAGGGGCCGAACCGGTCTATTTACGCGCTAAGCCTGAACGGCGGGTAAACATCGGTCATCAGCAAAAATGCATACGCATTGACCCGGTTTGACCAGCGCATTACCCCGACCACAAAATCGAACAAACCTACCGGGTAGCGGCCCGTGAATAGGATGGATACCCAGGAGATCAAGACCGCGATGACCAACGCCATCCACAAGACCGCCAGAACGATGAAGTGAGGTATCGCCAAAAGCCACTTTACGATCGGGAGCCATTGGGTCAGGTCCCTTTCCACGTCGGGATAGGGAATCTCCAAGTGGACTTCTTGTTCTTCGTCTGTGGAGGGATACTGATCTCCCATCATGAACAGATAGGCTGCCACCCGATTTGTGAATCTAGTCAGGGCTAGGTTCCAGTCGAACCACCACCCTGGGTATTTTCTACGGAACACGATCATCAACAATGGACCGAGCAAAAGCGCCCCTCCGGCTGCTCCAGCAAATGAAGGGACCCCGCCCGATTGACCGGAGGTCACCGCAAGAACAATAGCAATCGGAATGATCATTATCACTCTCAAGAACACGGACAAGCGGTCTCGGGGCTCTTCGAGGTAATCCACCGAGAACTGTACTGGGTAAGGGCTGTCTGACTGAGCCATATCGTTCCTCCAAAGGTGAGTATCTGCGAAAAATACCGGGCTGAATAACTTCAGTATAAAGACGCAAATTTTCTATTCAGATTAGAGAAACGCCACCGGTTTTGCGAAAATCATAGATCTCCGGTATGCATCTGATTATTCCGGGTGACCCGGATCGCCCGGCATCAGCCTAGACGGGAAACACCCGTGGCGCTCCCCACGGGTGGCCTGAAACCATGTAGAATCACTTGACCGGCAGCTTCGATCCACCCGCTGGCCGAGAGCAGAGACGAAACAGATGAACACCAACGGTCTGACACTTAGCATCCTGGACCAGAGTCCGGTGCACCAGGACGATGACGCCGCCCAGGCCTTCCAGCACACCATCGAGCTGGCGACCAAGGCCGACGGCTGGGTCTACCACCGATACTGGGTGGCGGAACATCATAGTTCTGACCGGGTTATGGGTTCGTCGCCCGAAGTTTTGATCTCCCACCTGCTGGCCAAGACCAGCCGCATCCGCGTCGGCTCCGGCGGCGTGATGCTGCAGCACTACAGCCCCTACAAAGTGGCCGAGAATTTCAATGTGTTGGCGTCATTGGCTCCAGGCCGGGTCGACCTTGGCATCGGGCGCGGACCGGGCGGTCTGCCTCAGTCAACCATGGCATTGCAGCAGGCGGTGGCCGGCGAGCGTTCCATCGGCGACAAGATCACCGAGCTGCGTAATTTTCTCGGTGGCGAGTTGCCAAAAGGTCACCCGTTGCGGGGCCTGATGGCCAGCCCCTGGCCACCCCAGGCGGCCGACCTGTATCTTTTAGGCACATCGGGTTCCAGCGCTGAGATGGCCGCCGAGTTCGGCATACCTTATGTATTCGCCCTATTCCTGAATGGCGACCAAGATGCTATGACAAAAGCCATGGCGACCTACCACGACCAGTTTGACACTGCCGGTCCCGGTTGCAAGCGCGCCATGCTGGCCCTTCCGGTGGTAGTGGCCGAATCAGCCGATGAGGCCGCCGCATTTGCCGCCGAGATCAAGGTCGTCCGCATCAGCTTGGAGAGCGGGCGGACTTTGACCGCCGGAAACCTGGAATCTGCCGAAAGGTTCGGCAAGCAGTCGGGCGAGAAATTCGAGATCAATGTCACCGACGCCCCGGTGGTCCACGGCTCGCCGGAAATCGCTCTGAAGAAGTTGCTGCAAATCCAGGAATTACATAACGTGGAAGAGATAATCGCGGTGACGGCCATCAACGATTTTCAAAAGCGTCTCCGCTCTTATGAGTTGTTGAGCGACGCGTTGATCAAGGCCAACTTGGCAAGCGGTGCGGACCGAGAGGAGGAAGTAGTATGACCGAACAACGAAAGATGCGATTGGGCGTTTTCTTCTCCGGCAGTGGCGGCAATATGGCCTCGTGGCGCCATCCCAGCGCGATGCCCGACGGCGCGGTGAACCTGGCGTATTACCAGGGTATGACCCGAAAGGCTGAGGAAGCCAAGCTGGACTTCGCTTTCTTCGGAGACGGGCTATACATAAGCGAGAAATCGCACCCCAATTTCCTGAATCGTTTCGAGCCTTTGACCCTGCTGGCTGCGCTGGCCATGGACACCACCCACATCGGCCTGGCGGCCACCCTTTCCACAACCTACAGCGACCCTTACACCGTGGCCCGACAGTTCTCGTCCATCGATCATCTGAGCAACGGCCGCGCCGGCTGGAACATAGTCACCTCGCCACTGGAAGGTTCAGCAGCCAACTACAGCAAGCCAGAGCATCCCCAGCACGACCTGCGCTACCTCATGGCCGCCGAGTTCGTGGAAATCACCAAGGGGCTGTGGGACTCCTGGGAAGATGACGCATTCATCCGGGACAAGGAAACGGGAGTGTTCATCGACCCCTCCAAGATGCACCGGCTGGACCACAAAGGTGAGTTCTACTCGGTCCAGGGGCCGCTGAACATATCCCGCTCGAAACAGGGCAGCCCGGTGTTGATCCAAGCTGGGTCGTCGGAGGCAGGGAGAGAGTTCGCCGCCAAGGTTGCCGATGCCATCTTCACCGGGCAGGCGACCAGCTCCGACGCCACCTCGTTCTACAAGGACATCAAGCAACGCGCCATGGGAGCGGGCCGTGACCCAGGCGAAGTCTTGATACTGCCAGGCTGCTCGCCCATCATTGGGGATACCCAGGTCGAGGCCGAGGCCAAATACCAGGAGATCGCCAACTTGGTGGTCATTGAAGACGCGCTGAACTACCTGGGCCGCTATTTCAACGATATGGACTTCTCGCCCTACGACCTGGACGCCCCCTTCCCCGACCTGGGCGACTTCGGCCGCAACGGCTGGGAGAGCACCACCGACCGTATCAAGCAGGTGGCCAAGGAAGAGGAGCTGACCTTACGTCAGATGGCGATAAGGGCCACCACCCCCAAGAACGAATTCATCGGCACGCCGACTCAGCTGGCCGACACCATGCAGTCTTGGTTCGAAAACAGCGCCGCCGACGGCTTCATGTTGGTCCCCAGCGTGCTCCCTCAGGGCTTCAACGACTTCGTGGACCACGTGCTGCCCATCCTGAAAGAACGCGGCCTCTTCCGCACCGAGTACGAAGCCGACACTCTTCGGGGCAACCTGGGCCTACCCAAACCCGAGAATAGGTATACGAAGAGCGCGAACATTCAAAAAAACTTGTCCAAGAATTCTTATCCTTAAAGTGGGTGAACATTCCCGCCCGTTAGTGGTGAGCCCGTCGAACCACCCGTACGCATGAACCAAGTTTCCTAGTTAATAGCCTTGACTGATGCCCATCCTTCGACGGAGCTCAGGACGAAGGCTAAGGCGCAACTCAGCAGCACAAACAATCCCCACTCCCATCGCAACGGGAGTGGGCCGACGCTCCGTCAAAGTCCAGGTCCAATGTTCAAACGCCGTTAACGACAAAGACCTAGGAGGCACATCAATTGCCGACCCTTTTGGGAATCCACGGCACAGTAACCAACCCGGGCCGTCTGCACCAGGCCCTGGAATCAGCCCTTGCGGCCGCCGCGGCCCATGATTTCTCCATCACCACCGAATTGCTCCACCTGGGAGACCACCAGATATCCTTCGCCGACGGCCGCCCGCCAGAGGCTTACGGCGACGATACGGAGAAGGTGTTTGAGCAGGTTACTTCGGCGGACATGTACATCATCGCCACGCCCATCTTCCGGGCGTCTTTCACCGGCGCTCTGAAGAACCTTCTGGACCACATACCGGTGGAAGGGATGATGGGCAAGGCCTGCGGACTGATCGGCATGGGCGCCACCGACCACCATTACTTGACCGTAGACACTCAATTGCGGCCGGTGCTGGCCTGGTTTGGGGCACACCTGGTCCCGGGCCAGGTCTATCTGAAGTCGCAACACTTTCAGGACGGCAAGCTGGCCGAGCCCAAAGCAATCGCCGGTCTCGAGACCTTGGGCCGGTCGGTGATCGCCCTCCACAAATCCCTGGCCGGTAACGCCGAATCGGCGGGCCCGCCGCCGCTGGCTGCTGGGTAGAATCGTGGCAGCCATCGACACCACCCTTCACGTAGAGACAGCCGCCGAGTCAGGAGAGATCGTCCCCTACGGTGTACCTATCACCGCTTACCCCACCGAGTCGGGAAAAGTGATCGTCAACTCGCCAGGTTCCGGGGAGCTCAAAGACGGCCGAGAGGACCGCTGGAAGAACCTTGGGTATCATCTACAAGAACGCGGTCTGGCCAGCCTCGTCACCTACAATGCACCACGGCCAGATTTCCAGGTCCAGTTAGAGTGGGAGCCCTACTCCTACCAGGGAGCCAGCTGGAACAAGATCCTCATAGAAAGCCTCTGCCACACCATCGATTGGTCGCTGGAGAACGCGGTGCTGCTCTCTGGTAATGAGTCCCCGGCCATCTTTCTGACCGGTTTCTCCTCAGGCGGCTCTGCGGCCGGGGCCGTCTCCCACCGGTACCCGAGCGTCCAGCGGTTACTGCTGCTCTCCACTTACGACAGCGTGGGCGACCCTTTCTATGAGGGCGTTTCGGCCTTCACCGGCGACATCTACCTGGTCTACGGCGACGAAGATCCCATGGCAGGATGGTTGGCCCGCATACTGCGGACGGGAAAGTTCGCCGCCAAGTCCTTCCTGGTGAGAGAGGCCCCGGGATGCGGGCACCGCTTCGACGGCGAAGCCAACACCCAATTGATCACCCAGGCTTTCCACTGGGCCTTCGAAGGCGACAACAGCCAACCGATAAAGGCTGAACGCTGACGGCTGATATCTGACAGCTTAATAAAACAAAGGAAGACAAACATGCCTAGAGAAACCATCTACCTCAGAGACCCAGAAGGACAGAAACTGGTTAAAGGGACTTGGAAGTACGCCCGTGGTTACGTGCCCGGTCAGCCCAACGAGGGACTGGTCGAGCAGATCGAGGGCAGCCCGGCGCGATTGACTGACTACGACGATTCGAGCTGGGAGGTCTGCCACGACCTGGCCGAGCGCAATTCCCACGGGTTCAGCTTCATGTGGTACCGCATCAAGATCACCGTTCCCGAGACGGTCAACGGTCATCCGGTCAAAGGCACACGCGTCCAGTTCGAGACCTGTATCGACGATTACGGCGAGATCTGGATAGACGGCGAATGTAACCGCGACCGGGGCGCCATCCAGGGCTTCAACGCCCCACAACGCGTCATTTTCAGCGACAACCCATCCCCCGGCGACCAGCACACCATCGCCCTCCTAGCCGCCAACGGCCCCTTGGCAGCCCCCGGCGGCACCGTCTTCTGCCGCTACGCCAACCTGGGGTTTGAGTGGACGGGGACTGAGAGCAGGCCAAACGGCCCGTAAGGCTGGTGACCACAGGCTCATCCAGCCCATGCGCTGGCAGAGACTAGGCCCAACGCCGGAAACACCGTGGTCGTAGGCAGCTTCGACGGCAATGTCTACGGCCTGGATGCGGCAACCGGCTCGGGACAGTGGCGGTTCGGATCCGGAAGATGTGTTCTCCTCTCCGGTGATCAGCGGCGGCGTGGTAAATATTGGCAGCGATGATGGCCACGTCTACGCCCTGGAGTGAGCCCACCGGAGCTCTACCCTTATACTAGGNCTGGAATATCACCCATCAGACCGGAGAGGATGAGATGCGNCTTGAAAANAAAATAGCTTTGATNAGCGGTGGGGCCAGGGGAATCGGCGCCGCCATCACCCGGATCTTCGCCCAGGAAGGCGCCAAGCTTGTTATAGGGGACGTACTGGAAGAGGAAGGCCGCCGGACGGCGGAAGAGGTCACTACCGGCGGAGGAGAATGCTTCTTCGTCCGCTTGGATGTCACTAGTGAGCCAGACTGGGAACGGGCGGCGGGTGAAGTCATGACCCGGTTCGGGAAGCTGGATATCCTGGTGAATAACGCAGGCGTCTCTGCCCGGGGCAACGTCGAGGAGACCAGCGAAGCCGATTGGACCCGGACCATGGACATCAATGTCAAAGGCGCGTTTTTGGGCAGTAAGCAAGCTATTCCGATGATGCGCGCCGTCGGCGGCGGTTCAATCATCAACATATCTTCAGGCGCCGGAATCGCCCCCCAGCCCGGCACCTCGGGCGCCTACGCCGCCAGTAAGGGAGCGGTGCGGATATTGAGCAAGTCCACGGCCATCCAATACGCCAAGGAAAACATCCGTTGTAACTCGGTCCATCCCGGACCCATCGAAACCGACATGCTTGCGGCGACCAGGCCCGACGCCAACAATCTCCAGGTGATGATGGGACGCGTACCGCTTGGCCGGTTCGGACGCCCGGAAGAGATCGCCTACGGGGTGCTGTATCTGGCCTCCGACGAGTCGTCGTTCGTCACCGGCTCAGAGTTGGTCATCGACGGCGGCCGCACGGCCCAGTAACGGGCCGAAAATTCATATGTTTGGCTATCGAAAGCGTGGTTGACCTTTGGTCAAACGGGAACCTATAATCCGTCCAATCAGTATCCGCCTGGCCGATACTTTATATGGGCAATCCAGATATTTCGATACCTGAGTCTGTCTCGAAAGGTGATGCGCATGGCCACTAGAGCACCGTTTCTATCCACCCGCTACGGCGGTTACTACCATCGGGAGATACCCCAAGAAGATGCCGAGCTAACCCGCATCGGTCCTGGCACACCCTGCGGGGAGTATCTACGCCGATTTTGGCAGCCGGTGACCTTCTCCGACGATCTCAAAGACCTGCCGGTGGCCATGAAGATCCTCGGCGAGGAGTTGGTCGCGTTCCGCGACTTCAGCGGCCGGATAGGTCTGGTTGAGGCCCATTGTCCCCACCGTGGCACATCTCTGGAGTTTGGCCTGGTGTCCGAACGGGGCATCCGGTGCTGCTACCACGGCTGGCTGTTCGATGTGGACGGCGCCATCTTGGAGACGCCCGGCGAACCCGAAGACAGCACCCTCAAGGACCGGCTCTGCCACGGCGCCTATCCCACCCATGAATATAACGGCACCATATTCGCCTATATGGGACCGCCGGACCAGATGCCTCCCTTCCCATTGATGGACACCTATGAGCGCGAAGGGTACCGGCTGATGCCCGGCAAGAAGTACAACTACCCTTGCAACTGGCTGCAGATATTGGAGAACGCCATGGACCCGGTCCATACGTCGTTCCTCCATACCATCGTCTCGGGTTCCCAGTTCACCGATGAATTCGGCGTGATACCGGAACTTGACTTCATCGAGACACCGGCGGGCATGATCTACATCGCAACCCGCCGGATGGGCGACAATATCTGGGTGCGCATGGTGGAGAACATCATGCCCAACCTGCAGCAGGTGGCGCCCATCTGGGAAGACGGCAAGAGTCCTCACGACTTCGATGGGCCGATGATGAGCCGCTGGATCGTACCCCAAGACGACACCAACACCATGCTCTTGGAGTTCCGGCACATCGCCGTTGATGAAGAAGGCACGCCGGCCTGGTGGATCGACCGTGAGCAGATGCTGCCCGCCCAGCTACCGATCACCGAGAACCTGGAAGATCAGCAGCGTCAGCCGTCAGACTACGAAGCCCAGGTCAGCCAACGGCCCATCGCCATCCACGGCATGGAACACCTGGGGGCCACCGACCGGGGGATAACGATGTTTCGCAAGCTGGTCAAAGACGGTATCAAGGCGGTTCAGGAAGGGCGGGACCCGGACGTTTTGTCCCGCGACGACAAACCGGTCTCGACCTATTGCAACGACACTGTTGTCTACTCGCCGCCCGTGGGCAATGTCGAAGAAGACATCAAGGCGATGCGGGAGGTCGGCCGCAAGCTGGCCGAGGACTACATCGCGAACCCACCGCTCTCAAAATAGAGCCGGCCAACTCCCTAGCGCACACGAATCAGCCCAGGAACTGTTCCTGGGCTGATTTTTCATGCCCCAGGGTTTGCCTGGCCTGAATTCTGGAAGTACAATCCCCGGACTGCGGTCTGTGTCAAACTTCGATCGCCAAAAGGACGGGCATGACTAGCCAAACTTCGACCATGGTCTCATTGCGCGGCGTGGACGTCCCCATGGTGCGCTGCGGATCAGGGCCGCCGGTCCTGGTGCTCCACGGCGGCGATGGGCCCGTTGACCATTTGCCATTTGCGAAGAGTATCTCCAGCAGCTTCGAGTTGCTACATCCCACACATCCTGGGTTCGGCGGTACGCCCATCCCCGAGCATTTCGATGGATTAGAGGACCTGACGTTTCTCTATCTGGACCTGATCGACTCCCTGGACTTACAAGACGCCATCCTGGTCGGGTTTTCGATGGGCGGTTGGCTGGCGGCCGAGATCGCAGTGATGAACACCGGCCGTTTCTCCAAGCTGGTGCTAGTGGACTCGGTGGGCATAAAGCCCGGCGGCCCATTAGACCGGGACATATCCGACGTGTTCGCTCTCTCTGCCCAAGACCTTCAGAAAGCCACTTGGCACGATCAGTCGTTAGTCCCGAATTTCCCGGAAATGTCTGACGAAGAACTCCAAATGATCGCTTCCAACAAGATTGCCCACGGGCTTTATACTTGGGAGCCGTACATGCACAACCCCAAACTCCGGTACCGCTTGCACCGTATCGACATACCTACTCTGCTGGTTTGGGGTGAGAACGACGGCATAGTCACGCCGGATTACGGAGCCGCGCTGCAGGATCTGATCTCTGGCGCGCGATTGTCAGTGATCCCCGATGCGGGTCATCACCCGCACATCGAACAGCCCGCCGAATTTACGGCCCGTTTCCTTGAATTCGCATCCGGTTAGATGGGCGCGATCAGCCTACGGTTACTCCTACTTGCTAATTAGAAGGTGCCTGATTTGAGAGCTTGGTTTTTCACCGAAGACGCCTATCCCTATCTGCCCGATGCCGACTCCTACGAGTCAATCCGGGTGAACCTGCCCAACAAGCACTTCGACCCTGCTACTGGGGCCGATCTCTACAACATGTATCTGGACATGTGGTGCGCGGCCGATGAGATGGGTCTAAACATCATGAACAACGAGCACCACCAAACAGCCACCTGCATGGTGCCGGCAGCGCCGATCATGCTGGGGATCTTGGCTCGGGAGACCAAGAACGCTCGCCTTCTCATATTAGGCAACCCCGTCGCAAACAGAAGCCAGCCCGTCCGGGTGGCCGAGGAGATGGCGCTGGTCGATGTGCTCTCCAAGGGCCGGTTGGAATGCGGGTTCGTTCGCGGCGTCCCCTATGAGATCGCCCCGGCCAACGTCTATCCCTACCGGGGCACGGAAAAACTTTGGGAGGCCCACGACCTGATCACCAAGGCCTGGACAACCCACGACGGCCCATTCAATTTCGAAGGCCGCTGGTTCCACGCTCGGCAGGTCAACATCTGGCCCCGGCCCTACCAGCAGCCCCACCCACCCGTGTGGGTAACAATGGGCAGCGCCGGGTCGGCGGCCCAGGTCGCCCAGCGCAGACACGTGGGCGGGGTGTTCCTAGCCGGGTATCCCAAGATACGGAGCATTTTCGACGGCTACCGGAAGGGTTATCTGGACGCCCACGGAAGTGACGCGCCGATCGATCGCCTGGCTTATTGCGCCCTGATCCATGTGGGCAAGACCGAGAAAGAGGGACTGGAAGGCGCGGAGAAGCTGCTCTGGTACATGAGCTCTAACAAGGTCCCACCCCAGTTCGCCAATCCGCCGGGCTATCATGCTCCGGCCATGGCGGCAGCCATGATGCGGGGCAATAATTCCGGCACGGGTCTCCCCACGTCTACCAACCTTGCCGAGCAGATGGCCCGGGGCAATGTCTTTGCCGGAACGCCGGACCAAGTCTACGACCAGATCAAAAACTTCTACGATTACTGTGGCGGCTTCGGAAACCTGATGATGATGAGCCAGGCCGGGTTCATGACCTTCGATGAGACCCTAGCGTCAATGAGGCTCTTCAGCGAGGAAGTCTATCCCCGCCTGAAAGAGTTGACCGCTGGTTACGACGCGGGCGAGATGCAAG
>NZVX01000043.1 GCA_002698265.1 Chloroflexota bacterium | reverse complement strand
GTGGGACAGTTTTAGCTAGCCCATTGCCAACTGCGGCCAATATTGAGAAACTAGGCGCGTATTATTCAGACTGGGGGTGGCTTTAATGGCATCCACTCAAGAATCCCAGATAACCCAGCAGAAATTCGAACAGGGTATGACCACCCAACAATACATCGACCAGATCAAGGTAAACAAAGACCCGTTCGTGGCCATCTACGACACGCTTCAGGTACCGGCCGATTCGGCTGCTCTGTTCAACGGACTGAGCCAGCCGCTGAACCTGGCCGTGTTCACCGCCGACTGGTGCGGCGATGCTATGAGCACCACCCCAGTGATCTTGAAGCTGGCCGACAGCACCCCCAACATATCGGTCCAGGTGTTCAATCGTGACGATGAACTAGAGCTGAGCAACAACCTGTTGCCCGAGCACCGGGCCGGTACTGTGCCGATCTTCGTGGTCATGGACCGGGATATGAACCAGATGGTACGGTTCATTGAAACGGCCAACACCCTGGTGCCGGACATCGACGCCATGGACGTCGCCATAGACCAGGAGACCGCCGGGTTGGATGAGGCCGCCCAACGGCAGGCCAAGCGGGGTCGGCGCACGTCCTACCGCGTGGAGCACGCCCAAGCATGGGGTGAGGTCATCCTGAAAGAATTCGGCGGTCTGGTCGCCGATGCCCTGGCAAGCAGCACCCAGCACCACCCACTGGAAGGCGGCACTAAATGGCCGCCCGAAGACTGATTTAGAAAACTGAACTATTAGACGGGCCTATACCTCTGGAAAACACTTCTGAGAGGACGGTGATGGCTGAAGAACTGATCAGCATGGAAGACATGGAGACGATCTTCGAGGTTACTGATTCCTTGGGGATCCACCGGGAATCTGTGCGGGTCGAACTCACGAAAGAAGACCCGGGCTCCATTCAAAAGGTTGCCGACGGCATGGTCGAGATCACGCTGCCGGTCAATGAAAGCGCCGAAGTCTTTTGCCGTAAGTTGCGTATCGACCTTGAAGCCATGGGTTATGAGCCGGCGGATAGCGTGCTCAGCTACGACGATGACGACGAAGATGATGAGGACACCCGGCCGGCCTCCGGCCCAAAACCTAGGCTAAGCTGATCCCAGGGAGCCTAATACCCCGGCTCCCGCCACTCGAAGGCCAGGTTGGCATAGCGCACGAAGACCGCTCCGCCAGGGGCAGCCATGGGTCCGTTGGCGGCCAGCAATGCGATGGAATGCCGCTCACCGGGCTTGACATCGTCTGTGATCAGCACCCGCTGGGGCACGTTGAAACCCTGCACGGCGCCACGATGCCGGTCACACTCCCCATCGATCCACAATTCCCCATAATCGTCGATACACGTCTCAAATTGGACCCGGACGCCGGCGGTCGGGTGACCTTCCACGGTGTCCGGGAAGGTCACATTGATCCGGTACCAGACGAAAGAGAACCCATGGGAGACCCATTTGCCCAGGTCGTTGCAAACTTCCCACCCCGAGTCGTCGTAGTCCGCCAGCCGGGCCGGAGAACCTTCAAGCTGGGAGACCAAGCCCTCGTTGGGTTCGCCTGGCACCAGACCCTGTGCGAACTTCCATTGTCCTTTCACGGCCGCCAGGCCGCCGCTACTATTGAGGTCAATCACTGCTCTAGGCATGTAGCCTCTCCTAAGTTGTGGATTTTTGAAACCTAAACGCCGACTATCTTTATGCCTGCGTGGATCTTGTAGATCCTATTAATGTTCACCAGCAAGGGCGTGAGTTGTTCCACGTACTTGGCATTCGCCAGGCTGCCACCGTCCACGCCGCGCAGGTCCTTGATCTTGCCGGCCAACTCCATCACCAGCTTCTTGGCTTCGGGGTGGTCCGAACAGACGACCACATCGCCTTCCATGGTCGCGCTGGGGTCCAGCAATTCTTCGGCGCTGGCGTTCTGGAAGGCGGCCACCACTTGGGAGTCGGGCAGCATGTCCTGGGCTTCTTGGGCCGCGGAACCGGCCTCAACTTCCACCGCGCTGGCGCCCTTGCCCCGTTCGAACTTCATGGGCGCGATGACGCTGACCACGATCTTGCCCTTCAATGCTGCGCCTAGGTCTTCCAACACCGGGCGTTGGCCTTCGTAGGGAAAGGCCAAGAAGACCACATCCGCCGATGCCACTGCGCCGGCGTTATCGGAGCCCTTGATCACGACCCCAGGCACGGACTGGGCCAGTTCCTCGGCGGCGTCCGCGCCCCGGCCAGCGTCCCTTGATCCGATGATGGGCGTCTCTCCAGCCATGGCCAGCCGCAACGCCAGCCCTTTACCTTCCGGTCCGGTCCCTCCCAAGATCGCCAGCATAGACCCTCCCTGATATTAGTTAAGATGAGCGGCCCCTGTCGGGCGTTAACCCGCCGGCGGCCATGGGTAATCATTCGTGCGGCAACACTATAGCCGCAACCGATTGCTGATGGAAGGCCTACTGGATCAATGCCGCAGGTACGGAATTTACGGAGACTCCCTAGCAAGATTTATTGGCCCCTTCCCAGGATTCTGTCGAACTACGTTTTCGACTCACCCAATCAGGTACCGGAGAGTACATGAAACGCCTCCTAATCATCCCGGCACTGGTTATCTTGCTGACTATCTCCGCGGCATGCGGTAGCGATGACGAAGTCGTAGCCGAGATCAATGAAGTCTCCTACGCGGCCATGGACTACCATTTTGAAGGACCCCAATTCTTGCCGTCTGGCATGACTGAACTCACCCTCGTCAATCAAGGCATGGAGCTACACGACCAACAATTGCTGACCCTGCGAGAAGGAATGACGGTCGATGACTCGATGGCCGGGTTGATGTCTCGGGAGGAAGGCCCGCCACCTCCTGGCGTCGATGCCGCTGGGGGCGTAGGCGCCCTGACCCCCGGTCTCTCGGGAAACGTTACGCTGAATCTGACGCCTGGTAACTACGTGATGCTGTGGTTGGTCCCCAACGCGGAAGGCGCCCCTCACGTGGCGCTTGGAATGGTTAAACCGATTACTGTGATCGAATCAGGTGCTCTGCCGGTGGCCGAACCTGAGGCCGACCTAAATATCGGCATGGTCGATTTTGGATTCGCGCCATCAACGGCCATCTCTTCAAGGGTACAAAACATTCTAGTAACCAATCAGGGAGAGCAAGACCACGAGGCATTCCCGATCATGTTGAACCCCGGCGCCACCGTTGAAGACTTTTTGGGCGCCTTTGAGGCAGAATCACCTCCCGGCCTACCGCCAGGGCAAGGATTTGGCGGTTTCCAGGCGATAGCACCAAGTGGGGAGGCACGTTCACCGTTGATTTCGGTGCTGGCGATTATGCGTTGGTCTGCTTCGTTACAGACCCGACCACCGGCGCGCGCCATTTCGTTCTGGGGATGATTCACGAATTCACAGTTCAATAGCCTGAATGATCCCGACATCCATGAGAGCAAGAAAGAAGCCCCGTACCAACCGGGGGCTCTTTCTTTAGTAGCCGTAGCGGTAGGGCAACCATATCACTAGTCTTGTGTTCCCAGGCAGGCTCGGCGATAATGAGGCCAATATTCGCCAGGGCTTTTTTACGCCTATTTCGAGATTCTGGAGGTCCATCATGGATGAAGATGCCAAGAAGACAGCTTTACGCATGATTCCCTACGGGATGGACGTGGTGACCAGTAAGAGCAATGGCGGGAAGGATGTCAGCGAGGCCACGGTGAACTGGCTCACCCAGACATCGTTCTCACCGCCCATGGTGGCTGTTGGCGTTAAGGGCTATTCCGGGGACCACGCTCACATAATGGAGACTGGCGTTTTTGCGGTGAACGTGATCGGCAAGGACCAACTGGACCTGGCCTTCACCTTTTTCAAGAGCCTCGAACGCGAGGGCGATTCCATCGGCGAGCGAGACTCCGTGGCCGGCCCCGAAACTAGATGCGCCCTGCTGACCGGCTCCCCCGCTTGATGGGAGTGCAAACTGGTGGGCCAACTCGACCAGGGCGACCACACTTTGTTCCTGGGCGAAGTCTTGGAAGCCGGTACTCGCGCCGAGGACCAAACGATCCTCAAGCGCGACCACAACCTAAACTACGACGGCTAACCGCCACAGGCGGGTTTTCTCACAGGCCCCCTCTTCTGGGTAGTTTGGGGATGTGGTGGTATATGTATTGGGCGAAGTGCCGGACTACGGTGTGTAAACGGCCTGTTACAAGTAAATAAGAAAAACTCCGAAAGGGAGGGTCCCAGCCAATGGTAGATCTGAGACGTGCGGCCGCCATCGTCGGCGTGCACGAGCACATCACCCGGTACGCGCCGGACAAGAGCGAGCAGCAGATCCAGGGCGAGAGCATCATCAAGGCCCTGGAGGATGCCGGGCTGGAGAAGAAGGACGTGGACGGCCTCTTCTGCGCCTCAATGTCGGTCCGCAGCAGCGGCCTGAACCTGGCCGACTACCTGAACATGTACCCCAAGATGGTGGACAACACCACCGTGGGCGGCGGCAGCTTCGAGTTCCACCTCTCCCACGCGCTGAACGCCATCTACGCCGGCCGCATCAACTGCGCCGTCATCACCTATGCCACCCAGGCCCGATCCGGCGGCGTGTCGGTAGGCACCGGCGGCATCAGCCGGCAGGGACATCCCCGGCTGGACCCATCCCCCGACAGTTTTGAAGAGCTCTACGGTCTGACGACCGTCGGCCTCTACGCCATGATCGCCCAGCGGCACATGCACCTCTACGGGACGACTTCAGAGCAGTTGGCCGAGATCGCGGTTACCATGCGCCGGCATGCTTCGCTGAACCCCGAGGCGCTGTTCCGCGACCTCATTACCGTCGACGACGTGATGCGTTCTCCGGTGGTTTCCACTCCGCTGCACCGAAACGACTGCTGCGTCATCACCGACGGTGGAGGCGCTGTGGTGGTTGCTTCCCCGGAGTTGGCTCGTAACTGCAAGCAGAAGCCGGTCTGGATACTGGGCGCGGGCGAAGCGGTGGCCCACCAGGGCGCCGGCAAACGCGACTTGATGTATATCGCCGCCAAGCAGAGCCACGTACCGGCCTTCGAGATGGCGGGTGTCACCCAAAAAGACATCGACATGGCCATGATCTACGATTCCTTCACCATCACGGTGCTGGAGACCCTGGAGGATCTGGGCTTCTGCGAAAAAGGAGAAGGCGGCCAGTTCGTCCTCAACGGGCGCATAGGACTGGGCGGCGAACTACCGATCAATACCGACGGTGGTGGCCTGTCGTCCAACCACCCCGGCATGCGGGGGCTGTTCTTGTTGCTGGAAGCCACCCGGCAGCTCCGGGGCCAGTTTGAGGGAACGGAAAGGCAGGTGCCTGATTGCAAGATAGCGCTGTGCCACGGCACCGGCGGGGCCCTCGGCTCCCGCCACAGCGGCGGCACAGTCATCCTGGCGAGGGACTAGATCATGACTACTTGGAACAAACCCCTACCGACGATCATCGGCGAGACCAAGACCTTCTGGGACATGTGCCGCCGGGGGGTCCTGCTGATTCAGAAGTGCGATAGCTGCAACGAATACCAGTGGTACCCCCGGGGCATCTGCGCCAATTGCTGGTCCAACGACATCAAATGGGTACCCTCTTCAGGACGAGGTACGGTTTGGACGTTTACCGTGACCAACCAGAACCGGACCCAGGGTTTCGACACTGGACCTTACGTGCTGGCGCTGGTGGAGCTGGAAGAGGGAGTGCGCATGTTCACCAACATCGTGGAGTGCGACCCTAAAGACGTGTCGATCGGCATGGCAGTGGAGGTAACCTTCCAACGCGCTACAGACCAGATATCGGTGCCGTTCTTCAAGCCCGTGTATTAGCGATATACGGACACAGCGCACAAAAACGATGGGGCACGGGATTACCGTGCCCCATCGTTTTTGATTGACCGTCTAGAATAGGTCAATCCCGTAGGCGCGGGTTTTCAACCCGCCGTGCCACGCATTGACCATTCATGGTTCCCAGAGCTTTGGCATTCCGCCAAGAACCTCGTTTCATGAGCACAGGCAGGCGGGTTAAAGGCCCGCGCCTATGAGGCCTTTCGGTGGCATTTGCCGCAAACAACGATGGTTTTTCATAGTCGTAGGGGTGGGTTTCTAACCCACCCCTACGACTGGGGTAGGCTGTGTTGGGCCCTGCGAAACCCGCTATTCCACCAAGAGATTGGGTTGACGACGAAATAGGCGGGTCAGAGACCCGCCCCTACGATGTTCTCGTTACTCCAATTTCGATCAACCTTCCTGCGCCCGGATGCGCAACTCCTGGCAGATGTCCTCGTCGGCCTGAGCTAGGTCGGGTTTGTCGCTGAAGATGTAGACGATGGCTCGTTGCCCGTAGTAATGGTCGGCCAGCGGGTCTAGCTCGATGGCCCGGGTTAGGTCGGCGATGGAATCGTCGAGCTTGTCCACCTCATACCAGGAACAGCCGCGGTTGTAGTAGGCGTCGGCCAACTCAGGCTCGAACTCGATGGCCTTGGTGTAGTCCTCGATGGCCTTGTGGTAAACGCCGTTACGGCTGTAGCGGTTGCCCCGGTCCAAGTACCCGGCGGCGTCCGTTGGTTCCTCTATATGTCTGCGTTCAAATGCCATAAGTCTCCCAAGTCAGACTACAATCAAGTTTCGAACGGTGCCCTTCACCGCCCACGCTCGGGCTGCGAGTAGAATCTCGCCGTCTGGGCCAGTAGGTAACTTTGCTTGGATGGAGGTTTCAATCTGATTTCGAACGCTATCTTCCAGCGACATACAATACCTCGGGGCTGAGCCAGTGCCGCCCATGAAAGGCGACCAATAATCGTCGAAATCCACAAAAGGCGTCGGTATGTCGATCGCAGTCGTTTCCACATCAACAAGACCCGCAAAGCCAAATGCGTCCTTCAGGGGCTGTGGCCGGCAGATGGGTGCGTTAACTCCGTCATCGAATGCTGACGCACCTGTATCGATCGCCAGAGCAGCGTCGAAGAAACATCGCATGATCGGCGTGTGCCCAGCGTAGTCCCACACGTACGATGCGACCGTTCCCCCTGGGCGCACGATGTGGGCCATTTCGGAGATTACTTTTCCGCCGGCTGGGACGAAATTCAACACGAGCCCGCAAACAGCGAAATCCATTGAACTATCAGGGATTTCGAGTTCGACCGCACTACCGACGCGAAATTCTGCGCTCGGGACCTGCCCTTTGGCAGCCTTCAAAAACCCTTCGGGAGAATCTATCCCCAAGAGCTGAGACGGTGAGCAGTTGGTGGCGATCTGATGGGTGAGGCCGTCCGACCCACATCCCATATAGACCCAACTATTCTCAGCCGGGGCGTCCAGCCAGTTCAGGAATAATGGAGCGGCCTTCCGGCTCCAACGGCCCATGTACCGGTCATATGTGTCAGACGAGTTCCAAAGGGCTGGTTTTTCGACGGACAAAAATATTCTCCTGATTCCAAAATGTGGTCACCCTGGACGCCTGCGATCTAACGTCCCGGTCGGGCCGGCCTACATAACAGA
Organism: Chloroflexota bacterium; assembly: GCA_002698265.1. Lineage (GTDB taxonomy): Bacteria > Chloroflexota > Dehalococcoidia > Lucifugimonadales > UBA3495 > UBA9611. The sequence continues at coordinate 29,513 of NZVX01000043.1, read as the reverse complement.
CCGCACTAGCCCGCCGTCCACCAGGATGGTGGTGCCGGTAATGTAAGTGGACTTGTCCGAGGCTAGGAAGGCCACCAGGTTGGCAAGTTCCACGGGCTCACCCACTCGCCCAAGTGCGGTTTCCTTAGCTCGATTGGCGAGAGCATCTTCTACACTGATGCCGAGCTCTTTGGCCCTGGAAGTGACGTTCGAGAGCATGCGGTCGCTGAGGATGGAACCCGGGCAAACGTTGTTCACCAGGATGCCGTCTCGGCCTACCTCGTCGGCCAAGCTCTTGGAGTAGGCGACGACCCCCATGCGGGTGGCTCCGGAAAGTGCCAGGTTGGGGATGGGATTGTAAACCGTGCTGGCAAGGATGTTGATGATGCGTCCGCCGCCCCGCTCTCTCAGGTGGGGGATGCTCTCTCGGCACATGCGGCCGAAGAAGATCAGCGACCGGTGGACCGCCGTCTCCCACTGCTCCTCGGTGGCGTCGACGGAACGGGCCAGGGGCGGTCCTCCGGAATTGTTGACCAGGATGTCGAGCCCGCCGAACTTTTCCACCGTGGCTGAGATAAGACCGGTGATCGACTCCAGTTTGTCCAGGTCGGCGGCGTAGGTCATGACCTCGGCGCCGGTGGACTTGCGAATCTCCTCGGCCGCCGTCTCCAAGTCGCCGCTGGTGCGGCTGCAGATCGTAACCTTGGCGCCTTCTTCCGCCAGCACCTGGGCGGATGCCCGGCCCAGTCCCTTGCTGGCCCCGCCGACTATGGCAACCTTGTCTTTCAGTCCCAAGTCCATATTTGCCCTCAATTAACCCCGAAAAAATCGAAGCTCTTCATTCGATCTGAGTCTGCCTTCCTGAGGCAGCAACGAGGATTATACCAGGCGCGGCCTGGAAGCTGGCCCATGCTATACTCCAAACCCGTCGCCACGAGGCGAAATCCAGTGTTATCGGGTTTATTTTGCAAAGTTGGGATGACTCCCTGGCCCAAGAGATCGAGCAGCATGCGGTCGAGATTGCCCGCGGCGCGGGCCGCATCTTGGCCGGGCATTTCGGCAAGCAGATAGCCATCGAGTTCAAAGACGAACACGACCGCGACCCGGTGACCGCCGCCGACAAAGAAACCCAAGAGTACCTGGCCACCGAGATTGCCAAGCGGTTCCCGGATCACGGCATCTTAGGCGAAGAGGGCACCAAGGAAGAGAAGGAGTCCGAGGAACCGGCCAAGAATATCCTCTGGGTGCTGGACCCGCTAGACGGCACCACCAACTTCATGAACGGACTGCCCGTTTTTGCTTCGTCTATCGGCGTGCTTTATCGGGGTTGGCCCATAGCTGCCGCGATGTATGTGCCCTGGCCCAACCCCGAGGGCGGGTTCGTACTCCATTGCCGGAAGGGCGGCGGCTGTTTCGCTGACGACGAGGCGGTATCGGTCTACGCGTCCGATGAGCCGGTGCCCAGCCGGTTGATCGGAGTGCCCGGTTACTTCGGCGTCGGCCAAGGGTTTACCGGAAAGTTGGCCGGCAAGGCCGGAGAGGTGCGCACCACCGGCAGCATCGCCTACGAACTGGCCATGACGGCCCGGGGTGTGTTGCAATACGCCATGTTCGGCGCTCCCAGGCTCTGGGACATGGCGGCAGGCGCGTTGGCGGTAGTGGAGGCCGGCGGCACGGTGATGACTCGCTTCCGGGGCGAGAAGCGCTGGCATACCATGGAGTGTCTCGTGCCCAGTTGGGAAGAGAAGGCCCCCACCATGAAAGAGCTACGGGGTTGGATGGCGCCCCTGGTGGCCGGCAACCAGAAAGTGGCGCCGATGATCGCGGAAAACGTCAAACGCCGTTTCAGCCTATCGTCCCAGTTGCGAAAGTTGACCCGGCCCTTGCGTAGACGCAAGAAGAAGCCGACCGCCGGAGCCAAACCTGAGGCTGATTCGAAGACCGACGCCCACCCGTAGGGGTAAATCCATGTGAATCTTTGGCGGTGTAGGGACGGGTTTCTAACCCGCCCTGCTTGCGGAAGTCACGTTCTGGAATGAACCGCGCCTTTCCCAGCGACATGGGTTCGACTCTGAGGAATCGGTGTTTCTGAACCAAGGCGGGTCAAAGACTCGCCCCTTCGCAGATAAATGGCACGTCTAGTTGAAAATTCCCTACGCCGAGACCGTGCCTACGTTGCGCTAAGCATTATTTCGTTGGTCGGATCCTCTACGCTGTATCCGGCTCCCAGCCCCAGGTGCGGGGGCCCCAGCCCGCTTCGTAGACCTCGCCTTTCTTGATGGCCATCACGGGGACCACGGCCTTGTCGTTCTTCTTGGGGTCACGCAAGATGTCGTATAACACCCAGTCGCCGTCTTTGATCTCTAAGACCGATAGGTCGGCCTGCTTCCCGACGGCCAGGGTGCCGAGCCGGTCGGCAACTCCGGCGGCCTTGGCGGGGTTCTCGGTGGACATGGTGACCACCTGATCGAAGGTGAAACCCATGGCCAGGAACCGGGTCATCATCTCGGTCATGCTGTGCACCGTGTTGGCCCGTCCGGGCACGGTCAGATCGGTGCTGATGCAGTGAGGGACCACGCCTTGGTCCAGGATTTTCTGCCCCACCTCAAAACTAAAATTCATCTGGCCGTGGGCGGTGTCCAGCCAGACCCCCCGGTCATGGGCCTCCTTGGCTTCAGGCACCAGCTTGCTGTTGCTATCCAATACGCCGCCGGGATTGGCGGTGAAGTAGTGAGTGACGATGTCGCCCTTGTCCAGGATGGGCAGCAGCTCGCGAATCACGTTGGCGTCGTAGCGCTTCATGGTGTCTCCGATGTGCACCATGAGAGGCACCCCGGCCTCCACCGCCGCCCGTTTGGCCAACCTGGGCATCTCCATTCCCATGATCTCCAACGCGGGAGAGACCATCCGGGCTTTCACACCGGAAATCACGCCCTTGTTGTCACTGATCACCTCGATCGTCTTGTCCAGGTTGATGCTGTCGGGACTAAAAATGTCCGGCGTGGTGTTCAAGCCGGTACGGCAGATGTGCAGGAAGCAGATTATCTCCGTGGCGGTGTTGGGCAAGATGTGGGCCGGGAAGCCGCCAAAGTTGTCGCAGCCGGAACTTCCAGCATCGACCATCGTCGTGACGGCGGCCCGCACGCCGCCGATGTCCGGGTCTACTCCGTTGGCGTTCACGCCCGAATAAACGTGGGTGTGCAGGTCGATCAGTCCGGGGGTAACGACCTTGCCTTTAACTTCGACAACCCGTTTGGCTTCCTCGGATGGGATGTCCGCGGCGACCTTGACGATTTTGCCGTCCTCGATGGCGATGTCACTCACGCCGTGGAGGTTCTGGGAAGGGTCGACGACCGTGCCGCCCTTTACGATCAGGTCATACATTGGAAAATAGGCCTCCTGAATACGCTGGGAATACATAACGCGAATGGCCGGTTGGGCCAGACGGCAAATTATACCGCGAATCTAATGGGGAGGAGCCAGCCGGGGCGAGAAAACACCGTAAGGGCTCTACTTGAACAGGTCGCCGACGGACTGGCCCTTGTGGATGCGGTAGATGGCCTCACCCAACAGAGGCGCAACCGAGAGGATGGTGAACTTGCCGTTGCGTTTCTCCGGCGGCATGGGGATGGTATCGGTCACCACCACCTCACTGAATTTGCTCTTGGCCATGATCTCAGACCCATCTTTGGACAGAACGGGGTGTGTCACGCAGCAAAAGACATCTTTCACGCCCTGTTCGTACAGTGCTTTGGCGGCGTTGACTATGGAGCCGCCGGTGACGATCTCGTCGTCGAAGACCAGCGAGGTCTTGCCTTCGACTTCACCGATGACATTCATGGTCTCGCTGACGTCGTTGTTGTTCATCCGCCTCTTTTCAATGATGGCCAACGGGGCGCCGAGGTGCTCCGCGATATCACGGGCCTTCTTGCTGATACCGATGTCGACGGCCACCACCACCAGGTCTTGAATCTCTTTGGCGGCGAAATAATCGCCCAAGAGTGGCAAAGTAGTCAGCTCGTCCACGGGGATATTGAAGAAGCCCTGAATCTGACCCGCGTGCAGGTCGACGGTCAGCAGGCGGTCGGCGCCGGCGGCGGTTAGAAGGTCGGCCACCAACCGTGCGGTGATGGGGACTCGGGGCTGGTCTTTCTTGTCGGTGCGTCCGTAGCCGTAATAGGGGACAACCGCGGTGATGCGGCCCGCCGACGCCCGTTTGCAGGCGTCAATCATAATCAACAGTTCCATCAGGTTGTCGTTGACCGGGAAACAGGTAGGTTGGACTATAAAAACGTCGCGCTGGCGTATATTCTCGTGGATCCGCACGAATGTGTTGTCGTTGGCAAACTTGAAGACTTCAGCCTGCCCCAGGGGAATATCCAAATACTCGCACACCGACTTGGCCAACTCCGGGTGTCCGTTGCCGGTGAAGACTTTCAGTTCATCGAGGATCGGGTTCATTTAGCGGCCCTCGTAAAATGGTTTTCGTGATTCCCTGATGGCCCTGGTCCCCTCCCCGTGGTCGTAGGAGGTCAACGTGATTGTCTCCGCAGCGGCGGCCATCTTCAAGGCCGTATCTAGGTCAAACTCAAGACCTTTGTAGAGCATGAGCTTGGAAAGCCGGATGGCGATGGGTGGACCGGCAGCGATCTTCCGCGCCATTTCCATTGTAGTCGACTCCAATTCATCCTCGTCAACAAGATGGTTCAAGAAACCTAAGCGGTACCCTTCCTCGGCCTCCATGAAGTCGCCGGTGAACAGCATTTCCGCCGCCTTGCCCATGCTGCCCAGGACCCGAGGTAAGAGCCAGGTGCCGCCGAAGCCGGGGAACAGCCCGATGCGGATGTAGGCCACCATGAACCGGGCTCTGGTTGATGCGATCCGGATGTCGCAGGCGCAGGCAATATCGAGCCCGGCCCCCACGGCGGTCCCGTTGATCATGGCTATCACCGGTTTTTCCATCCGCTGCAAGCCCAATATAACCCTCTGGGCCAGACTAAAACTACGGCGGATGTCGTCGGTGTTATCCGAGACCCACAGGCCGGGGTCACTGCCGCCTTGCAGGGCGTTTAGGTCGCCGCCGGCGCAGAAGGCTTGCCCCGCTCCCGTGATGATCAATACCCTGATATCGTCGTCCGCCGCCACATCGTCAATCGCCTGCCCCATCTCGTCAGTTGCGGCGTCGTGTAGAGCGTTCCTGCGTTCTGGTCTGTTGATGGTTAACCGGGCGATGTGTTCTACCGGGTCTTTTTCGAGAATTATGTGCTGGTAATCGGGCATAGTTGGGCTGGGGGTTAGGCTGGGGCAACGCAGATTATAGCATAGGAACTGAGGCTGGAAAAGCCAAATTCAGTGAGATTCAGCCAAGTTTGAAAACGTATGAAAAGACAGGCGGATACGCTATTATTTACTAGCAGTCGATTTTGACCCCGGACCGAGTACGGTCTCATCACCGCTTTTTGCCTGGTCCGGGCTGAGCCCGCGCCGGGTCCGATATAGGAGGACAGACCATGGAGGTCTTACTCAGTTCGCCCAGAGGATTCTGCGCCGGAGTGGTCCGGGCCATCGACGTGGTGGACATCTGCCTCAGGAAATATGGGCCGCCGGTCTACGTAAAGCATCAGATCGTCCACAACCCATATGTGGTAAATGATCTGGAGCGCCGGGGAGCCATTACCGTGGAGGATGTAGACGAGATTCCTGAGGGCTCGCTGGTTGTGTTTTCCGCCCACGGTTCACCGCCTGAAGATTTCGTGAAGGCCAAGGCCCGCGACCTAAAGGTCATCGACGCCGTCTGCCCGCTGGTCACCAAGGTACACAATGAGGCCAAGAAATATCACCGCGAGGGCAAGAAAGTGGTTTTGGTTGGCCACCAGGGGCATCAGGAAGTCCGAGGCACCATGGGCCAGGTGGAGATGACCCTGATCGACGGCGATTCCGAGGAAGAACTCTCGGCCTGGGCTGACGATCAAGAAGTTGCGGTTTTGACCCAGACTACTCTTTCGGTGGGCGACACCGCGCAGGCGATTAACTCCATCAGAGACAAGTTTCCGAACGCGGTGGTCCGAAACGACATCTGTTACGCCACCACCAACCGGCAGGACGCGGTCAGACAGATGGCTGGAAGCGTTGACATGGTTCTGGTCATCGGGGCCCAGAACAGCTCCAATTGCAACCGGCTCAGGGAAGTCGCCGAGTCTTTGGGGGTGCCCTCATATCTGATCAATGGGCCGGAAGAGATCGAGCCGTCATGGCTGGAAGGCAGAGATACGGTGGGCATAACCTCCGGCGCATCGACCCCTGAAGTGCTGGTGGAGAGTGTGATCGAAAAACTGGCCCCTGACAAAGTGACCATAGTGTCCGGTGTTGAAGAAGATATCTCGTTCAGCCTGCCCAAGCAGCTCCGCTAGTCATGCTTTATCTCCGGGCGGCCCGCGCCGGTCAGCCCTGCCCGTAGGCTGATGGCCCCCGTGCCGGATCAAAACAACTTCCATCAGGACGGGGCGCCGTCGACCCCGCCATCCATATTGCGGCGAGTACTGTCCCTGCCGGCCATCACCTCGATGGCGTTGGCCGCTCTCTTTCTGGTCTTCATCGTCACCAGGTTCGACGTTGACATGGGCGCGACGTGGGACTGGGTTACCGGTTCAAACCCCTGGTATCTAGTCCTAGCGTTCTTGGTGCACTACACCACATTCGTCTTCCGTGGGGCCCGCTGGCGGTTGCTGTTGCAGAATACCTCAGCTCCCGGAACAGAAGTGCCAGGGGTTTTCTACTGCAGCCGGTTGGTGCTGTTGGGTTGGTTCGCGAACTCTGTCGGCTTGCTCCGCCTGGGGGACGCATACCGTGCCTACCTCTACCGCGACGAGCAGGGCGGATCGTTCTCCCGGACTATCGGCACCATCCTGGCTGAACGGGCGATGGATACAGTGCTGGTGGCGCTGTTGATGCTGGCCGCCGTGCCGTTTCTGTTGGACCGCGGCAACAGCGTGACCTGGGTGATGCTGGGGTTGGCCATTTCTTTGGTCGTTGGACTTGCGGTGATGTTGGTGGCTATGACATGGGCCAGAGGACTGCTGGTACGGCGGATGCCCCCCTGGTTGGCAGTACGCTACGACCGGTTTCACCAGGGCACCGTGGGCAGTTTCCAGCGCCTGCCCATGGCCACGGTATTGGGTCTGCTTGGCTGGGCGGCCGAGATCGCCAGGCTGTACCTGGTCGTTCAGGCGTTGGGGTTCGACATCAATTTCGCTTTGGTGGTGTTCCTGAGTCTAGCCAATTCACTGCTGAGTTTGGTGCCGACTCCGGGGGGAGTCGGGGCTGTGGAGTCGGGTGTCGGCGGACTCGCGGTGCGCCTTTCCAGACTGAGCGCCACCGCCGCCGCGGCTTTGGTGCTGATTGACCGGGCCATCACCTATCTCAGCGTGATCGTCATTGGAGCGGCGCTGTTTGTGGCGTGTCAGGCGCTTTGGCGTCCCAGAACGGCCGACGCCAGCGCCGTAGGGGAATAGGACGAGACATGCTGTACACCGCCAGTTTCTATCACCCGGACCATTGGGAGGGGACAGTCTACCGGATCTCCAGGGCCCACCCTCGGGGGCAGACCACCCGTTGGGAGGTGCAGCCCTATCTGTACCCTTCACGCCAATTGCTGACCGAATACCGGGACGGGGGAGTAGACTTCGCTGGCCTTACTGAACGGTACCGGGAAGAGCTACAGACCAACTACAACTGGGAAGCGGATTTCCAAGACTGGCTGGGTTCGCTCAAGCCGGATGAGGACTTCACGCTACTATGCTTCGAGCCGGAGGGCGAGCCCTGCCACAGGAGAGTGGCGGCCGCCTGGTTGCTAGAGATCAAGCCGGAGTTGGGTCTCGGGCAGATGCGGTAGACCTACCATTCTGAACGGGCGGGCCGGGCCATCAGCTCTGCCATGGCTTTCTGCGGGGATAGCCCGTCGAATAGCACCCGCGACGCCATCTCGGCGATGGGCATCTCCACGCCCAGTTCTCGAGCCAGGACCAAGGCGGCCTGGGTGGCGTTCACCCCTTCAGCCACATTGTCCATGGAGTCGCGTATCTCCCGCCAGGCGCGGCCCTTGGCCAGTTCTTCGCCCACGCGCCGGTTTCGGCTGAGGCGGCTGGAGCAGGTGGCGACCACGTCGCCCAGTCCGGCCAGTCCGGCGAAGGTCAGCGAGTCGGCGCCTGCGGCGATGCCCAGGCGGGTCATCTCGGCCAAGCCCCGCGTTATAAAAGCCGCTTTGGAGTTCTCTCCAGTGCCCATGCCGTCGCCGATTCCGGCGCCCAGAGCCACGATGTTCTTCAGGGCCCCGGCCAGTTCCACCCCTAACACGTCGGCGCTGGTGTAGACCCTGAATGCCGCCGACATGAGGGCGTTCTGCGCCTTCTGCGCCGCGTCAGGATTCTTGCTGGCGATCACCGTGGATGCCGGTTTGCCCGCGGCGATCTCCTTGGCCAGGTTGGGTCCGGACAGAACGCAGATGTCTTCGTGGAAATCGGCAGGCAGTTCATCTTGCAGCACCTGGCTCATCCGCCTGGCCGTTGGAAGTTCCAGACCCTTGGTGGCGCTGAGGACGATCGCGCCGGCCCGGAGGTGGGGTTTTATCCGTTGCACGTTCTCCCGCAGCCGGTCCGAGGGCACCGCGATGATCACCAGGTCGCTTTGCTTTAGGGCAGATTCCGGTTCTCCGGTAACGCTCAGCCGATCGGGGAATGGAGCATCGGGCAGGAACCTGGTGTTCCGGCCTTGTGAAGCCAGGGTCTCGGCCTCGGCTTGGGTGCGGGCCAGCATGGTAACCGGGACATCGTTCTGGGCCAATAAGATGCCCAGTGTTGTGCCCCAGGTGGTTGCGCCGATGACTGCCGTTTGAACGCTCAAAACAAACCCGCCGGAAAGAATCCCAGCCCGGCCTAAAGATCGGGCAAGACTAGTCTATTGGGAAAAATAAAGGGAGTCGAGGCGGGGAGTGAGGGGATTACTCGACTTTGGCGGCGGGTTGGCCCAGCCGGCGCTCGTTGCCGTCGCGGATCCGCTGGAGATTGTCCCGGTGTTGCCAGACGAGCATGGCGCAGGCGATGAAACCGTACACCATATAGGTGTCTGAGCTCATACCGGCCAGGGCCAGGGCCAGGATGGCCAATGCCCCGATCATGACACCGATTACCGAACCCAGGGAGATATACCGGCTCAGCGCGGTGACTGTTAAGAACGTTGCAGTAGCGAATATGGCGGCCACAGGCACCATCAGCGCCAAGCCGCCCAGGGCCGTCAGGATGCCCCGGCCTCCCTTGAATTGCAGGAAAACCGGCCAGTTGTGGCCCGCCAGTACGAACAGTCCGGCCGCAACCTCCGCGCCGTTGGTGCCGATCACTTCCCGAGCGAGGACCACCGCCATGACCCCTTTTCCGATGTCCAGAGTCAGCACCACTAAGGCTGACTTGACGCCTCCGGTGCGCAGTACGTTGGACATTCCGGTGCGCCCGCTGCCGAATTCCCGTACGTCCACGCCCATCTTCCACTGCAAGAGCATGTAGCCCCAGGAGATGGAACCCAGTAGATAAGACAGCGGCAAAACCGCGCTGTACCGGGCTGCCTCTGACTGGCCGTCCATGTTCAACAGGGCAATCACGACACCGGCGATGATGAATGGAATGGCTACAGCTTGGATGATGATTGATTTGGGGGGTCTGTTCATGGAGCTAAGGCCGCGGAGGAGTGGGCGGGTTGAAAAATATCATCGGGTTCTGAACACCAATTTCAGATGGGTGCGGTCAAAGCCGAACGTGTCGCGAATCTTGTTTTCCAGATAGCGCTGGTAGGTGAAATGTACCAGTTCAGGATTGTTGACTGTGAAAAGAAATGTGGGCGGATTTATCCCAACCTGCTGCAGCCGGTTGATTTGCACTCTTTGGCCCCGGTGTTTCCTGACCACCGGCGGTTGGTGGTCGGCCAGCGCGTCGGCCAGCATGAATTGGAGGTCCCTGGAGCGCACCAACCGCATGCGTTCCGTCCAGAGGTCTTGGGCGGTGTCCATAAGGGTCTTGATACCCTCTCCCTCCAAAGCCGACGTGAAGACGATGGGCACGTAGGGCATGAAGTGGAGCCTATCTCGGACGGTTGCTGCCGCGCGGTATCTGGCGGCGGCGCCTTCATCGGCGAATAAGTCCCATTTGTTAATCACCACGATTAACCCGCGGCATATCTCCCACGCCAGGCCGGCGATGTGTGCGTCTTGGCTGGTGGCCAATTCCGAAGCATCGGTAACAAGGAGTGTGATGTCGCTGCGGTTCACCGCGCCAACCGCCCGAATCACGCTGTATTTCTCGATCCCCTGGGACACCTGGCCCGGTCGGCGGATCCCAGCGGTGTCTACGACCACGACGTCTCGGCCGTTGTAGGTGATCTGTGTGTCCAGAGCGTCCCTGGTGGTGCCGGCCACCTCGCTTACGATGGAGCGTTCCTGTCCCAGGATGGCGTTCAGCAGACTGGATTTGCCCACGTTGGTGCGGCCCACGATAGCCAGGTTCAGCGCGCCTTTCTGGTATGTCGGCGTGTTCTCATCAAGCTGCTGGAGTTCTTCGTCCAGGCCCACCGGGTCGGGCTCCATGTTGGCGGTCACCCGCTCCATCAGGCTGTGGATGCCGTAGTTGTGAAAGGCGCTGATGGGCTCCGGGTCGCCCATTCCCAGGCCGTAGAACTCGGGAGCGCTGAATTCCCGGGTGTCGTTGTCCACCTTATTTACGGCCAGCACCACCGGTTTCTTGGTGAAACGCAGCATCTCGGCGGCGGTGATGTCCGAGGGAGTCATGCCGTCCACCACGTCGGTTACCAAGATGATCACGTCGGCGTCGGCCACCGCCATCTCGGCTTGCTCCTGGACCAACTGCCTGATGACGCCTTCCGGGTTGGACTCCAGACCGCCGGTGTCCAGCAAGATGAAATGGTAGTCGTCCCACCAGGCGTCGGCCATCAAGCGGTCGCGGGTGGTGCCCGCCACGTCGCTGACGATGGCCTGCCGGCGGCGGACGATTCGGTTGAAGAGCGATGACTTGCCGACGTTAGGCCGGCCTATGATTGCAACTATGGGAATTGCCAAATCAACACCATTATCAAGAACGCTAGAGGGTCTGGTCCCTTCCTGGGAAGTACTCAGTTCCCGGCGAGCAGAAATTCCAAGACCGTTTTTTGGGCGTGCAGCCGGTTGTGCGCCTGGGCGAACGCCACCGATTGCGGATGCTCCAGCATGCCCCACGGGACTTCTTCTCCGTAATGGGCCGGCATATCGTGCATGAACAGAGCGCCGGCGTTGGCCTGCTGCATCAGCTCCGGGTCTACCCTGTAACCGTCAAAAGCCGACTTGCGGACCGTCGATTCTGCTTCCTGTCCCATGCTGGCCCAGACATCGGTATAAACCACGTCAGCCCCGGCCACCGCTTCCGCTGGGCTGGCAACGGTTCGAACCTGGACCGTTGGCCCGTTGGCCCTGGCTTGCGCCTGCAGCACCGACGCCTCATCTAAAGTATACCCTTGCGGCGAGGCGCTGGTGAAATTCATGCCCACCGCGGTCAGGGCCAAACAAAGGCTCCGCGCCACATTGTTTCCGTCGCCCACATACGCCAGGCTGAGGCCATCCAGGCTGTCTTTGTGCTCGTAGATGGTGAGCAGGTCGGCCATGATCTGGCAGGGGTGCTCCAGGTCCGACAGGGCGTTCACCACCGGGATGCTAGCGTATTTCGCTAGGTCTACCAGTAGTTCATGGTTAGAGAGGCGGGCTACGATGCAGTCCACGTATCCCGATAACACCTTGGCCACGTCAGACGCCGGTTCGCGTNCCCCCAGGTTCACCTCTTCTTTTGACAGGAATACCGAATANCCGCCCAGTTCCTGGATGCCCACTTGAAAGCTAACCTTGGTNCGGAGGGACGGCTTGTCGAACAAGAGGGCCACGGTCTTGCCGGTCAACGGCTTGGCAGTCTGTCCGCCTTTGGGCGCCAGCTTGGTTTCCCGGGCCCGTTTGAGCAGGCCCAGGGTCTCGTCCGCCGTGATGTCGGTTACGGAAAGAAAATCTCGTTTCTTCGGCATGAAGAGGTCCCTTGAGTTTTGGACGCGTTCTTGACGCGTTCATCAAAGCGTGTCTACCATTATAGGCGTTGTGCGAAAGGGTTAAAACCGGCTCTGGACTGGGCATAGATCAAGGCGTGGATTGCGCCTGGCGGACTATCTGATATCATGTGTGGGCGAACGACCGAAGCCTGGACCGGCTGCGGGCGGAGATCGTCGGGAAAGCGAGTCCGTTGGAGGACAGACGACATGGCTAGCCCCGGTATCAACCCAGGCATGAAGGCTGAAACACAGACGTTGGTGTGCGAGCACAACGTGGCGGGCCATGTGAACAAGTTCAGCACCCCCGCCATGATTCAGTTGATGGAACAGGCATCCTCCGCAGTGGTCAACGATGTCCTGCAAGAGGGCGAAGTCTCGGTGGGCATCGAGGTGAATATTCGCCACCTGGCGGCCGCCGACATCGGCGCGACCATCATCGCCCACGCGGAACTCATCGAAGTCGACCGCAATCGTCTGACCTTCCAAGTGGAGGCCTTCAACGGCGATAAAAAGATCGGTGACGGCACCCACAAACGGGCGATAATCAAGACCGGCGGCTAGTTTAGAGCGCGCCGGCAGTCGGGTCTTAGCGGCCCGATTCAAACCTAGTCTGGAGCAATAAGCATGGCGAATATGGAGCATGTTCAACTCGTTAAGCGGGGCCGAGACCACGTTGCCCGCTGGCGGGAAGCCAACCCTGACGACAACCTGGACCTGAACGCAGCCTACATGAGCTACGTTAGGGCGCCTCAAGTCGACATCAGCGGCGCCGACATCAGAGACTCTGATCTCATGGGAGCCGTGCTGCAGCGCGCCAATCTTTCCGGCTGCTACATGAACCCCTGCCATCTTTACCACGCAAATCTGAGGGAGACCAACCTAACTCGTGCCAGGCTGAACGGTGCCAACTTGCGGGGCGCGGACCTCCGAGGTGCCGACCTTTCGGGAGCGGACCTGGATCGTGCTGTTCTCTCTGAAGCCAACCTGACCGGCGCCAAGCTGGTCAACGCCAATCTTTCTAGGGTCAGCCTGGCGGGAGCAAACTTGACCGACGCCGATCTGACCGGCGCCAGCTTTGCCGGAGCTTCGCTGGTTCGGGCGAATATGACCAATGCCAAGTGCACCGACAGCGACTTTTTCCAGACCCAATTTTGGAGCGTGGATCTGACCGGGGCCGACCTGACCGGCAGTCTGTTCGGTTATTCGGTCTTCCAGGACTGTGACATGAGCGGCGCCAGGGGGCTTGACCAAGTTCGGCACGATGCACCAAGCACAATCGGTCTGGACTCGCTGTTCCGCTCCCACGGGCAGATACCGGAAGCGTTCTTGCTGGGCGCCGGCCTGCCCGCCGCCGCCGGCGGGTTCTTGACGGCGGCCAACGCAGATACCACCAGCCTGAGGGAGTGCTTCATATCTTGCACTGACGAGGAGGAGGAGTTCGCCAAGGTCCTGCGGGACGACCTGCGGGAACAGGGCGTGCGCTGCTGGGTGTTCTCCCAGGTGGTACGCGGAAACGCCTTGGTGGACCGGCATAGCGCCTCGGACCAAGAAGAGATCGAGCGTTGGCTCCGGAACTACGACAAGATGGTAATCCTGGGGTCGGCGGCTTCACTGGAGGTAGAGACGATTTTGAATGACATCACCGCCGCCAAGCAGATGCAACTTTCAACCGAGACCTGGTGTCTGTACCTGGGCGCGACCGACGACACGCTAACGGAGCCGAAAGTTCGGACCGCCCGAAACCTAGCCGCCGAGCATGTGGTGTTCGATCTGACCGGCCAATCTGGCGACCGCGACACGTACCTAAAAGAGGTGGCCCGCCTGGCCGAGGCCTTAAAACAGGACCAACCGTCTAGCGACGGAATCCCGAAGGCGGACATCAGCGTGGACCAACTCTAGTCAGACCCAGCCGTACCGCAAACCAAAGGGCCGTCCTTCCGAGGAAGGACGGCCCTTTTTCTTTCGCCGGAGGGTGATCGAACACGCGCGGTCTATAATGGATGAACATTGTTTTCGTTCATGGCGCCGGTTAGCCTGGCGTTCAACTGGGCCAAAACGATCTCTTGAAGCAAGGCAATTGAATATGACGGAACTCCCTGTCCTGGTGGTCTCTCTGGACCGTCTGTCCCGTGCCGGCCTGGCGTCGGTGCTAGACCAGCAACCGGGCCTGACAGTGGTGGGGCAGGTTCCCGGAGATGAAGAATCGTTCCTGCCTGAGGACATCTATGATCCGGATGTCATCGTGTGGGCCATCCCTGGGGCGCGGCCGTCGGCGGGATAGTGATCGGCGCAGGTTCGGACCTGCCTGAAGCCCCGGGCGCCGGAAGGGACTGGATCGCGGTGGACTTGGCCCTCCGGTCCGCCTTATCGGCATCAGGACCATGATGGCCGGCCTGGAAATCGGGATGGCGGTTCCAGCGCATGTTATTGAGGAGTGTGTGGCGAGGATCCTAGCCGGAGATCCGGGCGCCGGTGCCGGGGAGGGTGATGCGGCGTTGGTGTAAGCGGAACTAGATCGCAAGGTACCAAACAAAAAGAGACCGTCCTTCCGAGGAAGGACGGTCTCTTTTGTTACCTACGTTTTGGTGGTTCTGGTTGGCTACTAAATGTAGTCTTCCATCTCCATCATTCCGAGGTTGTCTCGGCTCTGGCCAAGACCGAGCTCGAGGTTCTCTTTGAACTCCTGCAGCATGTCATCGCTGACGGCGCCACCGGCCTGAGCGGCCTTGGATTTCAAATTCTCGAATGCCCAGTTCTCGGTGTCACCGGTGGGCATGCTGTTGAAGAACTCACGCTCGAACACCGGCAGTTCACCGGGGCCGAAGTAGCCCTTGCCCTCAATCTCGTAACCTTCGAGGTCGTGGGTGCCCTTGCCCAGAACCTGACCCGTCTCAGCATAGTGCGTCATGACGGTAGCCATGCCGTACTTCTGGATGGGGCAGACCTTCATGCAGACACCGCAGCCCAGGTAGCGGGCCATGACGGGGCGGCAGCGCTTGAAGTAGAGCTTGTGCTTCTCGATGCCTCTCCACCAGACCTTGTCGCGCATCAGAGCGCGGCCGGGGCAGCGGTTTACGCAGACCTGACAGACCTGACAGAAGGCGTGGATGCCGTAGTCAACGGGCTTGTCATAGGATACGTTGGCGTCGGTGGTAATGATCATGATGCGGCAGCGGGAGCCGACATGAGGAGTCAGCAGGTAACCGCATGCGCCCAAGGAACCAAGACCGGCTTCCACAAACATGGGAATGTAAGGGCCGGTGTTGTCGTTCGGGCTGTGGACCTGGGCGCGGTAGCCCAGACCCTGAATGAACTTTGCAATCTCCAGACCTGCGGCACCTTCGGTGCGGTAGGTACTGGAGTGGACGATCTCGGCGTCGACGCTGGGAATCGTCTGCGTGGGCTCGAAGTCCTGCTCGTAGGCCAAGCAGATGGCATGGGGGAAAAGAACCCAGTCCTTCTTCGATTGGTAGGTATACCGGTGGTCGTAGGCGGTGATGCCTACTTCGATGTAGCCGAGTTCGCGGGCCTTGGCCTTGATGACCTCGGTGACATCTTCGCCGGTGGCGTCAGCCGTCGGCTCTTGGTCGCCGGTCAAGCGGGCGGCCATGATCAACGGGCGGTTCAGGTTGTCATGCTCTTTCCGGATCTCACGCATCTCTACGTGGGTATCTCGGATGGTATTGGCCCAGTCACGAGAAGCCCTTTCTGTGATGTTCATGGTTTCCAGAGGATACTCGCGGGCGTACCAGTCAACCTCACGGTGCTCCAGGGGGATACCCGGAACCGTTTCTAATTCTTCAGGAACTGGAATCGTAACGGGCTCATCGCCTGCGTACATTCCAGGCCTAACGACCTCGTGGCCAATCTTTAACATGCCTGTCCCTCCCAAAATAGTATGTCGCTGGGCTCAGGGTCTAGCCTTATCCACCACATTAGCGGCGGCCTATTTATTTGTCAACCCTATTTCCTAGCCAATACAGTATTCGATTATCCAATAGACTTCAAAGGATTATTTGATATTTGCGAGCGCCGTAGATATTTCTACGATGTACTTGGATATACTGAACTATAACCGACGAATTTCGTTGCAAGTCGCCTTAACCGCCCGTCCGACGGGCAATCATCGCATCCGCAAGGGGACTGGCCCCAGACCGAATCGCGACGTCAACCAGCGCAGGGCGGCCCGATGCCAGGGCCCTTCCAACCGCCGGACCGACTTCCGCCGGTTTGTCCACATGCTCGGTGTAGGCGCCGATGGCTTCAACTACCTTGTCGTACCGTATCGGCCGCAGGTCAGTCCCCACGGCGCGGTTGTAATAGGCCACCTGGAATGTCTTGTCGATGCCCCAGGTGTGGTCGTTCCCCAACACGGTGGTGATGTTGATGTTGTGCCTGATACAGGTGTCGTATTCCATGGAATAGAACCCGAAGGCCCCGTCTCCGGAGAAGGCGACCACTTTGCTGTCGGGATAGGCCAGTTTGGCGGCCATGGCGTAGGGCACCGCAGCGCCCAGATGGCTCAAAGGACCAAGTCTCTGGAAACGGCCCGGCTTCCGGGCTTTCAAGAATGACCGGCCCCATTGCACATAATCTCCTCCGTCCATCACCAGGACTGTGTCCTCATCTAAATGCTGTTCCAGGTTGGTGTAGACGTCCAGGGGGTGCATGGGCTCTTGGCCGTCGGCTTTGGCCCGCAACTCTGCGTCCCACGCCGCGGCATCCTTATTAAGTTGTTCAACCCATGGGGCAATATCTTCGTTAGAACCGCTCGCGGCCTTGCAGGCCGCGGTGATCTGTTCCACCACCGCGCCCAGGTCTGCTTCGATCCCCACGGCCACGCCCCGGTTGCGGCCGATCTCAGCGGCGGACGGGTCTGCCTGGATGATCTTGGCTGAATCGGAGAAGACTCCACCGTAGCGGTAACGGTGGTCCAAACGCTTGCCTAGGAGCAGGACGACGTCGGCCTCGCGGAAGCGCCGCGCAGCTGGGTTCAACGCGCCGTCGGCGTAGCCGAAACACAGCGGATGTTCGTCGTCCAGCAGGCCCCGGGCTTGCTCCACGGTGAACACCGGGATACCCGTCGATTCGGCCAGCTCTTGGAGTTGGGCCGGATCCACCGAATAGCGGGCCGGGTTTCCGGCGATGATTACCGGCTTCTTGGCGCCTCGTAATAATGAAGCCGCCTGTTCGATCAGGGTGGGGTCTCCCTGGGGACGCCCCGTTGGCCGGTATTCTTGGGGCATGTACTGGGGGAGTTCTTCTTCGGAGATCTCCGCTTCTTGAATGTCGATGGGCAGCGTCAGGTGTACTGGCCCGGGCCGGCCGGTGGTCGCGGTGCGGAAAGCGGTGGCCACGAACTCAGGGATGCGGGCCTTGTCGTGGATCAGCCACGACCCTTTGGTTACGGGTGTGGCCATGCCGATCTGGTCGATCTCCTGGAAGGCCGACATACCTTTCTGGGGCATCTCTGCCGCCCCCGCGATGAAGATGACCGGGCTCTCGGAGGTGTAGATGGCCGGAAGGGCGGAGATGGCATTGGAGAAGCCTGGCCCGCCGGTGAATATGCCGGCCGCCGGACGGCCGGTGATCCGGGCATAGCCATCGGCCATGTGCAGGGCCGCGCCTTCATGCCGGGCGTCGATGAACTGGATACCCTCGTCTTCCGCCGCATCCACCAAGGGCAAGATGGTGTCGCCGACGATGGTGAACACTTTCTCGATGCCCTCTAACTTAAGACATCGAATGAAGAGATGGGCTCCGGTCAGTTTTGCCATGTTCCCTCCTGGGCAATTTGGTTTATGAGTTAGGCGGTCTGGATAACCCTCAGACCGCCTAACAGAGCTTACTTTGGGAGTGCCTTTCCGGCAAGAGCCGTTACCATATAATTAACAACACCGGAAAAGCGGGATTTATCAGGGCGGGAAGTTTTAGGTGCCTACCTTATATATAGTCGGGACCCCCATTGGAAACCTAGAGGACCTGACGCCCCGGGCAGCTCGGATACTGGCGGAAGTCTCTCTCGTTGCGGCCGAGGACACCCGGGTTACGCGACGGCTGTTGAGTCATCTGGGCATCCGTCCCCGGACCACCAGCTTTCACCAGCACAACTGGCGGGAGAAGATGGACGGGGTTTTGGCGGAGCTTGCGGAAGGCGACGTTGCCCTGGTCACCGATGCCGGAATGCCGGGAATCAGCGATCCGGGGAGCGAATTAGTGGTTGCTGCCGCCGAGGCAGGTTTCAATGTGGAGGTCGTGCCGGGCCCCTCGGCGGTTACCGCAGCCCTGGCGCTGTCCGGGTTCTCCGGCGACGCGTTTCTGTTCTTAGGATTTTTGCCCAGGCGCAAAAAAGACCGACTGGCAGCCCTGCGTGAGGCGTCGATGTCGGCTGTTCCCTTGGTCCTGTTTGAGGCGCCGCACCGCTTGCGCGCCACGCTGGCCGACTTGGACACAGTGTTTGGTGGCAGGCAATTAGCGGTGTGCCGGGAGTTGACCAAACTGCACGAAGAGGTCTTCCGTGGCGCCGCGGCCCAGGCTCTGGAGTACTTTGCCTCGCCCAGGGGTGAAGTGGTATTGGTGGTCCAGGGTTGGCAGGCGGAAGATTCCGGGCAACCAGGCGCGGGAGGTGAGAATGAAGTTGCCACGGAGCTGAACCTGCGCCAAATGCTTTCCGACTTGAAAGAGGACGGGGTCAGGGCCAAGGACGCCGTAGCCGCGGTAGCCGAGTCCACCGGACTGGCCAAGAACCGGGTGTATCAGGCCTGGGTCGAGCTGGGCCGCGAGTCCAAATAAGTAGATTTTGCGATAATGGCTTCACTTAATTATGTGGTATTGTGATATGCTCTTCCGAGCGCGGCTGTATCTGAGCAGCCGACTTTGGAGTCTATAGGCAATTTCTTCTCTACCTCCTTTCGAGACTCGCACCTCTAGCCCCACCAAAGGCATCTTCTATGGATGGTGGCTGGTAGGCGTCAGCGGGTTCGTAATGGTGATCTCCACCGTCCCGTTGTTCCATGCTATGAGCGTTTGGGCTGTGGCCTTAGAACGCGAGTTTGGATGGAACCGCACTCAGTTAGGATTCGCTCTCACCTTCACTCGAGTGGAGGGTGGCCTGATGGGCCCCCTAGAAGGTTATCTCACCGACAAAGTTGGCACTCGCTGCATGGTGTTTGTCGGTCTCCTGATTTTGGGAAGCGCCTTCATCTTCTTTGGCCAAGTGCAAAATCTCTGGATGTTTTATTTGGCCTACGTCCTGATGGCCGTTGGTCAGGGTCTGGGCAGTTGGATTCCCCTGATGACCATGCTCAACCGGTGGTTCCACCGACGCAGAGCAATGGCTCTGGGGTGGTCAAACATGGGCAGCCGGGCGGGCGCGTTGGTGCTGGTGCCGGCCATCGCCTGGGCTATCGACCCGGACTTCGACCGTTTGGGCTGGCGCATGACGGCCACCGTATTGGGTGTCTTCATGGTCGCGGTTGCCTGGCCGATCTCCAGACTGATTCGGAACTACCCAGAAGACTACGGGCTATTGCCAGACGGTGCCAAGCCCGCTCCTAGCCGTGTTGCCGCTGATTCCGGCGGGGCGCCGCCGCCCCCCGCTCCCGTCGAAGATGACTTCACAACCTCTGAAGCCCTCAGGACCCCGGCTTTCTGGCTGATCGCTTTTGGCCACGGCTTCACATCGATGGTGATCTTGGCCATTATGGCCCACTTGGGGCTGCTCATGGTTGATAAAGGCTATGAGGTACAGGATGCTGCCTTCGTGGTGTCCGCATACACTGCCGTGGCCATGGGTTTTCAATTGGTGGGCGGGTACCTGGGAGGCCG
The DNA here is from genome assembly GCA_002698265.1 of Chloroflexota bacterium. Taxonomy (GTDB): domain Bacteria; phylum Chloroflexota; class Dehalococcoidia; order Lucifugimonadales; family UBA3495; genus UBA9611. The sequence goes on along the minus strand of NZVX01000043.1, from coordinate 9,584 downwards.
AATTCCAATCAGGTTTGCCCTGGCCATGTTCACCACCTTACAGGCCCTGGGTGTGGTAGTGCTGGTTTTCGCCGATGCGCTGCCTACTTTTTACCTGTTTGCAGTGCTCTTCGGCGCAGGCTTCGGCGGACGCAATCCACTGACCGTGGCCATCAGGGGCGATTACTTTGGTTCGGCGTCCTTCGGGAAGATATTGGGCTTTTCCACCGTGCCCATGAATATCCTGCTGCTGATCGCTGCACCTCTGGTAGGCTGGATGCGGGACGTTCAAGGCACCTATACCGATGCTTTCTTGGTCATGGTTCTAACAAACCTGGCTGGTGCTGCCTGTTTCCTTCTGGCCAAGCGGCCGGTAAAGAAAACGACGCCCGTGCCCACCGCAGCAGACTAAGGCGCCATCTAGCTTCTTTCTAATCCTCTTAAGCGGGTACTCAACCCGCTGTCAGTCGTTCTTCGTGGGCTATGACTCCTGTATCTCGATACGTTCGATGACGACGGGCCCGGTTGGCCGGTTCCCTGATCCCTGAGCCACGTTGGAGATGGCGTCCGCTATATCTTGGCCGCTGGTCACTTTGCCGAAGATGGTGTGCGCCCCGGTCAGGTGGGGAGTTGGAGCGACGGTGATGAAGAACTGGCTTCCATTGGTGCCGGGGCCGGCATTGGCCATCGCCAAGATACCTTTGCTGTCAAAGGCCAAAGATGTGTCGAACTCGTCTTGGAATTTGTAGCCTGGCCCTCCCGTTCCTGTGCCGTCGGGGTCTCCTCCCTGAATCATGAAGCCCGGGATAACCCGGTGAAAAATCACATCGTTGTAGAAGCCGTCCCTAGCCAAGAACACGAAGTTGTTCACCGTCACCGGCGCCTGAGACCGGAATAGTTCTATCTCGATATCGCCGTGATTGGTCTTGAACGTCGCCGAGTAGGACTTGCTGTCATCAAGGGTCATCGCCGGCGGCGCTGAATACTGTTGTGGCATGTGTTTCCTCCGGAATGTACTGTCAAATTGCCGACCTGGATTGTAGCACTGGTACTGGGGGAGGGAACACCCAAGAGAAATAACAGATCTCTGCCTCCGATAAACGAACCGGTGGCGAGGAATCGACGGCCCTGTGGTTTATAATTAAATAGCAGGGTATATGCGGCGGAAATCTGCCAGCAGCCGACCTGCATCCCAATTATCAGAAAGACGGGTCTTCCGTGTGCGAGTCGCGGAAGGACCGACCGATGACCGCCTTGAGGGGGCCGAAATTGGAGATACTTGAGCAGATGTGGGCCGAGGGCCACGAGCAGGTGGTGATGGTCTCCGATGCCGGATCAGGCCTGAAAGCGATCATTGCCATTCACGACACAACCTTGGGCCCGTCCTGCGGCGGAACCCGAATCTGGCCGTACAAGTCGGAACAAGAAGCGCTCTGGGACGCTCTGCGGTTGTCCCGGGCCATGACATATAAGGCGGCGGCCGCCGACCTGCCCCTGGGCGGAGGCAAAGGTGTGATCATCGCCGACTCCCACACCGAGAAGACCGAGGCCTTGGTCCGCGCCTACGGGCGTTTCGTAGACACCCTGGGCGGCCGATACCTCACCACCACCGATGTCGGCAGCACCGGCAGGGACTTGGAATACATCAAGCAGGAGACCGACTATGTAGTCGGCCTGCCCATCAGCTCCGGCGGCAGCGGCGACACTTCTATAATGACCGGCTTGGGCGTTTATATGGGGCTGAAATCCTGTGCCAAAGAGGCTTGGGGGAAGGAATCACTGACCGGCAAGACCGTGGCGATGCAGGGGTTTGGCAAGGTCGCGACATACACCGCTCACCATCTGATGAAAGAGGACGCCAAATTAGTGGTGACCGACGTATTTGACGACGCGCTCGACCGCGCTAGAGACCTGGGTCTGACCGTGGTGAAGCCCGAAGATATATACGGCCTCGACTGCGACATATTCGCCCCGTGCGCCCTCGGGGGAGTGCTAAACCCGGAGACGATTCCCCAGCTCAAGTGCAAGGTGGTTGCCGGAGGCGCCAACAACCAACTGCTGTCCGACTCCGACGGCGAGGTGTTGCATCGTCTAGGTATCGTGTACGGACCGGACTACATCTTGAACAGTGGCGGCATCATCAACGCCGAAGCCGAGATTGGCCGGGCATATAACTCGGACCGGGCCCGGGAAAAGACCGAGCGCATCTATGAGATTATGGACCGAGTCATCGCCATATCCAAGGCTGAGGAAATCACCACCGCCAAGGCGGCGGACCGCTTAGCCGAGGACCGGCTGAAGTCGGTGCGTGGGATTCGCAAGGTCTACCGGTCCAATTAGCGCCGCCGGCTGCTGGATATTTAAAACGGGCGTCCCGATTCATCGGGACGCCCGCCTTTCGTTGCCGTTTGTTGGCCTAGGAATCTAATGGGCTGAGGACTCAGCCTCGAACCCGGATTCCCTGTGGGTCCCGGTGCAGAAAGGTTTGTTTGTTGAATGACCACAGCGGCAGATAGCCACTGCCTCGCCGTCCGGCACCGTGTAATTTTTGCCGTCCTTGTCAGTGATGGTGATGGGACCGGTAAAACGCAGGGGGCCGTTTTCCCGAATTTCGATGTTCACGTCTGCCATTGGAGTTCCTCCGTTACTGAATGTGATCGCCGATAGACAGGCCCGATCCAAAGATCGCTACGCCAGCTAACGTGGTTGTAGATGCTTAATGGGCTGAGGACTCAGCCTCGAAACCGGCGTCACGGTGAGCGGAATCACAGAACGGCTTGTTCCCAGATTCGCCGCAGCGGCATAGGCTTGCCCACTGGCCCTCTGGAATGCTGTATTCCTTGCCATCTTTATCGGTGATGGTAATTGGGCCGGTAACGCGCAGGGGACCGTTCTCTCGAATCTCGATATTGACGCCTGCCATATGAATTCCTCCGTCACATCTGTAATACGGGATAGACCAGCGAGTGGCAATAGGCGCCGAGCCAGCTATCACGAATGAAAATTGAGTCTGACACTCATAGTTAGGGGTGTCAAGCTGGTTGGTGACGCTCCACACGTCCCTCGAATCATTCAGATGCAGGACCGGCCGTTACAGATTCAGGTTGAATTTCTTGGGCAGGTTTCGGGCGCCCTCCTCGCATCACCGCCAGAGATATTCCCACCAGAAGCAGACCGCCCATCATCCAGAATGCCCACCTGAGTCCGGCCACGAAGGCGTCTGCGACTGCCGGAGAAACGGCGTCCAGGCTTGGTTCTACGCCCCTGGATCCCATGGTGGCGACGACCACGGTGGTGGCGATGGCGATGCTGGTCACGTTTGCCGAATTCCGCACCAGTTGGGTCAAGGCCGAGACCACTCCGTACTGCGCCCGGTCCACCGCGCTCAAAATGGAGCTGTTGTTGGGCGAATTAAACAGCGCGGTCCCCGTGCTCTGGCACATCAACAAGATGACGATTAATAAGACCGGGGATGACTCTGTGAGAGTGGTGGCCATGACGAACCAGGCGGCGGCGGATAGGGAGAGCCCACCCACGGTTAGGCCCTGCCATCCGAAGCGGTCCGACAACCGGCCGGTGATTGGGCCCAGGAGCACCATGCACAGGGCCGGAGGTATCAACAACAAGCCCACTTTCCAGGGCTCCATCTCCAGCACCCGCTGTAGGTAAAAGGGCATCATGAACCTCGAAGCCGAGCTTCCTAGGAATGAGAACCAGCTTGCGGCCACGCCGAGGCTCACCAGTCTCCGCTTGAAAAGCCGGATATCCAGCATCGGCGACGATGAGCGCAACTCCCACCAGATGAAGGCAACTCCTGCGATCACCGCGGCCGCTGCTCCCGAAACGATCACACCGGATGTCCAACCCACCCTGTTTCCGTTGCCGACAACCAATAAGAAAGCCAAGAGGGCCAGACCGGAGAACACCGCGCCGCCCCAGTCAAACCGCTGCCGCGCTTCGCCCTCCACCGTTGGCTCGGGCTTGTCCAAGGGGAGGACCATTCCGGAGATGATGATGGTGAAGATCCCGATGGGTACGTTGGCGAAAAACACTGCCTGCCACCCGAAGACGCTGACGAGCAAACCGCCGATGGCCGGCCCCGCGACTGCCCCCGCGCCAACCACGCTGAGGTGGGTGCCCAACGCCTTGCCCCTCTCAGTTCCAGGAAAGGAGGAGACCACCATGGCGATGCCTGAGCTCTGCACCATGGCCGAGCCCATGCCCTGAAAGATCTTGGCGGCGATCAACGAACCGAGATTGGGCGATAATCCTGCCAGTCCGGCGGCCACCACGAAGATTACCATCCCGCCTACGTACACGTGCTTCCGGCCGATGATGTCGCCGAGGCGGCCCATGGGCAGGATCAGGACGCTGATGGCCAGAGCGTAACCCACCACGATCCACTGGACGGTAGGAAGGTCGGCGCCGAAATGACGCTCGATGCTGGGCAACGCTACCTGAACGCTTCCGTGGTCGATCACCGAGAGAAAGGTCCCGATGGCGATGGTGCTGAACACCCACCATTTGAAGTTGGGGCTGGTTTTGATACTGGAAATCACTACTTTAGATTACTCCAGATCCCGCCAATGTCGCGCCTAACCATTCCAAAGCTGATCAACCGGCCTGCCGCACCCTGGGAAGCACCAGGTAGGATATCGAACCCAAGACGAGACCGACAATGCCAACCGCGGCCAGGGCGACCACCACGGTTGTCAGGTCAACCAACAACCCCACCGCCAGACTGGACATGAAGACGAACCCCTGGCTGTAAAGATGCAGGCTAGTGATGCGGCTCCGCAGATGGTCGGGCACCAATGATTGAATCAAAGTGCTGGACGATGTCCGGAAAGTCGCCTGGGCCAGAGACATCAGACCAATCAAGACCGCGGCCGGGACCAGCCAAGGGGAGTAGGCGAACAGGACCACGGAGGCGGATGAGACCAGAACGGCCCACAGGCAGATCAGTCCCCGGTTGGCGCCGAATCCCACAGAGGCGATGGTTATTGCCGACAGAAGCCCGCCGAATCCGGTGACCGCCAGCAGGACTCCGCCCGTGTCGGCACTTCGGTGGAGTACTTCAACGGTGAACACCGGGAGCACGAACCAAACAGGGTGGAGCAATACGTTGGGTATGAGTCCGACCACCAGAAGGTTCCAGATCACCCGCTCTTGCTTTCTGACGTACCGCAGGCCCTCCAAAAAATTGGCCAAAGGAGAGCCGCTGGAGTCCGCCGGGCGGTGCTGCAGGTAGGGGGTTTTCATGGGCAAGAAGGCCAGCACGGTCGCCGCGTACAAGCCGGCTTCGATGGCGAAATTCCACGTGAAGCCAATGGTGGTAATCAGGACCCCACCGATGAACGGGCCGATCATTCGGGTGCCGGTGATGGTCAAGGTATTGGAGGCGTAGGCATTTACCAAGGCTTCCCTGGGTACGGTGTTGGCCACCAGGGTCTGGCGCATCGTGATGGAGGTCGACCAGCACACTCCCGACACGAAAACGTAGATGTAAGCGTGCCACCATTCTATGTGTCCGGAGTGCACCACAAGGGCGAAGGCGATCGCCGCCACGGTCATGAAGCTCTGTACCGCCATGACCAATTTTCTGCGGTCCACCCGGTCGCCCAACACACCGGCCCAAGGGCCCACTACTAGGGTCGGCAAGGTGGTCATTCCGCCCACGGCGACCACTAGGAGCCCCGAAGACGCGAAAGAATCGGTTAGATCGCGCACCAACCAACCCACGGAAAGTAGTTGCAGCCACTGAGCGGTGTTGGCGAAGAAGTTGGCCACCCAGAGGAATCGGAAGTCCCGGTAGGCCCGCCAAGAGTCCAATGTCTGGAGACGCCGGCGCGGACGTCTTGTTGCAGGACTGGAGTCCTGGTCTTGACCCTGCCTAACGATGGTGATGCCCTTGACGCTTCATATTTCTTTCGGTTAAATTCAGTTCAGTGATTCCCGGCCGGCTCCGAACCTGATAGTTGCCGGACGCAAATAAGTGAGGTGACAACATGCCTCTGTATGAGTATATCTGTCCCACCTGCAACCATAAGTTTGAAAAACTACAATCAATGAGTGCCGTTGGCGCGGACTGTCCCAATTGTGAGCAGCCTGCCAAACGCGCAATCTCAGTGTTCGCGGCTGTAACCAAGGGCGGCAGCGAGATGCCCACGTCCATGGGGCCACTGCCTCCATTGGGGGGCGGCGGTTGCTGCGGCGGCGGATGTGGCTGCGGCCCCTAATATCATTGATAGACCGCGACCACCGAGACTCGCATGAAACAGGGGCAAGTGTCACTTGCCCCTGTTTCTTTGTTATTCTCGAGATTGCGCAGGCCAGATTTTTACGGCCTGTATCCTAGGTTAATCTAGATTAGGCCTCGCGCGCACTTTCCATACCGGACAATTCCCCTTGCCATCCGGTATACCGACGGTAGACCAGGAAGGAGCTCCCTGCCACGGTCAACACCAGCGCCCCGACGATGGCCCGTACCGCCACCCACATCGTGGCGTCGAACCAGAAGTCCTGGGGGAAGATGCGGACCAGGTAATCGGTCCGCGGGTCAAGTCGCCAAAAGTCATTGGCGAAACTGAGTTGGTGGAACTTCAAGAACACGCCGTCGAATCCCACCAAGGCCACGATTCCGAAGACCACCAGCAGCGCCAGAGTCAGCCCTCCGCCCAACGCCATGCGTTTGGCCAGGTCTGGCACGAACCGCCCCCGCTGTAATGCGAAGCCGACGACGGTCATGGCAGCAAGGTAGACGGCGGAGACCAAGGCCAGAACATAGACGCCGCGCACAAGCTGCTTCACGTCTTTCATGTGGGCTACTTCCCGGTCGTTGAATAGGTCTCGTTTCTCGCCTAGGATCCGGGTCTGCACACTGAGCGGTTCGTCCCCGGAGTTGATGTAACTTCGGATGTCCGCGCCCACCTGACTCAGGTCGGTGTCTGTGATGCCGGAGATGCGGGAGATAGAATACTTCCCAAACCCGTCGTTGTACAAACCGGGGCTATTGAACGCCCAGGTAACGCTGGCGGTGACCAAGAATAGCGGCACTGCAACGATGAAGAGTGCCCAGGTGACCCAGCCTACACGGCCCATGTAATCTCCGTTTTGCGAACTGGATCAGGCTTGCGATTCCCCGTAATTCCATTGGAATGTACGCCTGGCGGTTCAACGTAACTTAGCACCGGCCAGCTTGTGAAGCAACCGGCGGTCAATCTATAATTCGTCCATGCCACAGCCAAAGAAACCATCCCCCAACCAGCCTGCTTGCAGCGACCTCTTTTCAGATCAAGAACTGGGCACGTTTCAGACATTGATGGACATCGTCGCCCGGCTGCGCGCGCCCGGCGGCTGCCCCTGGGACCGGGAGCAGACACACGAGTCCCTGAAACGCAACCTACTGGAAGAGTCCTACGAGGTCATCGAAGCCATCGACCAGGGCGACCCCACAGTCCTATCAGAAGAACTGGGGGACTTGCTGGTACAGGTTGCGTTCCACGCTGACATATCCAAAGAAGCAGGCGATTTCCAGTTGGAGGACGTGCTACGCAAGATCAACAGCAAGCTGGTCCGTCGCCACCCCCATGTGTTCGCCGACGGCCACGCCGAGGACGCCCGGGAGGTGGAGCGAAACTGGGAGCAGATTAAAGCCCAGGAACGCAAGGAAAAAGGGGAAAGCAAATCGCCCGTTGAAGGTATTCCCGTCGACATGCCGGCCCTAGCCTACGCCCAGTTGATGCAGGACCGCGTGGGCAAGGCGGGGTTCGAGTGGAACGATGTCTCTGGGGTCTTGGACAAGATCGTGGAAGAGGTCGCCGAGCTGAAGGCGGCGGTTACTCCGGAGGAGAAGGTCCATGAACTGGGCGACCTGCTGTTCACCATGGTCAACCTGGCCCGTTGGTCCGGCGCCCACGCAGAGGATGTCTTGCGCCAGGCCAACCAGCGTTTCGGGAAGCGCTACCTCAGCATGGAGAACCTCGCCGCCGACCGGGGTCTGGACTTCAACGCCCTGCCGCTGGAGCAGAAAGAAGAACTCTGGCAGGAAGCCAAGCGGCTGGTGGGTTAGCCGGTTTCCTAGGTGCTGAAGTCGCCACCGGCGATGTGCCCCGGCTCCAGATAGTAGATACCCCCGGCCATCATCCTACCCAGACCCTCCAGCAGCGCTTGCCCTCCACTTTGCTGTCCCATGGCGGTGCGGGAGAATATCCGCTGGCCCAGGCTCCGTCCGGGACGAATGAACCGGGGGGTGGGTTTGCAACCTCCGGCTTCGGCGGCAGCTTCAAGGGCGTCTTTGAAATCTCCGATAACGTCCACCAGCCCAGCCCCGATGCCCCGTTGGGCGGTCATCATCTCACCCGTGGCGATTTCCCGGACTGCCACCTCTTCGAGGGAACGGCCATGCGCCACTACCTTTACGAAGTTGTCGAAGATCTCGTCGATCAATTCCTGGAACTTTACCGATTCCCGGTCCGTGGGGCTGCGCCAGAACCCGGTCATGTCTTTGAACTCTCCGCTCTTGTACACCGAGAACTCCACGCCCACCTTGGATAACAGTTGTTCGATCACGGGCCGGAGGTAGATCACGCCGATCGACCCGACCATCGCCGTGGGGAGAGCGTAGACCTTGGCGGCGGCGCAGGCTAGGTAGTAGCCGCCCGAAGCCCCCAAACCTCGCACGTAGGCGTAAACCGGCTTGTCTTCGGCCACCCTCTGGATAGCCCGGTGGAGGACCTCAGACCCAGTGGCCGACCCGCCCGGCGAATCGATGTCCAACAGAAGTGCCTTTAGGCGCGGGTTAACAGCGACGGAATCGATCAGGCGCGAGAAATCCGGTATCTTCACGTGATTCCCGATGACCCCGTGAATCTCGATCACAGCAACGTTGGAGCGCCGTCTGATTCTGAGCGGCATGCCACCTCTCTACTAGGTCGGGTCAGACCAATTGTACTTTATCCGGGGTTGTTGTCCTTCATGCTAGCCTTCCGCAGGGTGGACGATAAAAAGTAATTACCCGCACAAGACCGCTCATGGTGAGCCTGTCGAACCACCTGTCGAGCTTTGGACATATGTGCCGAAAAGGTCCTTCGACAAGCTCAGGGTAACGGTTACGCAAATTATCCTGGTCTGGTGGGATCATCGTGTCTATACGGGCGACCCCATTATCGAATGCGTTGCGAGTTGCCTTCCAAGCGATGGCCACCTTGAGGCATTCCTAGAGATCAGCGCTCGTGGATTGGAGCAACTTGCCCTGGAACCCGTGATGCTGTAGGTCAAGAAGAGGTTGTAGAACAAACACACCGGGTTAATTGCAACGTATCAGTCCTATATACCAGGGGAAGAAGTCGTTGAATACTCGCTGTACCTATAGCAAAGCGAGTAAATCGTCCATCAGGCGTTTATTGAGGTCTGCCAAGAAGTCTGAGGAGCACGATTCCGACTCATTCAGCACCGACAGGTAGGGTGCCCCACCAAGTATCCAGGCTTTGCTTATCCTTAACAGCGGACTTTGCTTGGGCTATACTTGCGCCGAGTTTCAGAGGGAAGCCGCAAGGAGGGTGCCATGAGTGATCCGGTCGTAGAGACGACCGCCGGCAAGGTCC
>NZVX01000042.1 GCA_002698265.1 Chloroflexota bacterium | reverse complement strand
CGTGGACCAAGTGCTCCCCATGGCCGAGGTAGGCAAGGCCCACCAGCACCTGGCCAACCGGGGCGCCCGCGGCAAGGTTATTCTGACGCCGTAGAGGCAATTGTCAACCTGAGTTGGGCGAAGGGCCGCTTTACCCACTGGTCGTGGCATCGCACCGGCAACGAGATTCCTCGGCTAGCGCCTCAGAATGACATGGTAAAATTGGGTCAAACACGGGTCACCCCAACGGTGGTTCGACAGGCTGCGAATGATCGGGGCAGCCACAGCATCCGTTCATCCTTAGACCGTCGAAGGGCCGCGCATAAGCCAGGCTTGTGTTTGGCCCTAGCCCTCTTTCTCCCACAACGCCTCAAGCACCGCCCCCGGCGACATGGGAGTCTCGGACATGCGGATTCCCATTGCCTGATTGATGGCGTTGGCGATGGCCGGGACCGGGGGGATTATAGAGACCTCTCCCACTCCCCTGACGCCTGTAGGGTGGTCGGGGTTGGGCACCTCCACGATCTGGGTATCGATCATGGGGAGGTCCTTGGCGATGGGCATGCGGTAATCCAGCAGGCTGGAGTTCAGCATCCCGCCCTTTTCGTCGGTGTAGTACTCCTCGTTCAACGCCCAGCCGATGCCCTGGACGGCCCCGCCCTGGATCTGACCCTCCACGTACTGGGGGTGGACAGCGGTTCCGGGGTCCTGAAGGGCCGTGTACCTGATGATATCGGTCTTGCCCGTTTCCGGGTCTACTTCCACGTCCACGATATGTACGGCGAATCCCGGACTCTCCCCTCCCCAAGCGCCCCCGGCCCGGCCCAGAAGCGGCCCTCCGGTGGTGTTCTGCCGCGCGGCCAACTCTTTCAAAGTTAGCCGGACTTCGGGGTCGGAGCGGTGGGAGAAAACGCCGTCGGCGATGTCCACGTCTTCCACCGGCACGTCCCAAATGAGCGCGGCCCTGGCCGCCAACTGCCGCTGTAGGTCGCGGGCGGCTTCGAATGACGCCCAGCCGGTCTTGTAGACGGCGCTGCTGCCGGCGCTGATGGCCGTGTAGCCAATGGCGTCGGTGTCGCCCACCGACGGGTGTACTTCCTCGACAGGAATGCCCAACACCTCGGCCACGTGCATGGCCGCTGCGGTGCGGCTACCCGCCAGGTCGGCGGATCCTTCCACCAGGCCGACACTCCCGTCCTGTTGCAGGCTAACAACGGCGCTGGCCGGGCCGGTGATGTTGTTGCAGACGGCGGTGGCCACCCCACGGCCTCTATTTGGGCCGCCGAGGGAGGCAGTGTAGTGGGGATGGGCCTTGGCTGCCTCCAACGTCTCCACGTACCCGACTTTCTTGTAGGGGATGCCGGTGACGCGGCGGGTGCCCTCTTTGGCGGCATTAAGCAGCCTGAGATCGATGGGGTCCATGGAAAGCTTGGCGGCCAGTTCGTCAATCAGGGTCTCTCCGGCGAACCCGGCGGGCGGACCCAGAGGGGCCCGGTAAGGAGCGACCTTGGGTTTGTTTACCACCACGTCGTAGCCTTCCGAGCGCACGTTGGGGATGTCATATGGCGCGAAGATGGTCATTGAAGCCAGGTTGACCAGGGCTCCGGGAAATGCGCCCGACTCGTAGACGAAATGGGCATCGGCAGCCGTGATTCGCCCGTCTTTGTTCGCGCCGATCTTGGCGCGGATGTGGCCCCCAGCAGTGGCGCCGGTGCCCTCAAGCACCTCGGCCCGGGTCATGGTTATCTTCACCGGATGGCCGGTCTGCTTGGACAGAAGCGCCGCCACCGGTTCGACGTATACCACCAGTTTGCCGCCGAACCCGCCGCCTATCTCCATGGGAATCACCTTGACGCGCGAGATGGGGATACCCAACACCAAGGCGGTGAAGTCTCTGATGGCGAAGTGTCCCTGGGAGCTGCCCCAGACCGTCACCCTCCCGTCTCGGTCCCAGCGGACGGTGGCGCTGTGGGGTTCGATATAACCCTGGTGCACTGGCTTGGTGTGGAATTCCCGCTCCACAACAACTTCAGCATCCTTGAATCCTTGGTCTGGGTCGCCCAGTTCGAAGATAAAGTGGCTGGCGATGTTAGTCGGAACGCTATCGTCGTCATCGTCGCGTAGACCACCCGGACGGAAGAACTCGCCCTCGGAACGGAACAACCGGTCGTGGAGGATGGGTGAGTCTGGCTCCATGGCTTCTTTGCCGTCCAGAACGGGAGTCAAGACCTCATAGCCGACTTCAATCAAAGATAGCGCGGCCTCGGCGGTGTGCACGCTGTCCGCAGCCACCGCCGCCACGGCGTGGCCTTTGTACAGAGCTTTATCCGCAGCCAGCACGTTGTTGCTCAGGAACCTGGGGTTTAGGGGCGATCCCTCGGCAACGTCCACTGGTCTACCGGACAGAACCGGTAGGTCAGCCGAGGTCACCACCGCCTTGACGCCCGGCAACGCCAGGGCTTTGGCGGCATCTATCGACTTGATCACGGCGTGGGCATGGGGGCTCCTCAGAATCTTGCCGTGAAGGAGCCCGGGCATGCTGATATCGGCGCCGTAGCGGGCTTGGCCGGTGACCTTGTCCGTGGCATCGTGGCGTATGGGCGTGGTTCCGATCACCTTGAATCCGCTGTTGCTAGCCGTAGAATTGGCTGTCATGGCGAGGCTCCTTCTTCAAATAAATGCGGAGTCTATTCGTACCGCAGCGCTTCGGCTGGGTAGATGCGGGAAGCCTGTCGCGCCGGCATGAAGGTGGTGGCCAGGGAGAATACGTAGGCTATGGCCACAATGATGATTATCTGCAACCACGGGATGGCGAACCGGACGGTCTCGACCTCTTCTTGGAGGTCCTTAACGATATTCCAGGAGATTATGGTCCCCAGGCCGACACCAATAGCGGTGCCCATGAGCACTACGAAAGACGACTCGGTGAGGAAACTCAGTTGCACCATCCGCCTGCGGTAGCCGATGGCCCGCAGCACGCCGATCTGTTGGCGGCGTTCCACCACCGCCCGCAAGCTGACCACTCCCAATGCGGCGATCCCCACCAGCAGCCCCAGACCCATAAAACTGGTGAATAGGTAGTTGAAAGCCCGGTTGGCCGCCGCGATGTCGTCCACCAGTTCCGACAGAACGTCGGTCTCCATGCCGTTCTCGCGGAAGTTCGACTCCAGATCCTTAGATAGGGCGGCGACGTTCACGCCGTCGGCAGCTTTGAACCGGAAAGTTGTGGTCGGTATCGTGAAGGGAATNGCTTCGTCCAACTCCTCACGGGAGGCAAGCATGCCCACCCCCAACTCGCCGAATGCATCTGTAAGCCTGTCCAAAACCCCGANGACCTTCAGAGGGATCACCTGGCCGGTACGGGGCTCCCTGACCTCGATNTCCACGGCCTCCATCTCNGTGTCCTCGTAGNAGAAACCCTCAAGCTCGAACGGTATCTCATCGTTGCCGAACCCGTCGCGGGACGGCACCACCAGGGAATCGACAACCACNAGGTTCGAGTCCTCTCTCAGNGCGTCCCAGATCTCTTCCTGGGTTTCTCCGTATGCCTTATCAAACAATTTCAGATTGGCCCCGGTTTCCCGCAGGTACTGGTCGTCGGCGGCCCTGATGGCGTAGAAACGCCACCGCTGCTCGTCGGCACCGACCTGCCGGGTCTCTACGGGGATGGTAGTGTACCCTCCGATGGACGTGATGTCCTCATTGTTGAGACCGGGCTTCTCGCCGATGGCGGCACGGATATCATCGATGGGCGTGTTGAAATTTACCGAGGCCTGAATATCCCAGCCGCCGGCCACTCTGTCGGAGTCGCCCACCGCGGCGCTGAAGGCCTCGGTGAGGATGGACATCACGATCAGGGTGAAGATGACTAGGGCGAACATAGCCAGGGTTAGTCCCGTCCGGAACTTGGCGGCCATCGGATAGGCCACGGCGGTCACCAGGACGGGCCGGAGTTGGCCGAATGGCCCTGTGACGAATGTGAACAACTTCAGGAGCAGGTCGGCGTTGTACATCACCGTCCAGACCGCCGCTGCCACCATGGCGATGCCGGAGATGAAGAACATCTCGATGCCGCCTTCGATCTCGCCGAATATAGAACGCAAGGCGCTGAAAGGCAGCACCCAGAATGCCAGGTTTCCCAGTCCCATGAACGTGTAGGCGACGCGGTCTCCCACATCGGCCCGGAGCCCGGTCCGGTGGGAGAATGTCCTGATGGACAGCCCCACGCCCACAATCACCAGGGTGATGCCGATGCGCAGTGGGGCGGCCTCGTCGGATGATGTGCCCAACCAGGTGAACAACACTCCCACCACGGCGGTCAGCCAGCCGTGGCTCATGGGCACCCATAGGGCCTGAATGACCGCGCCAAAAAATGCCAATGGTGACGTGGCGCCGGCCCAGACCGACCGAAGGAGAAGGTCGACACCCCGGCTGACATCGAGTCTGGCCAGAGCCCAGGACCCGGTCCCAGCCAGGATAACCGGATGGCCGAACGCCCGCAGTGGGGCAAGCAATCTGGTCCGGAACGGGGTATCGGACTGCTGGACCGGCGGGGGAAGTCCCCGCACCGCCGCCACGATGTTCAGACGGCTGACGCGGTAGGCGGATATCCCAACAGTGGCCAGCGTGATCACCATTCCCAGACAGTAAGCGACGATGGCGCTTCTAAGCTCGAAGTGGGCGAACATGGTGAAGTTCTCCGGCGCTCCCGTGCCGCCCGATTGAAAGATCCGGTTGACCGCGATGACCATCAAAGTGCTAGCTCCCAAACCAAGCAACACCCCCACCGCTCCCGAGACCACCGAATAGGCCGTCCCCTCAAAGATGAACATCTGGACTAGATGGCGCCGTTTGGCGCCAACGGCCCGGGCCATGCCCATCTCGGCGCGGCGGGCCGCCGCCAACATGACGAAGATCAAGAAGATCAGCAGCACCCCGACCATGATGGAGAACAGGCCCATGATCATGAATATGCTGGTCACACCTGACCCGGCTTGGTCCGCTTCGTCCAGTACCTGTTTCTTGATGTCCAGCACCCGGAACTCAGCCAGTCCGGCGAAAAGCGTGCTTGCCTGGCGCTCCACCTCGGGCAGATCGGCGTTTGCCACAGCATTTAGCGCCGCTTCTTGGACATCCTCATCGGCCAGCGCCCCGATGAATTCCTCAGACAGCCCGCTTTCTCCGAGACCCTTGGCCAATTCACCCAGATCTTCGGCCAAGTCCCCACCGGAAGAGAGCCTCAAGAGGTCGGTCTGCTCGATGATTTCGATCCGGTTCAGCAACGTCTGAAGCTGCCCGGCGATGGCACGGTCGGCGAATAAGACCCTGAGTGCATCCGTAACCTCATCGCTGACTTCCGCACCGGCGAACACGCCGCCCTTGTTGGAAACGGCAACAGAGTTGATCAGGCCTTCCCGTCCGAAAATCTCCTGGGCCCGGTCCAACCGGACCAGCAATGAAGGGCCCCGCCCCGCCAGTCCGCCGCTATCCACGATGCCTTGGACCCGGAACTTGACGCTGGAACCGGCCACAAAAGTCACCAAATCATCCCCGATCACGGCGTCCAGTTCGTCGGCCGCCTCCTCGTTGATGAGGGCGTCATTCGGGCCTAGAGTCTCCAGCCGGACCTCTTGGCCGTTGGTCAGTCGGAAACGTCCGAAGCCACTTAAGGCGTCAGGGTCCACACCGGTAACCTGCATCTGGCCTTCGCTCAATTGGGTCCTGGTGTTGATCGTTGGAGCGAACTCGCCGATGCCCGGGGCCAGTCCATCGACGGTCTCCATGCCCGCCAACTCAACTTTGAGTTGTTGGTAGCGTTGCTCGGGGAAGTAATTGAAGCTGCCGATGGTATCCGATTCGTCGGCGCGGGCCGAGACGATGATCTCATCGATAGTGCCAAGGGCGTCGATGGCGTTCTTGCGGATGGAGAAAGTTATCGAATCGCCAGTACCGAAGGCGGCCGCCATGATCAGTGTGCTCATCATGATTCCCACGATGATCAGGGCGGTCTGGGACTTGCGGCGAGGCACATTGCGCAGTCCCAGCTTGAGCATCACGGGGTTGCGCCAGGCGACGACGGCCACGATGGTGATCACCGGTAGAAAGACCGCCAACAGGACGACCATGATGATGTCCATGGAGACGCCGAACAGTTCTTCCATCTAGGTCCTGGCGCGGCCCTTGCTCTTACCCCGATTAATCGGGGAACCATTCCCTTCTCCCTTGAGGGAGAAGGTTAGGATGAGGGTGAAATGGCATTCGTTGATATAACTTCTACAGGCAATAAAACTACGGGGATTCCCCGTTGCCGTTGTCCACGATCTCGCCGTCCCGCATACGGACGATGCGGTGGGCCCGCCTGCCCACATCGTCCGAGTGAGTCACCAGAACGAAGCTCTGGCCATTCTCGGCGTTCAGTTGGCACATCAGGTCCATGATATCCGAGGCCGTTTCGCTGTCCAGGTCGCCGGTGGGCTCGTCGGCCCAGACGATGGACGGCTGATTGACCAGGGCCCGAGCGATGGTCACCCGCTGGCGCTGCCCACCGGAGAGTTCGCCGGGAAGGTGCTGGGCCCGGTCGCTCAGTCCCACCAGTTCCAACAGGTCCATTGACCTTTTGCGGGACTCAGCGGGCTTGGTGCCGGACACCAACAGGGGCAGCTCCACGTTCTCGACAGCAGATAGTACGGGAAGCAGGTTGTAGAGCTGAAATACGAATCCCATGCGGCGGGCGCGGTAGTCGCTGCGCTCGTCGTCGGGCAGGTCGTGGAGCACTACCCCGTCAATCACCACCTGACCTGAGTCGACCTCGTCCAAGCCGGAGAGGCAGTTAAGCATGGTGGTCTTCCCGCAGCCGCTGGGGCCCATGATGGCGACCATCTCACCGCGTTCCACGGTCAGATCTACCCCTCGCAGGGCGTTAACTTTGATCGTACCGGTGTCGTAGGTCTTATGTATGCCGGTGGCGGTGATTATGGAATCGGGCATGTTTTCGCAGATATAAGGGCTGACCGCAGCCTTACACTGCGAATCGCTCACGGCCAGTATATACGACCACACCGGCATCAGTGGGTTTACGTGCCATGGATTATCTTCTGAGCCCCGGTTTGGCCCACTAGAATGGGTTGTTGGTCCTGGCCTTCACTTGTTCCAGCCACCACCACATACGGCTCCAGACCAGTCTCCGTTCCGTGTCACCCAAGCTGCGGCCCGCATGCGTCCGCACGGCGTACACGGCCTGTCCGGCCAGGAACCCCCAGGCGCCCGGTTCACCCTTCATCCATCCGACAACCTTGTCCTGGTTGCCCGTCACCACATCTGCCAACAAAGGGTCTATTATTCCGTTGGTTACTGAAAAAGCCTCAGCCATAACGAAGTTTTTTCTACCGGTCGGTCGACGGCCGATAGTAATTTTAGATTCGGTGCCGCCGACGGCGGCTACTTGCTGATCAAACCCTTCTACCAGGGGGAAGACCAGTCATTGTTGGTCTTCGACACAGCTACTCAAATCGCGCGACTCATCGACACCGGATTCGTGGTCGTCGATGCGCAATTGCTCTGCATCGAACGCTAGAAAACTAGAGCTGGAACTCCCCAACATCGGGCGAGATGGTTAGCTTGGCCCCGGTTAATTGCTGCACCTCCTCGGGTGTCCAACCTGGGGCTACTTCTTTCAGTGTCAGGCCCTTGCCGTTGCATTCGATCACTGCCAGGTCGGTGACAATCAGGTAGACGCACCCTTTGCCCGTCAGAGGAAAGGTGCATTCTTCGACTATCTTGGGCTCGCCGTTCCGGTCGGTGTGCTCCATCGCTACGATGACCCCAGTGACCCCGGTGGCCAGGTCCATGGCGCCACCAACATTGCCCACACCCCGCTGGGGGAGCATCCAGTTGGCCAGGTCCCCGGTGGCCGAAACTTGGTGGGAACCCAAGACCGTCACGTCCACGTGACCACCCCTGACCATGGCGAAAGTCTCCGCCGAGTCGAAGAACGACATCCCGCCAACAGGCTGCAAGTACTGGCCCCCAGCGTTTATCAAGTCTATATCTTCGCCCTCATCCCCGGGTTCGACGACGGGTCCGCAATTCAGGATGCCGCTCTCGCTGTGGTAGAAAACAGTCCGGCCCTCGGGCACAAAGCTGGAAACCAGTGTGGGGATACCGATACCCAGGTTCACGTACGAGCCGTCGGGCAGCTCCTTGGCCACCCGCATGGCAACGATCTCTCTGGGCAAGCGCTCTTTATCGGATAACGATGTCATCGGTTGGGCCTTTTCTTACTCACAGGTATGCGGAAAATTCCGGAGGCCGGACGACGATGCGATCCACGAACAGGCCTGGAGTGACGATCTCTTCCGGCCCCAGTTCTCCCGGCTCCACGATCTCATCAACCTCAACCACGGTAATCTTGGCGGTGGTGGCCATCACCGGGTTGAAGTTTCGGGAAGTGCCTTTATAGACAACGTTGCCCAGAGTATCGGCCTTGTAGCCCCGTATGATACAGAAATCGGCCCGTAGCCCCGTCTCCAGGATGTACTCTTTGCCGCCGATGCTCCGGGCTTCCTTGCCCTCGCCCAGAAGCGTCCCGGCACCAGTCGGAGTGTAGAAGGCCGCTACCCCGGCGCCGCCGCAGCGCAGACGCTCGGCCAGGGTCCCTTGGGGCACCACTTCTAGTTCCGTCTCGCCCCGGTTGTAGGCCTCCTCAAAAGCGCTGGGCCGGGAGGCAGACGGAGAGACGGGGTAGGACGCAGTGGCCTTCGCGACCTGGTTGTTCTCCACCAGGATGCTGTGGTCGATTATGTTGGGCGCGCCGAAGCCGCTGACCCTAGCGACACCCGCAGTGTTGCTGATCAGCTGTAGGCCCTTTACGCCCAGATCGCGCAGGCCGACCATCAGGTAGTGAGCCATACCGCCGGGTCCGGCGAAGCCGTCAACATTGATTATTGATCCTTCAGGCACGTCCTTGAGGGCTTCCAAGGCGCTGGGGTAGACCTTATTGGGCATTTCCAAGGCCGGAACCTCGAAACCCATCTCTTTCACAGAAGATATCGAAAGCTGCGCATCGGTCATGGCTACAACTTCGTCAACGGTCCAACCTGGCGCAATCTCAACCAATTCGAGGCCGTCTTGGCTTACGTTGATCACCGCCGCATCGCTTATGATCATGTCTACCTGGCCAGCACCGTCCACCGGTAGACTGCATTGACCCAGGATAGTGGATGAGCCATCAGCATTTTGGTGGGGTATAACCGCCACAACTTTCGATGCCCCGTAGGCCATGTCCACCGCCGGTCCTGGAGCGAATAGTCCTTGGGTGGCTGCGGTCGTCCAGTGGACGAAATCTCCGTTGGCAGATACTTGGGCCGGTTGCAGAACGGCGATATCGGTGTGTCCGCCCCGCAGGATGCCGCCGATGTCCACCACTCCCGTGTAAGCGCCGCCGGACAGCATCACCACGGTCTGGCATTCCCCGTCCGCTGCCTCTGTACCGGGACCTTGGAAACCTAGAAACCCACTATCCGAAACTAGCCATACGCCGCTTCCGTTGCGCAACGCGCTGGGCAGGCCCCAGGGCAATCCAGGCCCCAGGGCAACGACCGCTCCGGGAAAAAGCTCTTGCGCAACGCGCCGGGCCACGAAAGACGGGTCTAACGGTTTTCCAGGCATCTGGGAGAAATCTCCTGCGGCTAGATAGCCGATACCAAACGGTCGATGAATATGGCTTGGGTGATCACCAGTTCGGGGTTTAGCCCGCCTGGCTCGACGACCTGGTCGACCTCGGCCACGGTAACGGTTGCGGCCATCGCCATTATGGGGTTCCAGTTGCGGCCGGTGCCTTCATACACCATGTTGCCCAATGTATCGGCGGTCTTGGCTCGCAACAGGGCAAAATCGGCTTTTAGGGCAAATTCCAGGACGTGTTCTTTGCCGTCGAAGGGCCGAAGCTCTTTTCCTTCGGCGAACCTGGTCCGGGCGCCGGTGGGCAGAAACACGCCGCCGATACCCGCGCCTCCGGCCCTCAGCCGCTCGGCCAAGACGCCCTGGGGCACGACCTCTAGCTCCAGTTCACCCGACTTCCACCGGTCCTTCACCGGACCGCCATATTCCGGGTGAAACGGCAGTGGTGAGACCATTTTCTTGACCTGTCCGGTAGCGATTAGGTCGCCGATCCCGAACTTGCCCGGTTTCTGGGCCCAAGCTCCTTGGCAGACCAAAGTCAGGTTGCCAACCCCAATCTCACCCAGCCCACGCAGCAGTTTCTCCGGCTCGTCGCTCGCGGACCAACCGGCGACCAGCACGGAGGCTCCGTCAAAGACGCCTTCAAGGGCCGCCTGGGCAGTGGGGAAGATCTTCCCATTTGCCGTTGGTTTTTCGGGAACGCTAGTCATCGGCGGGTTCCTATCTCTGCAAGCCTGGGAGATTTCAGCAGCAACGCATTATAGCGGTAGCCAGATGGATATACTACGCCTGTCGCGCTGCTGCGCTGTTGGCGTCCAACGGGTTCTTTAAAGAGGATAGAAATTCCGGGCGTTCTCGCAGAGGATTTTTTCCACCACACCGGACGATACGTCTTCCCGGCTTCGCATCAGTTGCACGAGGTCTTCCTCTTCTGAGGCATCTTGATGGGAGTAATCCGATCCGATTATCAAATTTTCTTCACCGACATACTCCAAGATGAACGGAAGCGGCTCGTCGGCGTAGCAAGTTAGAAACATCCCGTAATCTTTGAAGAGCTGCGGGTCGGTCCGGCCTGCTCCTAGCAGCGAAGAAACCGGGCCACGGTACTTCATCTGACCTCGGCGGTGCATACCATGCAAAGCATCCGGCACCCACAGAGAACCGAACTCGATGAACCCGGTCTTCAAGCCGGGGAACTTCTCGGGAATTCTCCCTTGGACGATGGCCATAAAAGCCGAAGAAACCGAGCCCAAGTTCCCTTGGAGAGCCGACGGCGAATTAGGAATCGCGCGACCCAAGTGGATACAGACCGGCAGCCCCAGCCTTGCTGCCTCCTGGTATATCGGGAAGAAAAATGGGTCTCCTAAGGAGCGGCCTGTCTCCATGGTCCGAAAAAACATTCCGACCGAGCCCAACTCTTTACACCGGTCCATCTCCGCTATGCAGGCGTCAACCGAATTTAGCGGCGGCATCATCACAAAGTGAATTCGGCCTCCTGAATCCGCGCAGGCTTTGGCCATGAAACTGTTGTAGGCCCGGCAGAGGGCTATCTCCAGTTTAGGGTTATTGAAACCGGTGAAGATGAACAAAGTCGGGTAGACCACGTGCAGATCCACCCCCCGGTCGTCCATGTCCTTTAACCGGGTTGGTACGTCGGTCATTTGACGGGCGCCCACCACGATATCTGTGCGCTCCATCTCGAAGATCGCCGTGGTTGGTGTGTGCAATGGGAACGAGTTGCTGCCCGCTGATTTAGGGTACGTCTCGCCATCGATGAGCCAGAAGGCGTTCCGTCCTCCCCAAGAGGTATCTCCCGGCAGGTTCACCAACAGGGGACGGTAAGGGTACATCTCACCGCCATCATCGAAGTCGTCCCACATATCTTGGGATTCCAGGACGTGTGTATCAGCGTCAACTACCCCTGGCATCATTGTCCTCCTCGGGAGATTGAGTGCGGCCAATGTAGGCGTTTTGATTCTACAGTGTCAAACGAGGACCGCCAGATTCTAGAGGCTTCGTTTTGTCATTACGGTCTGGGCTAGGCGCCCAAAGACACCGTAAACCTATACGTCTGTCATCCTGAGTGAAGCGAAGGATCTGCCAATTTTCTGCTGACGTGCCGATTCCCTGATGCTGTATTTCCGCAGTGCCATATGAAATAGCATATTCTTCGCCGCTCCGGCTGGCTCAGAACGGCAGGGTGCGGGTATCACCCCTCTTCCGAACCGTTCATCCGATGCGGCAAGGGCAGTTTGCCGCGCCCCACAAAAAAGCCGTCCTTCCCGCAGGGGAAGGACGGCTTTTGTTTGCGATGGTTTTTGGGAGGAACTTTAGAAGTCCATCCCGCCGCCCGGGGGCATGGCCGGCATGGCCGGCGTAGGCTGAGGAATCTCGCTGATTACGGACTCAGTCGTCAGCACCATGGCTGCGACGCTGGCAGCGTTCTGCAAGGCGGACCGGGTTACTTTCACCGGATCGACGATACCACGTTCCATCATGGGACCGTAT
>NZVX01000041.1 GCA_002698265.1 Chloroflexota bacterium | reverse complement strand
TTGATGAATTCACGCTGGATATCAACTGCACAACGCCCTGTCCAATTTTCCCCAACACGGCGTTCTTTGCGAATTTCACCGCTCCTGATTTCTTGGCCAGTACAACCGAAGAAGATAGGGCCAGGCAGAACGTAAGTTTCGGTCCGTACAAATTAGTGGAATGGGATTTCGGCGTTTCGATCACCCAGGAGGCGTACGAAGACTACGTTCCTGCTGGCGACCATTTCGAGTTTCAGAAACCTGTAATCCGCGACGTCAAATGGTTCTTTAGAGGAGAACCTCAGGTGATGGCGGCCATGGTTAAAGCTGGTGAGGCCGATATCGCTTGGGACGTGAGCGTTGATGCGATCGACACATTGGACGCAAACCAGATCAAATCCGGTGGGTCCGCTGAGGTATTCACCCTGGATGTGCTAAGCATGTTGCATCCAGAGACGTCCAAACTCAAGGTGCGTCAGGCGATGGCGCATGCGATAAATTGCCAAGAAATGATCGACGCACTCTACGGGGGCAACAGCGTTTGCCGCGGTAATATTATTTGGCCTGGTGTGATTGGCGCTACCGAATCCAATACCGCCCCTTATTCGTTCGACCCGGGCCTATCACGTCAACTTCTTGAAGAAGCCAATTACGACAACGATACGGTCCTCAGGCTTTTTAGCAGAGGTACCCGTATACCCAAGCAGGTGGAAGTACTTGAGGCCGTTCAAGGGTACCTAGCGGACGTCGGTGTTAATGTTGATGTCAACATTGTCGACGTCCAGGGCTTCCTAGACCGGCGAAACTGCCGCGCAGGCCAAGCGGTCGCGGACCTTTTGTCGGATCGGGGCAGCACGAAAGATGCTGCGGATGCAACGCTAGAGGAAATGCAGGCCGCGCTAGCTGCTGCTAACGAACGCGGCAGCACAAGCTGTGCTACGGCCGAGCTAATTGAAAACGAGCCTTCCAACGAGACGTTGGATTTTGGCCGCCAAATTACATACTACCTGAACTGTTCCAAGGCTCAGTCTCCCTTCTGCGACCCTAGCCCCGGTGGAATCCAGGAGCAACTTGCACCGGCGCTAGCGGCATCTGGTGATGAACGGAAGCAGCTTCTAGAGGGATTGGCTGATTTCGTGCATGAACAGGCGCTTTGGCTCACGCCATTCGATTTGCCCGTGATCTACGCCGTCGATCCGAAATTGAATTGGCAGCCACGGTTCGACCGCAGAGTCCGTATCAACAGCATGACTTTTAGTCCGTAGGATTGTGCCCCTAGGGGCTAAGGCGATTGGAATTGAGGCCGTGCCTTGTGAGAATTTTGGCACGGCCTTTACATCTCTAGGTTCTCGAGCCGGTTGCAAATGGTTTTTCCAACATAGACTTGGAGGTGCCAATGTCTTCAGTTGAACTCGTACTTGTCTCAATGTTCATGGCATCGACGCCTCCGCCGTCTCTTTCAAAAACGGGAGAAATGTTGCCTCGTGACCCTTTGGCCGACGCCCGAGGCAACTCTGTGCAGAATCACGAGTCGAGGATTGGGGCTTCGGACGTTAAAAAGAGGCAAGATTCCGGCCCGGGCACGAGATTCTACGGTGCGTAAATATATGGTCCGGAGAGCCGGCCATTCAGTTCTCGTCCTTTTGGGATTGATGGCCTTGCTGTTCTTCGCGATAAACGTCTTGGGTAACCCGATTCGGTTGTTGGTGGACCAAGATGCTCCCCCAGAAACCATCGCAGCGTTAGAAGAAAAATACGGATTTGACCGGCCAATTCATGTTCGACTTGCGGACTATTTCGCAAGCCTTCTGACCGTCTGCCAATTAAGATGCTCACCCGACTTCGACAAGTCTGTTAAATACAAAGTTAGTGCACGAGAATTAGTGATTGACCGCCTTCCCAACACTGCTGTGTTGGCGCTGGCCGCCTGGGGCATAGGCATGTTGGGGATTCCGCTGGGCATGCTGGCGGCTAGGCACCCGAGAGGCCTCTTTGACCGAGTCGTAAATGTCCTGACATTTGCTGTGGTTTCTGTGCCTGAATTCTGGCTGGCCTTGATGCTTATCCTGTTAATTTCCGTCCAATGGGGAGTATTGCCAACTTCCGGGTTCGACGGGTTGGGTCCGGGTGGTTGGAAGTTCATGGTGTTGCCAGCGCTTACTCTCGCGCCGCGGGTGATGGGTAGATTTGCGCAGATAACTCGGGCTGCCATGATTGACGAGCTCAGTAAGGATTACGTTTCCACGGCCCGAGCTAAAGGCTTGGGGGAATCTACCATCCTTTATACTCACGTGTTAAAAAATGCCGCAATCTCCATCGTTACATTGATGGGTGACGAGTTGGCCGGTTTCATGAATGGCTCAGTGGTCGTTGAAATCATTTTCGCATGGCCAGGACTGGGTTTATTACTGATTGGCGCCATCAACGGTCGAGACCTGCCCGTGATTACCGCGTCAGTGTTTGTGATCGCACTGATGGTGATGTTCGTAAATCTTATCGTGGACTTTCTATATACCTGGTTGGACCCCCGAATATCATATGCAAATTGATAGAGAAGGCATTGGCGCCGACTACATCAAGCGAGTGATTCATTAAGAGGCCTAATCAGCTATGGCTAACGAAACCACCGAAATAAAAAGATTCATGAATCCTGTTACGGCATTTTGGCGCAGGCCTCTGGTCCAGGCGTTTATCAGCGACCCGGTAACCCTGATTTCCGGCGTATTTCTTGCGCTGATTTTTTTGGCCGCATTGTTTGCACCATTTGTCTCGCCCCACGATCCCACTGACAGGCAATTACCGCTACGCCACGTAGAACCCTTTTCCTCGGGCGTAGCCGCCGACCGATCGGAGAGTCCGCCGGCAGAGGACAACCGCTTCTACATCCTTGGTACTGACCACCTGGGCCGAGACATGCTTAGTCGGCTGATTTTTGGTGGCCGGATCTCTCTGGGAGTGGGAGTGCTTGGGGTATTGGTCTCTGGATTCTTGGGGTTGGGCCTTGGATTGCTGTCCGGTTATTACCGTGGACTAACTGACGATGTCATCATGCGAATCGTAGACGTCTTCATGTCAGTTCCGCTCCTGCTTTTGGCTCTTATCGTGCTATTCATTTTGGGCACAGGTTTTTGGAATATTATCCTGGTTTTCGCGATCGGCCGGTGGATGCTGTACGCCCGCGTCACTAGAGGAGTAGTGTTGGCATTGCGGGAGCAACCTTTTGTCGAGGCAGCCAAGGCCATAGGCGCAAAGGACGGACGTATACTGATCCGCCATGTACTTCCGAACCTGATTACACCACTTATGACCGTTGCCGCTCTGGACGTGCCTCGAATCATATTGACCGAAGCTACCCTCAGTTTTCTCGGATTTGGCATACAACCGCCCGATTCTTCCTGGGGAACCATGCTATCCAGCGGAAGGCCGTATATCACAACCGCCTGGTGGGTGGTTGTTTTGCCAGGAGTGGCAATCTTCTTGACAGCCTTGTCGTTCAACCTTTTCGGCGTGTGGCTGCGGGCCATCAGTGACCCACTCCAACGCTGGCGATGGATGAGGACAACCAAAGAAGCGAGAGAGGCTGGAGTGCGGGGCGCATAGTCGCTACGATGCCGGGGTTTACAAAAAGCCGCCGGGATAGAGACCGCGTAAGCGAATCCCGCTGGACAACACCAGAGATTTGTTAGAGAATCCCTCTACCTAAAAGGGGGCGATTTGGTCTCACAAATTTTACCTCCCGGTATAGTTTTTCATCCGTCTCAAATCAAAGCCTACGAAATTCGCCATCCCGGCTACGAGTCGTACTCGGTGCCAGCCTATGTAGCCAGGCCGTCAGAACCTGGAACTTACCCAGCGTTGGTCCTCACCCACGGCGTTCACGGCTACGAAGAGCACATGAAAGAAGTGGCCCGCCGGTTCGCCGCCCTTGGCTACGCTTGCATCGTCCCCGCTTTGTACTGCCGAGACGATTTTCTGACCGTGGTGGAGGAAGAAGACCTGGCCAAGGCCAGTGCATCATTGAGCGGCAGACCCAACGCCCAGACCATCGGCGACCTTGCCGGTTCGTTGACCTACCTACAAAACAGCAATTTCGTGAATGGGCGCATCGGGCTGGTCGGGTTCTGCTCAGGCGGCCGCTTGGCCTTGGTGTTTGCCTGTAACACCACCGGCCTAAGCGCCTTCGTCAACTTTTATTCCAACAGCATCTTCCAGGCCACCGACACCAACCCCACGCCCGCTGGAGATATGTTGGAAGGCCTTGATTGCCCGATGCTTGGTATGTTTGGGGCCGAAGACGCCAACCCGTCAGGCGACGATGTGGCGTTACTGCGGAACAAGCTGGGGTCACTTTCTAAGACATTTGAACTCGTGACCTACAAAGACGCCGGCCACGCCTTCTTTTCCGACACCCGCGCTTCCTATCGGCCCGAGGCCGCCTATATGGCCTGGGGACGCTGCCTGGAATGGCTTTCCAAATATTTGAAGCCCTGATTTCTTATTCAAAACTTGACCCACGAGCTTAAGATCGCATCTGAGGAGAGTAGAAATGAAGAACGGATACCGGGTTATCGACATCGACACTCACGTGAACCCCAGCTACGACACACTGGTTAAATACGTGGACCCCAGTTTCAGAAGCCGTCTGGACGAGCTGAAGCCATATATTCGCACCGTCGGCACCTACAACGCCCTTAGCATCGCTTCGATTCCATTTGACCGGTTTCCCGGTGAGGCGCCAAAAGGGGAAGACGTTGAGGCCGCGGTGGGAGGAAGAGGCGCCCTGGAAGGACGGGTCTCAAAGTCCTCAGGCCACCACCGCGTTGATCCTCAGCATGGCGTCAGCGACGAGAACGCCGTCGGCAGAATCTCGGATATGGACATGGAGGGCCGGGACGTCGACGTAATCATACCCGGCACCTGGGCGAATGGACTGTCGCACCTGGAAGACCCGACGCTGGCCCGTGGACTCTATGCCTCCTACCACCGCTACATGCGGGAGTATTGCAGCCACGAGCCCAACCGGTTGAAGGGGCTGATCTTAGCCCCCGCGGCTGACATCGAATGGGCTGTAACGGAGATCAAGTCGTTGGTCAACGATTCATGGGTATCGGCCGTGATGCCGATCCTTCCTGAGGGCATGCCCGTGGACCATCCGGCGCTGGACCCGATATGGGAAGTGATGAACGACGCGCACCTGCCCATCCTTCACCACAGCTTTACGTTCGAGCCGCCCTACTTCCCCGGCTACCGGGACATGTGGGGCAACGTGGCGGTGGCGCGAACAGCCGCCCATCCTTGGGGCGCGGCCCGGCTGTTGTCCTACCTGATCGTCGGCCAGATCTTCGACCGATACCCCAACCTTAACGCCGGCGCGGCGGAGGTAGGACACGGCTGGCTTCCTCACTGGCTGATTCGGTTGGAAGAGATGTGCAACTACGTTGCAGGCACGACGCCAACGCTGAAATATAAGCCCATCGAATACGCTCAGATGGGACGGTTCCGGTGCGGCGCCGAGCCATTCGAGGGCCCGGCTATGACCAAGGCCTGTATCGACATTCTTGGCACAAACGCGTTGATGCACCAGTCCGATTATCCTCACAATGAGGCCCACTTCCCGGATACGGCCGAGATGGTTATCGACTGGCCGTTCTGGAAGGAGATGGGCGGCGACGCCCTGGAGAAGCACATGTCCGGAAACGCCGAGAAGTTTTTGCGTTTGGCATAGGGAATCAGTCGCCAATCAACACCGGACCGACGGTCCAGATGGACAAACAAAAAACCTGGAGCGAAGATCTTAGCTCCAGGTTTTTTAGTACGTAACTTCGGTCGTACCGACCTCCTAGCCGGCGGCTAGCGCCCTTACTTCTTTGGCCTTTTCCGGCAGGTCGTAGGTGGTCCAGGTGGCGCCGTCGTCCAGCGAGCCAAACACCTGGCCGTCCCGGGAGTTGCAGAAGACGTGGTCCGGGGCCCTGGGGTCCAAGGCCACGGTCATCATGGTCGAGTTGGGGGTGATGGTCCGGTCAACCTGTTCGAAGGTCTTGAACAGGTCCCGGCTGCGGTAGAGCGCACCCTGGGTGCTGCGGGCGGCTGCTCCGATGGACACATAGAGCATGTTGGGGTCGTGGGGCGCTGCTTTCAGGTCACGGGTATAGGTGATCTCAGAGAAATTGCCGAACTCCACGGGTATCCACTCGCTGCCCCGGTCCGGGCCGATGAAAGGTCCCTGGCGGGTGGTGATGAATACCGTGTGTGGCATGGCGGCGGAGCATTGGGCGCCGTGCAGGTCCAGGGTGTCTTCGCTGGGGGCCAGGCTGCCGGAGATCTCGTCCCAGGTGTCGCCGCCGTCGGAGCTACGGATAACACCGGCGACCTCAAGGGCTGCGTACATCTCGTCGGGGAAATTGGGGTCGGCGCACAGGGCAACAACCCTAGTTGGGAAAGCCATGGAGATCTCCGAGGACCCCATGGACTTGGTGATCATCTGCCAGGAATCGCCGCCGTTGGTGCTGCGGTAGATCTCGCCGGGGGCGGTTCCCAGGTACATGACCGTTGGGTCTCCTGGCCGGAACATGAAGGTCCACGGCGGAGCGCCTGTCTTCGGGTAATCCAGCCTCTCCCAGCTAGCGCCGCGGTTGGTGCTGCGGTAGGGGCCGTCTTGGGTCCCGGTGTAAATCACCTCGGGGTCGTCAGGGTGAATGATTAGCCCGCACACCATGGGGTCGGCGGGCAGTCCCTTGGTCAGTTCTTCCCACTGGCTGGCGCCNGGAGAAAGGCGGTAGAGGCCGCTGGTCTCAGCGCCGGCGTAGGCGTANGTATTGTTACTTCCGGTGGTCATATCGTTTTCCTCTCGATCGGTTTCGACCGTAGAATGGNCCTGAGGTTACCGTGAGTCAAGAAGTGGCNGTAGTCGCCGGTACCTCTTCCAGGTCGAACCGGAATTCCTCGATCACTGGGTTGGCTAGTAGCTTCTGGCACATCTCCGTGACTGATGATTCGGCTTTCGCGCGGTCGGTCTCGTCGATGTTCACCAGCAGGTACTTTCCGACCCTTACATCTCCCGTTTTTTCGAATCCCAGACGATGCAAGCTGGAGAGCACGGTGACGCCCTGGGGGTCGTTCACCGTGGATTTGAGGGTCACGTAGATCCTTGCTTGGTACATCGGTTAGTGAGACTCCATAATCGGTCTTAACAAGGGACGAGCTCCGGTCCCAAGTTCCCTGCATAAGCCTCAAAGAACCGGGCTATCCTATCCTGATCCACCCCTGCCATGGTGTCCAGGACGCCCCAAGCGCTGAGGCCGACCTGTCCGGTGGGTATCGCATCGTAAGCTCGAGCCACACCCCATACTTTGTTCAGCCCAATGTCCCCCAAAGCGTCGCGTAAGGCTGATACATCGGATTCGAGGGGCAGGTTGTAGCTGATCACGATATTGCCGTGCTCCATATTGTGGACCACGCGTTCATCGGGTAGACCACCATCATAGAAGCCGCAACGGGCCGGCGTAGGCCAGTGGTCTCCGGAAGTAGGCGGCGAACTGTTGTATTTGGCCGATTCTCCTTCTGAGATGTGGGTGGAGTCAAGTACGGGGAACTGGATGCCCACTCCGTCGACATAGAACTTCGAGGACCCGGTTTGGGCACTACCGCCGCCGCCTCCGATACCGCTGGCGAAGGCGAAGCTAGCGATCACCAGAACGGCGATCACTACCGAAGCCAGCAGATAGAGCTTATTAGTCTTCTTGCGGCGGTTGGTTATGGCCAAGTTGCCGGTGCGGGCTGATCTGGCAACCCGCCCGCGGCGGCGTCTTGAAACAGGCAATGTGAAGTCCTCCGATATGGGCCGGGGTCTTGATTGAATTCTAGAGTCGGGTACCGGTCAGTTTGTAATACGCCTCCCGGTAACGCTCGGACGTCTTGGCCACCACGTCGCTGGGCAACTCTGGGGCCGGTGGCTCGTGGTCCCAACCCTGGGCGTCCAACCAGTCCCGCACGAATTGTTTGTCATAGTTGGGTTGGGACTTGCCGGGTGAGTATCCCTTGGTGTCCCAAAACCGGCTGGAGTCTGGAGTTAGAAGCTCGTCGATCAGGGTTAGTTCACCGTCGATGATACCAAACTCCATCTTCGTGTCGGCCAGGATGATATCCCGGCTCTTGGCGTAGTCGTGGGCCGCATTGAAGACCGCCTTGCTGGTCTCTTCAAGTTGTCGGGCCATGTCGGCCCCGACCATGTCCAGGACTTCCTGTTTGGACATATTTTCGTCGTGGCCCTCTTCAGCCTTGGTGGTAGGTGTAAATAACGGTTCTGGAAACTCTTGCCCCTCTACCAGACCCTCGCCGACGTCCATGCCGGATACGGTGCCATGGCGCCGGTATTCAGACCACGCAGACCCCGTTATGTAGCCCCTGACGATACACTCCAGGTCCAACCGCTCGGCGCGCTTGACCACCATGGACTGCCGGGCCATTTCCTCCGAAACCATCCCGGCGACGCTGCTGCCCTCCAGGTACTGGGCGGCTTCGGGGGCGTCAGCCAGGCAGATGAAGTGGTTGGGCACGATGTCCTTGGTGCGATCGAACCAGAAAGCAGAGATACGGTTAAGCACCAGGCCTTTGTCGGTTATGCCAGTTGGCAAGACCACGTCGAACGCGGAGATGCGGTCGGTGGCGACCATCAAAAGGTGACCGCCGGCCAAGCCGTAGGTATCCCGCACCTTGCCGCGGTGGAGTATGTTGGGCATCTGGGTCTCAAGTATCATGTTAGCTTCTTCCTCACGTGCCGCACTCGGGCTGTCTAAACGTCTAGATCAGATGGTCTTCAGCCGCCGGCTGTACCGGGCTTCTGTTTTTTCATCGCCGGTTTTATCAGACCCAACCTGGCGAAGGTCTCATCGACGTAACGGGTGTAGTACCCATAATCAAAGAGCTCATCAAGTTCCGCCTGTGAGAGATGTTCTCCGGTCTGAGAATCCTCTCGCAACAGGTCTCGAAAATCTTTCTTCTCTTCCCAACTGCGCCCGGCGTTGGTTTGTACGATGTGGTAGGCGTCTTCTCTACCCAAGCCCTTGTCCACCAGGGCCAGCAGGACCCGTTGGCTGAAGATCAGGCCGAGGCTGCTTTCAATGTTCTCCATCATCCGGTCGGGGAACACCCTCAAACCCTCGATGATGAGGCTAAAGATGCTGAGGATGTAGTCCAGCGCCAGACACGAATCTGGCAGAATTATGCGTTCGGCGGAGGAGTGACTGATGTCGCGTTCTCCCCAGAGGGCTACGTTCTCCAATGCCGTGACGGAGTTGCCTCTGATCAATCGGGCCAGACCGCAGATGCGCTCCGATAATTCCGGGTTGCGTTTGTGGGGCATCGACGACGACCCCTGCTGGCCCTGACCGAAGGGCTCTTCCAGTTCGTGTATCTCGGTGCGCTGCATCGCCCTGATCTCCGTGGCGAATTTCTCCAGAGAGGCTGCGATCAAAGCCAGGGTAGTCAGGAAATGGGCGTGCCTGTCCCGTTGGATGATCTGATTGGATATCTTGGCGACGCTTAGGCCCAGTTGGCCGCAGACCCTTTCTTCCACCGATGGTGGCACCGTGGCGTGGGTACCCACTGCGCCGGAGATCATGCCGACTCGGAGACCCTCTATGGCGATGGTCAGACGTTCTTTCTGGCGCTGCATCTCGTCCCACCAGAGGGCGAACCGCAGGCCCATGGTCATGGGTTCCGCGTGGACTCCGTGGGTTCGGCCCATTGCTAAGGTGTCTTTGTGTTCTACCGCCTTCTCAGCCAGTGCGGCGATGGCCCGGTCCATTTCAGTTTGGAGCAGGGCGCCCGCCTCAACCATCTGCATATTGAGGCCGGTGTCCAACATGTCGTTGGAGGTTAAGCCCAGGTGTACCCAGCGGCCCTCGGGGCCCAGAGATTCGGTGATGGAAGTGGTGAAAGCCGTAACGTCGTGGCGCGTGGTCTCGAATATCTCCATCATGCGGTCATGGTTGTATTCAGCGCCGCGCAGCTTGGCCATGTCAGCTTCGGGAATAACACCCTCGGCCGTCCAAGCCTCACAGACGGCGATCTGTACCGCCATCCACTTGAGGTACTTATTCTCGTCTGACCAGGCCTGCTTCATGGCGGGCCTGGAGTACCGGTCAATCACCGTTCCGTCTCCTCCCACTTATGCCTGATGGTCAACATTGGGTCCGTGACCGTTATTAGAGAAATTTCTCACGGCCAATAACATCCCCTTAAAATCTTCGAAAGGATGATACGGGATACTCTCGTCGTCACAGAATTTGGCCAGCGTGCGGTGGGCAAATGTAACGTCAGCCACGCGGGCCGCTTCCAAGTCTGAATGGCCGTCGCCGGCGAAAAACACGTGGTAACCGCGTTCTTGGAACGACTTCACCACGAACCCCTTGGAGTTTCCCTGGCTCTCCTTGCCTGGAGAGGTGTGGTTGTAGTGGTAGATGATCTCGCCACCCCGAAACTCGGTGTCCACGGCGTAGACGGGCACTCTGTTGTAGCCGTCCCGCTCCAAAAGGGCTTTGATATAAAAATCCAGGCCCTGGCTGACCACTGCCATAGGGATACCGTTGGCCTGGCAGAAGCCCCACAACTCCCCAAAAAAGGGCCGCAGGCTGGCATGCTCCTTCACGTAAGACTGCATGGTGGCGCGGTCCGTCTGGATGTTCCTGAAGGTGATCTCCTGATATTCCTTCAGGTTGATGTGGCCGTCGCGGAAGCGCTGGCGCACATCAATCCAGTCCGGGTCGCCGAACCTGTTAAGCAGCATCTCCGCCACGTTCTGGACCGCGGCGGTGTCGTCGAAGTCGGTGAGGACAGCGGGTTGCGGTCTACCGCTCGCGGAGTTCGCGCCGGTAGTCTTCATAGGCCTGCCTTATCTTGTCGTACTTCAAGCCCAGGATCTGGGCGGCGTAATATGCGGCGTTCCGGGCACCCCAGCTCCCCACCGCCATGCAGGCCACGGGTATGCCGGGCGGCATCTGGGCCGTGGACATCAATGCATCGATGCCCTTGAGCTCGCTGGAAGCCAGTGGAATGCCAATCACCGGCAGGGTGGTCATGGAGGCCAGAGCTCCCCCCAACGCCGCGGAGCCGCCGGCGGCCGCGATGATCACTTCTATGCCCCGGTCTCTGGCCGTTTGGGCGTATTCATGCACCCGCTCCGGGGTGCGGTGGGCCGACATCACGCGGGTTTCGTAGTCGATGCCCATCTGTTCCAGGGTCTTGATGGTATCCTGCACCACCGGCTCATCCGAGGCGCTTCCCATAATAACACCTACAAGCGGCAAAACAACCTCCTATCCACGCTCAAACCGGCGTTTCCGAACGCTTTCCACTCAGGTCCGGACGCGCCGTAATTAGTGGTAAAAAATCTATAATTCCAGTTCGTCCCGAAAGGCCTCGATCAGGCCCTGTTCCAAGGCTTCCCGTTCCGGCCTGATCTCGATCTCGTTGATCTGAAGATATATCCCTTCGTCAGAGAGTCCCAGATCAACGGCGATCTCCATCTCTCCGCCCTCATTCCAAGACAAGATAGTGGTTATGGCATCGGTGTCGTCATCTTCGTCGTCGGGTTCTCCGCCATTCATGCTGATGCCGGGATCGATATCCAGGTCTTCATCACTGGACTCCCAGCCGACGATCGTCTCTACCTCTCCCTTGCCGTCCAAAAGGGTGGCGTTCATCTCGGCCAACAGTCCGTCCACGCCCAATTCCCGGGCCGTTCGGGAAAGGCCGTCACGCTCTTTTTTTAGCCCGGCCTCATCTTCGTCGACCTGCTTCTGCCGCTGGGCGCGGACCTCATTCAAGTCCTCTTTCAAGCCTTCCAGTGTTTCACGCCAGGTCATCGGCCTACCCCCCAGCAGTCTTAGTAGAAGATTTGGTCCGGGCCGACTGATACGCCAACTCGTCGATCTCCCTGAAGTCGTGGCGGCCCGATCGGGCACGTACCTGGTTCAGCCCTTCCAACAGGTCTAGGTACCGGATGCCGATGGGACCCCGCCTGGCTCCGGCTGGGGCCAGACCCGATCGCTTCAGCAAACCTTCAGCATTGCTGTTCCAAACCGCGAAAAGACCCGGGTTGCTAAGGCACAGGAGATAGGACGGAAATTCCTTTCCCGTGCCTGCCATTCGGTAGGCCCCCTCAGGCGCGGCGCACTCGTCGAACCGGCCTTCCAGCTTGATATTATCATAGAGCAAAAAATCGAGGCTGTCCCGAACGTCTTCGATGGTATTCGTCTTGAATACTGCAACGTCTCGGCCCCCTGATGCCCGGTATAATTCCAGCGCCTGTTCCATGGACAGAGTTGGCAGCGCACCTTCCTGGAGCCACTCCTGGAACTCGGCGGACCGCAGCCACTTCTTGCGTCGGTACGCTAGCAGCCGCTGATCGTCCTCTGCAGGCGCGAACAGTTCTTGAATCTTTGGCATCGATTTAACCAGCAGCTTGTGCGGCCCCCTGGTTAGCCGCCGAGCTGATATCCCGCCGCCACTGGGCTCCTTTGAAGCTGATCTGCTCCAGCCGGGAATAAGCGCGATCCCTAGCGGATTCCATGGTGTCTCCGCCGCCGACCACGGTCAGAACACGGCCTCCGGCGGTGAGTGGTAGACCGGACGAACCTCCCGAGCCCAACTTGGTCCCGGCGTGGAAAACCATGCTGTCCTCTGGACCTTCGACATCCAGGCCTGTTATCTCAAAACCCGTCTCATATTTGTCGGGATAACCGCCAGAGACCATGACGATGCCAACGTAATTCTTCATTGCCCAACGTACGGAGACGTTATCGAGGGTCCCCTCAGCGCAGGCCAGCATCAGTTCCAGCGGGTCAGAGGCCAGTAACGGCATTATCACCTGGGTCTCGGGGTCGCCCAGCCGGCAGTTGAACTCCAATACCTTGGGCCCGCCTTCAGTCAGCATCAGTCCCGCGTACAGCACACCCTTATAAGGAGATCCGCGTTCGGCCATGGCCCGGAGCACCGGCTTCATGATGGTCAGCTCAATCTCAGTGGCTAGTTCGTCAGTCCAGAAGTCCGGTTGGGCGTAACTTCCCATGCCGCCGGTGTTGGGGCCGTGGTTGCCGTCCTCAAGCCTTTTGTAATCGCAGGCGGCTACCAGAGAAGATAGATGTTCTCCGTCGCAGAACGCGAATACGCTGACTTCCGGGCCTCTTAGATATTCTTCCAAGACGACGGTGTCGCCGGCATCTCCGAAGGCGCGGTCGGACATGCAAAGGTTCACCGCCGCCCGTGCCTGTTCTGAGTCATCGCACATGATGACCCCTTTGCCTGCGGCCAGCCCGTCTGCTTTGACCACCAACGGCCCAGGA
The DNA here is from genome assembly GCA_002698265.1 of Chloroflexota bacterium. Taxonomy (GTDB): domain Bacteria; phylum Chloroflexota; class Dehalococcoidia; order Lucifugimonadales; family UBA3495; genus UBA9611. The sequence continues at coordinate 5,786 of NZVX01000041.1, read as the reverse complement.
TGATCATTGATGTAGGCGTGGGCGCTGGCTTCGTCCGAAACAGTGGCAAAATCCGGGCAGGGTACACTGGCATCTTTCATCAGATCCAAGGCAAACCCTTTGCTGGCTTCGATCTGGGCCGCGGCTGAGCTGGGGCCGAATACAGGGATGCCCAGCGCGATCAACTGGTCGGCGAATCCCAGCGCCAACGGCGCTTCGGGTCCCACGATAACCAAGTCGGCGGCGGTCTCCACCGCGGCGATTAATAAATTGTCGATATCGCTAGAGCGGATGTCCAGGTTCTCAGCTAACGTGGCAGTGCCGGCGTTCCCACCTGCCACCCACAGTTGGGTCAGGTTGGGGCTCTGTTTGATGCGCCAAGCCAAGGCGTGCTCGCGTCCGCCCGAGCCGACGATCAGTACTTTCATGAATGGTTTTCCGGGATATACATGCCGGTTGAGAGGGCCGCCCTCATCAACCTTGTTTCAGCAGCAGAGAAAGCCATTATTCCCATTCGATGGTGCCAGGGGGTTTGCTGGTGATGTCGTAGACCACGCGGTTGACGCCTGGGACCTCGTTTACGATCCGGTTAGAGATGCGGGCCAGGACCTCATAGGGCAGCCGGACCCAGTCGGCAGTCATGGCGTCCTCGCTGGAGACGGCCCGGATGGCGCAGACGTAGCCGTAGGTCCGGTAGTCGCCCTGTACGCCGACCGTGCGGCTGTCGCTAAGAACGGCGAAGCTCTGCCATAGCTGGTCATACAGGTTCGCGCCTTTGATCTCATCGATGACGATCCAGTCGCACTTCCGTACCAGATCCAGCTTTTCCCTGGTGACTTCTCCGATGACGCGAATGGCCAGGCCCGGACCCGGGAATGGCTGCCGGAAGACCATCTCGTTGGGCAGACCCAAGGCCAAGCCGACTTCGCGGACTTCGTCCTTGAACAGGTAGCGCAGGGGCTCGACCAACTCCAGTTTCATGTTCTCAGGCAGGCCGCCCACGTTGTGGTGGGTTTTGATGCGTGCCGAAGTCCTGTTCTCCGGAGCCTCGCTTTCGATCACGTCCGGGTAGAGGGTGCCCTGGGCCAGGAAATCGACATGTCCCAGGCCCGAGGCGGCATCCTCAAACACCCGGATAAATTCCTCGCCGATGACCTTGCGCTTGATCTCCGGATCGGTCACGCCCACAAGTTTGTCCAGGAACCTATCGGTGGCATCGACGTAAGTCAGGTTCAGGCCAAGACCCCGTTTAAATGTGGCTTGGACCCGCTCGGCTTCTTCCAGCCGCAACAGGCCATTGTTCACGAAGATGCAGGTGAGCTGGTCGCCGATGGCCTGGTGCAGCAGGCCGGCGGTTACTGCTGAGTCGACTCCACCGGAGAGGGCGCAGATGACCTTGCCGTCGCCGACCTGCTCACGGATATTTTTGATGGAGTCGTTGACCACGTTGCCGGGCGTCCAGTCGGCCTTGCATTCGCAGGCCTTAAATAGGAAATTGTTCAGGATATCTTGGCCCAGCGGCGTGTGGTTCACCTCTGGATGGAACTGGATGCCGAACATGTTTTCGCCGTTTCCGATGGCTGCAACCGGCGAGTTCTCGGTGTAGGCCATGCCCGTGAATCCCGGTGGCAAGGTTTCCACCCGGTCTCCGTGGCTCATCCAGACCTGAAATTCCGTGGGAAGCTCGTTGAATAGGACCGATCCTGTCCCTGTTTCGGAATCAGGCCCGTCCTGGTGCAAGACGGCGTAGCCGAATTCTTGTTTGGCGCCGGGAGATACTTTGCCGCCCAGTTGGTGGACCAGTGCCTGCATGCCGTAGCAGATGCCTAGCACCGGCAACCGCTGCTCAAAAACCCAGCTTGGTATCTGCGGGGCGCCTTCCTCGTAAACGCTGGCGGGGCCGCCGGAGAGGATCACGCCCTTGGGATTGAGGTGCTTCACCGAGTCCCAGGTGCTCTTGGACTGGGCGATCATGGAGTAGACTTTTAACTCGCGGATGCGGCGGGCGATCAGGTGGCTATACTGAGAGCCGAAGTCGACGACGACGACGCCCTCGTCCACCGATTTTTGGCCGTCATCGTCTTCCGGACCAACACCTTCCAACCCTTTGGCGATCTCGAGGTAGGCCGACACTTCCAGGTCATCGCTGGTGGCGACGCGCCTTCCCTGAGGCAATTTGCTCTTAGTCGTGGCTTGACCTCCTGAATCTCCCCCGGGCCGTCATATCTGGACCGCTATAACGGCGGTACATAACGTGTGATAATTATACTGGCAGAATATGGGCGAGTATAGCTTCTGGAGACGACATAAAGTCAACCTGCCCAAGGGGAAGAAATGGCGGATTTTAATCCCTAGGGATACCCGGCGCTGTGATATACTCGGCCCGCCGTGGAGACTGGTAAATCGAGGCGTGGGCTGATACTGGCGGATACCCAAGGCGAGATGGAAAAGATCAACCTGGAACGGGCGGTTGGGGTTTTGAAGAATGGCGGCGTGGTGGCCATTCCGACAGACACCCTTTACGGACTGGCTGCCGATGTCTTTAATCCCGCCGCAGTGGACCGGATATTCGCTATCAAAGGCCGCCCTGAAGGCCTGGCGTTGCCAGTGCTGATGAACGGCTGGGAACAGGTCCAACGAGTGGCCGAAAATCTTCCTTCCCAGGCTAAAGATCTGGCGGACCGGTTCTGGCCGGGAGCCCTGACCCTGGTCGTGCACAAAGCCCCGGGACTGCCGGACCGGCTGACGGCGGGAGGCCCAACTGTGGCGGTGAGGATGCCCGATCACCCGGCGCCCATCGAGTTGATCGACGGCCTAGGCGGGCCGATAACCGGCACCAGCGCCAATATCAGCGGGAGCGCTGATCGGTTGAACCTTGCGGAACTAACTGCCGAGTTCGAGGGCAGGGTCGATTACATCGTCACGGAAGGCCCCGAGCCAAAGGGGACGGCATCCACGGTGATTGACATAACATCCGGACAGCCCAAGCTCCTAAGAGAGGGAGCGATTCCCTTCGAGCAAGTGCTGCAAACCTGGGGAAAGGCGTCGAAATAGGAGACAGACCATTCCGCCCCCCGAGATACAAGAATTATACGGACAGGCCTTGGAAGATGAACTCCGGACTGTTTTCGAGTCCAGAGAGGGGTTTCTTTACGACGTATTGCGTTATCACATGGGTTGGGTGGACCAACAGGGCCAGCCCAAGAGCGAGACCGCTCCGCTGAGTTTCCAGTCGGCGTTGGCGTTGGCGTCCTGCGATGCCTTGGGTGGCGATTTCCGAAACGCCCTCCCCGTTGCCGCCAGCGTGGACCTGATCTACAACTTCACTCTGGTCCATGGCGACGTCCAGTCCAATCGGGCCGAGCCGGGTGACCGGCCGAGCATCTGGTGGGTCTGGGGGCCCGCCCAAGCCATCAACGCCGGAGACGGCCTGCACGCCCTTGGCCGCACCACGATGATGCGTCTGGCACAGAATGACGTGCCTGCCGACCGGGTCTTACGGGCGGTGCACTCCCTGGACCAGGCCTGCCTGTCTCTCTGCGAAGGCCAGTACATAGACCTGCAATTCCAGGACCAAATGCTGGTCACCACCGCGGATTATCTGGACATGATAGGCCGTAAATCCGGGGCCCTCGCGTCCTGCGCCGCCGAGTCGGCCGCATTGGCCGCCGGGGCATCAGACGACCTTTGCGCCAGATTTACGGAGATGGGCCGTAGCATGGGTATGGCCTGGCAGATCACCCGGGACATCGACGATCTTTGGGGTGAGCACGGCGACGGTATGACCCCAAGCAACGTATTGAATAAGAAGAAGAGCCTTCCATTGGTGCATACCCTGGAGAATTCTGATGTCGGCGCCAAGAGGGAGTTAAGCGCCATATATATGAAGCGCGTCCTCGAATCGGAGGACATCGCCAAGATGATTGAGATACTGGACAGCGCCGGCGCCCGTCAGACCTCTCAGGCCAAAGCCCAAGAACTGGTCGACCAAGCCCTGACGGGGCTGGACGGCGTTTCTCAGCGGGGGATGGACGCCCTGGCGAGTTTGGGACGATGGGCAGCCGAGGGCGGCAGCTGATGGCGAAACGCAGTCTGGATCAGCTTGATGTGGCGGGTAAAAGGGTGCTGGTCCGGGTGGACTTCAACGTGCCCATCGATCAAGGAATCGAAGGGATCGAACTCTACGACCAACGCCTGCGGGCCACATTGCCGACCATCCAATATCTGATCGATCAGGGCAGCAAGATCGTTCTCTGCTCACACCTGGGCCGGCCCAACGGCGAAGTGGTGGAAGGACTGCGCCTGGCCCCCGTGGGCGACCGCCTATCAATGCTTTTGGGGCGCCCGGTGAACAGCCTGCGCGAATCCACCGGCCCCGTTGTGGCCGAGGCTTTGCTCCAGATGTCACCTGGAGATGTGGTGCTGCTGGAGAACCTCCGTTTCCACCCCGGCGAGGAGAAGAACGACGGTGTCTTCGCCCGTGAACTGGCCGACACGGTGGACTGCTTCGTCATGGACGCTTTCGCCGTGGCCCACCGCGCCCACGCATCCACGGACGGCATCACCAAGTATCTGCCCTCGGCCATGGGGCTCTTGGTGCAACGGGAAGTGGAGGCGATGGGGAAAGCATTGGAGTCTCCGGAGAAGCCCTTGGCGGCTCTCTTGGGCGGGGCCAAGGTGAGCGACAAGATACTGCTCCTGGACAACCTGCTGGAGGACCTGGACTACCTGTTCATCGGTGGCGGTATGTGTGTCACATTCCTGAACGCCATGGGCTATTCCACCGGGGCGTCCCGCATCGAGGAAGACCGCCTGGACTTCGCCCGCCAGATCATGGAGCGGGCTGAGGCGGCCAACATCAAGTTGCATCTACCCGAGGACGTGGTTATCGCCAACGAATTCGCCGCCGACCCGGGCGAGACCGACGTCATGCACGTCGGCGATGTCCCCGATGGCTGGTACATCATGGATATCGCCCCGAAGTCGGCCCAGGATTTCGTTGCGGCGCTGAGCAAGTGCAAGACCATCATCTGGAACGGCCCCATGGGCGTCTTCGAGATGCCCAAATTCAGTCATGGCACCCGCACCGTGGCCGAGGCAATCGCCGGGCTCAGCGGAGTGACAACTGTGGTCGGCGGTGGCTCGACTGCCGAGGCGGTTGAAGAACTGGGCTTGATGGACAAGATGACCCACGTCTCCACGGGCGGTGGGGCATCACTGGAATTTCTGGAAGGTAAGGAGCTGCCCGGTATCGCGGCCTTGCCGGACGTTTAGCTGGGATCAGGGCCAAGAGTGATAAGCTGTAGGGTGAGGGATTAGACCTTGATTGATGTAGAAGAACTTAGAGACTGTTACACCAAAACCCCATCGAAAATGGTGCTGTTGGTTGCCGACGGTCTGGGCGGGCTGGCCCATCCGGACACCGGAAAGTCGGAACTTGAGACGGCCCACACTCCCAACCTAGACGCACTGGCCCAGAAGAGCGCTTGCGGGTTAACCACCCCGGTCCTCCCCGGCGTGGCCCCTGGCAGTGGACCCGGACACCTGGCGCTATTTGGCTACGACCCTCTGAAGCACCAGATCGGCCGCGGCGCACTGGAAGCCCTGGGGATAGAGGTCGAGCTGGCCCCCGGTGATGTGGCGGCCAGGGGCAATTTCTGCACCGTAGACGGCGACGGGCTGCTCACGGACCGCCGGGCCGGCCGGATCCCGACCGACCTCAGTGCCCCCATCTGCGACCGACTGGACCGCATCGAGATTCCGGGAGTCCAGGTGGACGTTTTTTCCGTCCAGGACTACCGGTTCGT
>NZVX01000040.1 GCA_002698265.1 Chloroflexota bacterium | reverse complement strand
ACCGGGTTGAGCGCCCAGGCAATCATCAATGGAGTTATGAAGAATAGCCCAACACCGAAAAAGAGGGCGATGCCCAGCGTGGTGGCCATGACCCAAGCGGGGATACCTTCTTCGGCGTCCGGGTCGCGGTCCATGGCGGCCATGTTGGCGGAGAGCTGGAGAGCTTTGATCCCCAGCAGCATGGTTTCCAGCAGAGTGAGGAATCCTCTGACCAGCGGCCAGCGCCGTGGGCGGCCGTTGTAGAACGAGCTCAACGGTTCGTGGTGGAGTTCGATGGAGCCGTCTTCGCGCCGGACCGCCAGACCGAAATGGTCCCGGCCACGAATCATCACGCCTTCGATGACGGCCTGTCCGCCATACATATGAGGGGGCTGGTCTGCCAACTTAGTCCTCTACATGCCGGGCCGTTGGTGCGGGAGCCGGCCTATCTAGATTACAGTGCTCCTGACCTAAACGAAAAATCGAGGGCTAAGTGCCCTCGATCTCTCGGTTTTCTTCTTTTTCTGAAATCGACGCGTTAACCGCTGGCGCCGCCTGTGTCGGGCAGGGACTAACCCAGGTTGTAGCGGCGCTTCATCCGCTCGATGCGGCCCTGGGTGTCAACCACTCGCTGCTCGCCCGTATAGAAGGGGTGGCATTTGCTACACACCTCTACTCGAAGCGTGGGCTTGGTGGCCCCGGTGTTAAACACGTTGCCGCAGGAGCACGTCACCGTGGCATTGTAAAAATAGGGGTGGATTTCTGTTTTCATTTCTTAACCGATTTGTCTTTCTAGTATTTTTCGAATCGCCGAACCAATTAGGCGGCTTCCACCGGGTAAACGCTGACCCGGCGGCGGCCTTTGGCGGCCCATTCGAATTTCACTTCGCCGTCTATGACGGCGAAGATGGTGTAATCACGACCCAAGCCGACGTTGGTTCCCGGCTTGATGCGGGTGCCGCGTTGCCGGACGATGATAGAGCCGCTGGTCACGCGCTCCCCGCCGTACCGCTTCACGCCAAGCCGCTTGGAATTGCTATCTCTGCCGTTATTGGTGCTGCCGCCAGCTTTCTTATGAGCCATTAGCTATTCCCTTCTCCGCCTTCTGCCTCGGTTGAAGCCGCGGCAGCAGCCCTGCGCCGGGGCGCGCTGGGTTTGTTCAGTTCGATGTCCTGGATCCGCAGCCGGGTGTAGGTCTGCCGGTGGCCGCGCTTTCTCCGGTAGCGGTTCTTGGCTTTGTATTTGAAGACCATTAATTTCTTGTCTTTGTAGTGAGACAAGACCTGGGCAGTCACCTTGGCGCCTTCGACCAATGGAGCACCAATAGTCACTTCTCCGCCGTCCGAGAGGGCCAATACTTCACCAAACTCAGCCACCGAGTCGACCAGATCGGGTAGAAGTTCTACGTCTAGTTCGTCGCCGGGCTTGACCCGGTATTGTTTTCCGCCTGTTTTGATTATCGCGTAGTCCATTTGTTCCTCGACCTTCAATACTACGGGAGCCTAATACACCTGTCAAGGAATTTCGTGCCCATTCCCGCCTGAGCAATGCTACCGACCAACTACCATTCAAACCGTCAAACCGGTCCAGGGTGATTCGATTCCAGAGCGTGGGGCATGATATATAATTGCTCCGACCTCGACGACGGCCCCTTGGCATCACTCTATCTCATAGCTCCGGCGACGGACTCGACCATTAGGGATGGTAACGGGTTGAGCATGGACCAGTTACGGGGACAGGATCTTCAAGCCGCATTTTCCGCAGCCACAAGTTGCCTGGAAGAATACCGGGACGCCGTGAACGCCTTGAACGTGTTCCCCGTGCCCGACGGCGACACCGGCACCAACATGCTGCTCACCATGCGCTCAGCCGTTCAGTCAGCAGCGGACGCCTGTCCAGACGGAGAAGACCATTCCGTAGCCGCAGTCTCCGCAGCCCTGGCCCAGGGCGCTTTCTTCGGCGCCAGGGGCAACAGCGGCGTGATCCTGTCCCAATTCTTCAAAGGATTCTCCGACGCCTTGACCGGCAAGGAGTATCTCGCAGCCCCAGACCTGGCACGGGCGTTGATGTTGGCGACAAAAGGGGCCTACAGTTCGGTGGGAAATCCCGTGGAAGGCACCATGCTCACCGTGATCAGGATGGCGTCCGAAGCGGTTCAAGGCGTAGACGATGGGTTGCTTGACCTGTGGGGGACGGCCTACCAAGCGTCCCAAGATGCCCTTTCGAATACCCCGGAACAGCTACCGGTACTGCGGGAAGCGGGAGTGGTCGACGCCGGAGGGTTCGGCGTCGTGATATTGATCGGCGGGGCCCTGCGGGCGATTTCAGGGACAGCGTCGCCATCGATTGACCTATCGGAGTTGGGCCGGTTTCAGGGAGCGGCCAACAACGGCAGCGGTCCAATAGACTCCGGTTATCTGGATTCGACGATGGAGGAGGAATGGGGCAATTGCACCCAGTTCATCATAAGTAGCGTCGACGGGCTGGAATTGGACCTAGAGCAAGTCCGCAAACATTTTCAGGAGACCGCACTCTCTACAGTCGTGGTGGGGGACGAACGCTCCGTCCGGGTGCACATCCATGTCGAGGACACGGCCCCGGCCCTCAGCTACGCGGTGTCATTGGGCGCGGTGTCCGATGTCAAGATCGAGAACATGGACTGGCAGAACGAAAGATTCGCCGCATCCGGACATGGTGGTGTGAAACAGGCCGCCGCATTGGCGTTGCTCCCGGTGGTGCAAGGCGATGGACTGGCTCACCTGTTCCGGGACTCTGGCTGCGCCGGAGTCATCGAGGGCGGGCAGACCATGAACCCCAGCGTCCAACAGATCATCGACGCCGCCCGCAGCACCGGGGCGAAAGACGTGATCGTGCTACCCAACAACAGCAACGTGGTTTTGGCGGCGGAACAGGCCGCAGGTTCGGAACCGTTCCTCCATGTCGTGCCAACCAAAAGTGTCCCTCAAGGGGTAGCCGCCATGTTCGCCTTTAACCCGGAGGGGCTATGGCAGGAGAACGTCGAGTCGATGAGTGCCGCCATCTCCGAGATTGCATCTGTGGAAGTTACCGCCGCCGTAAGGGGCGTCAAGATTGGCGGTGTTGAGGTCAAGGAAGGCCAATACATCGGCCTATTGGAAGGAAAGATCGTCACGGCTGAAGATAACGTTCAGGGAGCTCTGAGGACCGCCCTCGATCTTACGGGACTCAGCAGTGATGCCATCGTCAGCATATATTACGGCGCCGGCTGTCCGTTATCCGACGCGCAGTCAGTCGCCGCCACTCTGGAAAGCGATCATCCAGGGATTCAGGTGGACCTCATCGACGGAGGCCAGCCCCATCACCAATTCTTGGCTTCGGTTGAATAACGACCGACGAACGGCAAATAATCCAGCGACCCAAACTAGCAGGGATAGAAGAATATGACCGTACGCATAGTTACCGACAGCTCAGCAGACCTGCCCGCGGAACTGGTCCAACAACATCAGATCACGGTATTGCCGTGCTACGTGGTGGTGGACGACCAAACGCTCAAGGACGGAGTGGATATCCAGGCCGATGACTTCTATCGCCGCCTCCAGGCCGGGGGCCCCACCCCCACCACTGCCCAGCCGACGGTGGCCGACTTCCAAGCGGTCTATCAGGACCTGACCAGCCAAGGCGACCAGGTGGTTTCGATACATGTCTCTGGGAAATTGAGCGGCACGTTAAACTCGGCTGAGCAGGCCAAAGGTTCGCTGTATGGCGAGGCAGTGGAAATAATCGACTCCAGATTGGCGGCGATGCCCCTGGGATTAGTCGTATTGGAGGCGGCGGCCCTGGCGGCCGAAGGCGGCAGCCACCAAGAGGTGGCCGAAAAAGTCCGGCAGGGGCTAAACCTGCATCACGGATTGTTCGCCTTGGACACCTTGGAATTCCTCCAAAAAGGTGGCCGAATAGGCAAGGCCCAAGCTTTCTTGGGTTCTGTTCTGAACGTAAAACCAATACTTAGGCTCCATGAAGGCGAGGCCCACCCCGTGGAGCGGCCCAGAAACCGGGAACGGGCTTTGCACCGCCTGGTGGAACTGGTCAAAGAGCTGGGCCCAGTGCGCCGGATGGCGGTGATACACAGCACGGACGCGGAACGGATGGCGGTGTTAAAGCAGGAATTGACCGGTTTACTGCCCGCCGACCAGATCATCGAAGCTCGGTTCGGGTCCACGCTTGGCACCTACATCGGCCCCGATGCATTGGGCGTGGCGATCACTCAAGAAGCCCGTTAATCCGGTTTTTATGTCATTCAGCGATTGACGTGTGGCGGGCGGGGTAGAATGATTAAAGAAACCCTTTCTCCCCCTCGAACGCAGACGATTCAGCGTGTTAGGGTAACCGCCTGATGGCAACACAAGAGACCGGCGCTCCTTCCTGGGCCGGCGCTTTCCAGAACATCCTCAACATCGAAGAGTCCCACGGCTTTGACAACAAGGCCGTGATGGGCGGACTGGACAAGTTCCTTGCCCGTTGGTCTGAGGATATGGCCGCCCAGGCGGCAGGCAATGAGGGATTCCTGCTTAAAGAGTCGTACGACTCGATGTCCGCCGCGGTGCGGGAGGATTGGGTCGCCCAATGGCGGGAAGCCTTGGGGGGGCCGCCAAACCCGAACAAACCGCCCAAACCCGATCCCGCCGCCCAAAAGAAGAAGACGGCTGCCAAGAAAAAACCCGCGTACAAGGCCCCGCCCGACGAGGTCACGGTGGACGCCCCGGTTAACCGGCTGCGAGGTGTGGACACCAAGCTGACCGCGCGGCTGAAACGGCTAGACGTGGAGACCATCCGCGACCTGCTATATCTGTTCCCCCGCCGCCATGAGGACTATTCCACCGCCGTGAAGATCTCCGAGCTGTCACCCGGCGAAGAATGCACGGTGGTCGCCACGATCTGGGAGGCCCGGGAAGTAGCCAAAGGACCGAAAGGAGGCCGCCGCGACACCGAGGCGGTGCTCAGCGATGAGACCGGCAATCTGAAGGTCATCTGGTTCGGTCAGCGGTATCTGGCCCGGTCGCTGAAGCCGGGCAGCCAGATCGCCATCAGCGGCAAGGCCAGCGTTTTCCGGGGGCAGCTTGTCTTCGAGAACCCGGAACACGAGATGCTCGATGCCTCTGGGTCGGGCGCCCACACCGGACGGCTGGTGCCAATTTACCCCCTCACTGAAGGCCTGACCCGCCGCAACATGCGCCGGTTGACTTGGCAGACGGTCCAGAACTGGGTCGGCGGCTTGGAAGACGCCCTCCCCGACGATATCCTGGCCCGGACCGAACTGATGCCCCTGCTGGATGCGGTATACCAGGCCCACTATCCCAAAGAGATGGAGACCTGGGAACTGGCCCGCCGACGCCTGGCTTTTGATGAGCTCTTTACACTTCAACTAGCAGTCCTGGCCCGCCGTCGGATGCAGCACGACAATATAAAGGGCATCGAAATCATCGCCCCGGCCAACGTGATAGACGGGTTCTACCAGACACTCCCCTTCCCGTTGACCAAGGCCCAACGGCGCTGCATCCAGGAGATCGAAGCCGACTTCCGCGCTGGAACCCCGCCCATGAGCCGCCTGTTGCAGGGCGAAGTGGGGAGCGGCAAGACCGTGGTCGCACTATCGGCCCTGTTGTCCGCCGCCGCCGCCGGTTATCAAGGCGCCATGATGGTGCCGACGGAAGTGCTGGCGGAACAGCATTTCCAGAGCATCGGCAACCTGCTCAGCGGCCTGGCCCGCCCGGTGCAGGAACCCCATCTGCTTTCTGTGTACCTGGATCACATGGACCGTCCGGTGTCCATCGGCCTGCTGACCGGCAGTTCCCGCGCCCCGGTGAAACGTGAATTAACCAAGATGGCCGCGGACGGGACTCTGGACATCCTGGTGGGCACCCAGGCGCTGATCCAAGAAGGCATATCGCTGCCCAGGCTGGCCTTAGCCGTCGCAGATGAGCAGCACCGGTTCGGGGTGATTCAACGTTCCGCCCTCCAGGAGCGGGGCCAAGATAACCCTCACACCCTGATCATGTCTGCCACGCCCATACCCAGAACCTTGTCATTGACCCTCTTCGGCGACTTGGACATCTCCACCATCGACGAGATGCCCGCCGGGCGGCAGGAGGTGGCCACCAGGCGGTTGGAACCGGAACAGCGGGACACGGCCTACGGATTCATCCGCAGACAGGTCGAAGAGGGGAGACAGGCTTTCGTGGTCTGCCCGCTGGTGGACGAGTCGGAAACGATCGAATCCAAGGCCGCCACCGAGGAATATCAGCGCCTTTCCCAGGACATTTTCCCTGACCTGTCGCTGGGCCTGCTGCATGGGCGGATGCCCGGCAAAGAAAAGGACAAGGTGATGCGCCAATTCCGGGACGGCGAATTGGACATATTAGTGTCGACCCCGGTGGTGGAGGTTGGCATCGATGTCGCCAACGCCACGGTTATGATGATCGACGGGGCCGACCGGTTCGGATTGGCCCAACTGCACCAATTCCGGGGCCGGGTCGGCCGGGGTGAGCACAAGGGTTACTGCATCTTGATGTCGGATACTGTTTCCGAGACTGCCAAGGAACGGTTGTCCGCGTTGGCCCGGATCCAAGACGGGTTCAAACTGGCTGAGGTCGACTTGGAACTGCGGGGGCCTGGCGATTTCTTCGGAACGCGTCAGAGTGGCCTGCCCAGTCTGAAGATGGCCCACCTAACAGACTTGGAGTTGCTGGAGATGGCCAGAAATGAAGCAACGAAGTTGATGGAAGACGACCCTGACCTAAAGCAACCTGACCACGCAGGGATCGCCGCCCAAGTGGCCCGGTTCGTGGACCAAGCCAGCGCCAACGTGGCCTAGGCGGCTAGCCGCAGTTTGTCGTAAATCCGTATCTGAAACCGTTTTGCACGGCGGCGACACAGCGCTTGCAATAGCGAAACGCAGTCTGAAGGGCCGTGCCGTCGTGACGGACCCACCTCTCTGATACGCACCTCGGGCACCGAGCCCAAACGAACTTCCGTCTGGCGGTGTTGTCGGTGCGGCCGATGTCCCGACCAGTAACGGTCGTGCCTATTTTTGGAATCATCGTTAGTTAGTTTCCAACATTGGATCTCCGGTCACATGGGCTAGTATCTGCCAACCCGTGGTTTTCGCTCATTCAGCTAGTGTCCTCCAGCGGCCTCGGGGATTCTATGACGCCGGTCACACCCGGCCGATATGCTCTGTGACGGCCCCAGCGCAGGTTTCGTTGCCGGTTGGTTTTCCAGCCGATAGAATTGGCCGCAATAATGATCATCCGATTTCACATGATCGATATTCGGCATCTTGCCGTCTTCGCAACCGGAGTTTTTCTGATGGCCTGGATGATTGGATGAAAGGCGCGACGATTACTTCGATCACGAGATACCCGGTTGCGTCGACATGGCGGACAGCCCGTACTTGGAGCCCCGTCGTTAACTAGGCGGCCAACTCAAAGGTTAGACCTGGTATCTCCCATGCACGGCCCGGCTTCCGCCGCTCCAGCCATGACAGACCGCGGTGCACGGGCCCCAACCGCCGGCCACGATAAGTTGCAAGTCTTCGGGGTCTTTGATGGCGGGGATGAAGAAATCGTCATCATCGGGGTCAACATCTATCGGGAATGCCAGGGCCCGTTCCCGCCGCCAATTGCCGCCATTCTTCAAATCACCCACCTTACGGCCGGCGATCTCACATAGTCGCCCATGGACATCCGCGCGGCTCATGCCGGCGTTGGCGCAGATATCGGCATGCTGCGGCCCCATGGCAACCACCATATCGGAGCGGGTGTGCATGTTCCACGAACCCATGGCGGTCATGGTATCCGCGATCCCGTTTAGGAGACGGTTGGGCTCGTTGCTCACATCGTCGAAACAGAAGCGGGGCGACTCCACCATCGCCATGGTAATGACGTCGTCGTCGGCTGAATAACCCTTGGAGACGGCGAGGCTAGTCCACGGGCTGTCCTCCATGTTTTCCGCGAGGCAATAGGTGTAGCGGGACGGCATACCGAATATAGTCATGGAAGAAACGCCGGGAATGCCCGCGCCGAGGTTCGTCAAAATGAGCCGTATGGCCCGCCCGATAGTGGCGTTGGCCCGAAAACCCGGCCCCATGCAGCCGTTGCCGCCGTGGATGCCGATCTCCGCCGCATATGGTCCACTGACGATCATCATCGGGGCCACGCCGTGCATCGTGCCCTGGACTCCATTGACATTGAACTCGTCCCGGAGCATGAGCTCGACCGCGCCGATCACAACAGGCAGGTATTCCGGACGGCAACCCGCCATAAGCGCGTGGACCGCAACGTCCCGGACCGTGGCGGTCTCCATGGCTGGCGGAATGGGGCCGATAACTTCTTCGGGATCCCGCTTAGTAGCACCTAGGATCCGGGCGATTCGTTCTTCGGTGGGAGTCACCACGGGAAAACCGTCGGACCAGATCTTTTCCAGGAAGAACTCGAATTCATCAACCTGTTCGTTCAACGGCTCGCTCCTCTGTCCCGATCGCCTGGAAATTTATGACGGAGTTTATGTTTTGAGATGGCTCGCAACTTCGTCCACGAACTGTAACGTCAACTCACGCATCTCATCCGGCTGGAGGTTGCTTACCGGATGGGGCAGCACCACATAGGGGTGCCCTTCCATTCCATTGCCCCGGAACTGGAAATCTGCAGCTTTCTTGAACGCCGCAGTGATGATGGTCGTCGAAGGGATGCCCAGTTTTTCGAACTCTATGGTGTCGTGCACACTGCACAACGTACAGGAACCTCAACCGCCCAGGCCGGCGATCGCGACGTCCACCTGCCCTGCCATCTCTTCGATGGTCTCGGCGGCCGCTGGCTTGGAGTAGTGTTCCTTGCGCCGGACGATCAGAGTCTCAACGCCGTAGCGTTCGCACAGAGCTTCGCCCACGGTTTGGAGGATGATGCCTGCCTGCTCTTTGGTATTGTCCAGAAGCCCGACAACTTTTCCAGAGAGATCGGTCGGGCGGGGCGCCAGAAGGATAGTCTCCTTCCCACCGCCCGCACTCGGGTCGATGAAGCCAAGTCCATTCGCCATTTCATTCACCTTCCTCAGTCGCGGTATTCGTCTAAACCGGCCCTACTTGGACCAGGGCTGCTTGCTGGCTAGGGCAGCGCCCTCGGTCAAGCCTGGAGCTTGGCCCACATGAGTGGTCAGGATTCGTGAATCGTCATTCGGCATCGAAGTCTCCCCGATTCAAGTTGTTCATGACTAGAATGTTACTGAATTCCAACAGTTCGCCGGTCTATATTCTCGCGTCAGGCTCTAATCCCAAGGCAACACGGCCGTACTGCAGCCCACCCAATTCCATGGTGAATCCGTCGCGACGGACCGCTGCCTGCATATCCCGATGAAAGCGCTGAGCGGACCCCGACTCAAAGATGGCATGGCCGCCGCTTAGTTCAAATAGCCGGTTGACCGAGTTCAAACATTGCTGGGCTATGAAGGCCTTATTCCGTCGAAAACGCGCCCGCTCCAACGTGCTGAATTTCTCACCCGCGCCGGCCTTCTGAAACATCTCCTTGAGATCGCTTCTCATTAGGGCGAGCGCGGCGTCCACCTCCGCGGAGGCTTGTGAAAGACGCAATTGGACGCCTTCCGAATCGGCCGTCCTTCCCTGCCCGGAGGTGCCGGTGAGCAGGCCGGTGAACTCTTCGATCATTCCCACTGCGATGCCGAGCATCGGAGCAACCAAATCCCATCCCAGCAGCACCACCAGCGGCATCCGGTAGCGGCTGCTTTGGTGTATCTCCCATCCCGTGAGGTCTTGGTCCCCGGCCCTGTCCCTATTTACGATCCGGTGTTGCGGCACGAAGGCGTCTTTGATGACGATATCTTTGCTGCCGGTGCCCTTAAGACCCGAGACGAACCAGGTATCAACGATCTCGTAGTCGAGGCGTGGCACTAAGAGCCAGACCTGTCCGTCGGGGCCGGCGGCGCCCACCATTACCCAGCTCGCCGCGTCACAACCGCTGGAGAACTCCCAACGTCCAGAGACGCGGAACCCGCCGGGCTTTTTTTCCAACGTTGATTTCCCCGGATTCAGAGAACTCGAGCATAGAGCGTCTGGGCCATCTCCGAACACTTCTTTCTGCGCTTCAAGCGGCCAATGGCCGACGAGCCAGGAGTGGGCGGACCAGATGCAGTAACACCAGGACGTGGAGGCGCAGCCGGCACCCAGTTGGACGCCGATCTCTAGCATCAGCCCGTAGTCTACATCGAGGCCTCCGAACCGTTGGGGAACGCAGATTCGAAGCAGCTCTGACGACAGCATGTCTCGGACCGACTCGTCGGGGATACGGCGGATCTCTTCCGTCTGAGCCGCTCTTTCCTTGAGCACCGGGACCAATCCCGACGCTCTGTGGAGCAACTCCTCCGGAGTCAGGACCTGACTACCCATGAATCCCTCTTTAGGAGTAGACGCTATATCGTTTCGCGTCGAATATTCGGTTAGGCGGTGGCTTCTGTGACGAAGACCGGGATCAGGCGGTCGGTCTTGTTCTGGTATTCCTGGTAGGGAGGGAATGCAGCAACCGCGATCTCCCAGAGGCGAGCCCTCTCGGGGGATTCGGGTATCTCGCGGACCTGCATCGATCGGACTACGGTTTCGTCGCGGATCTCGACGTTCGGCTGTGCCTTGAGGTTGTGATACCACACCGGGTGTTTCGGCGCGCCGCCCTGGGATGCCACGAGGATGTAGTTATCTCCGTCCATCACTCGCATCAAAGGAGTCTTGCGCACCGCGCCGGTCCGCCGTCCGGTGTTGGTCACGATTATCACCGGCAGGCCCGTGTCCCTGAGGGTTAGCCCGTTGGTGCCTCCGCTCCCTTCATACAGTTCCACTTGGTCTCTCACCCAATCCCTGGTGCTAGGTATGTAATCGGCCATGGTTAACTCCTCTATTCCATCTAGGACTAGTTTTCGTTACTGATTGGAGGCGGCTTTCACTGCCTTGCGGTACCGGAACAGGGCCGACTCCACATAGGCGCTGGGAGATGACAGGGCGTCATCGATGATCTGGAGTACGGCGGAGATGGCCGGTTCCTGCAAAAGGCCGGCGACTTTCTCGGGGGTATCGGTCATCGGCTCGTATCCGGGTTGTCCTAGGTTCTGCTGGTCCAATATCTCGGTTGCCTTCTTGATCGCGTCTTCGATCTCCGTCTGGCTAACCACTCCGTGCAGCCGCCAGTTGGCGATGATTGCGCCGTCGATTCGCTCGGTGGCGCGGTCCTTCATCTCTTCGATCTGGCTGAAGTTGGGCACGCCGCTGCACCCGATGCCGCGGTGCACCCAAGGCTCCACATAAGCGACCATGCTGTGGGCATAACTTAGCAAGAGAGTCTCTTTCGTCTGCTGATCAGCCACCTTCCCGGATTCCAACACGGGGAATGTCAGGAGGTCTCGCCTGGATATATTGGGCGAAGGGGAGTCTTCCATGATCCGTTGGACCTGGTCCACATCAATCATGTGGTAGTGCATGGAGTGCAGATGGCTGGGGTTAGGCGCCGGGACCCAGGCAGTGTTCCCGCCGCTCTTGGGGTGGTTGATCTTGTTCTCCATCATATCTACCATGGCCCGGTTCCTGACCTGCATACCCTTCCCGATTTTCCCTTGTCTGTGGACTCCGGCACGGAGACTCACATCCACGTTGTGGAGCTCATAGCTGGTATTGAATACGGACCCGGTGAGATCGTCCCTCAGGTCGACAGGCCCGGCCTGGGTCTGGACTCTTATCTGGGACCCGGTGCGGTCCAAGAACCCTGTGTTGGTGAAGAATATCCGGCTCTGTGCTACCCGGAGCGCTTCCGCCAATTGCAGGGTCATGCCAAGCTCTTCGTTCATGATACCGATGAGCATGGTGTTCTTAGCCAGACCCAAGCGGTCTTCCACGGCTTCGAATAACCGCACCTGCTCGCCCACTTCCTCTGCGGTCTGAAGTTTGGGCGTCACCTGATAAACGTAGCCCTTCCTGCTATTGGGACCTCTCCCGTCTGAGCCTTTGTCGTGGGAGGTGGCAATCAGCGTAGTAAGCAAAACACCCAGCATCCGCTCGGAGATCTCTTCACCACCAACCTTCACCATGTCGGTGTACATGTGCAGCGAAACGTTGCGAACGGACATCAGGCTGGTGCCCTTCGCCGTCTGCGAGGAACCATCAACTCCGATGTAGCTGAGATCGGGGTTAATAGCCTTGAGCGCGCCCCGGGAACTGTGCGCTTGCAGGTCGCCCCGTATCAGACCCAGGTAGTTCCGCAGCGCCAATACCATATCCTCAGCGTCTACGATGGCTACGGCGTCCTCAAAGTCGACGATGTTGGTGACGGCAGACTCCACGATCAGGTCTTTGAATTGGCCGTTCTCCGCGTCGACCTTGCCGCCTTCGTAGAGTTGGAACTGCAACTTCATGCCGTTGTCTTCCAGGAAGAACTCGCTGAGCTGGTTTCCCTCTAGGTTGAAGCCCACGAACTTGGCGGAGTCTTGCAAGCCGGCTTCGGCGCCATCTTTGGTTTGGCCTCTAAGTGAGTACTTCCCGTCTGAGTCTTTGGACACTGAATAAGCAACGAGATCGTTGAATCCCACGCCGTTCTCCCATTGGGCCACATGGCTGTCCAGGTATTCATTGGTCCGGTCCACCACCATCTGCAATCGCTCAGCCCGGCTGGAGTCACGGTCGATCTCAGAGTTGATGTCGCTGAGGAAGTAGGCGTCATAGAGACTGCCCCAGCGCGCATTGGCTCCGCCGACGGCCATGCTGGCAATGTTGACAGGCGTGACCAACTCGGGGCCGTTCTGGGACATCTCAAAATCGAGTTCCGGGGTCGTCATGCCAACATGGACCGTAGACTCCGGTTCCAGATGCCCCTCGTCGACGAGGAACTGGCCCAACGCTACAGCGTCGGCGGCCGCCGAGTCTGCGGTGGGCTCCCAGCCCGATTTCCGCTTCGCCTGGTAATATCCGTCGATCTTCGCCTGCCGCGACGTGCGCTTGTCCAAAAGTTCTTGGTTCTTGGGACCGAATTGCTCGACTAGGTCGCCGAGAATGCTGAACACCTCGTCAACGGTTTTGCCAGTATCCGGAACGACCTCATCTCTGACGAATTCGTAAAGTTCATCGTCGATCTCCACCGATGTTCCAGATGGCAGGGTAAGGGTCGTCATACTAGGCTCCGATTCGTTTAGATCAGGGTTCCCACGTTAGCCGTGGGTCCGCTCGAATTCCTTCATGAATGACACAAGGACCCGCACCCCTTCCATGGGGAAGGCGTTATAGATCGAGGCCCGGATGCCGCCCACCGACCGATGCCCCTTCAGCTCAACCAGCCCTTCTGCGGTGGCCTCGCCCGCGAATTGGGTTTCCAATTCGGGGCAGGGGAGGCGGAAAGTCACGTTCATGGGAGACCGGTGTCCGGAGTGGGCGTGACCCCGGAAAAACTCGGACGAGTCGAGCTCGTCGTAGAGCACCTTGGCCTTCCCCTGATTCTGGTGTTCCATGTGTTCCAGTCCGCCTTGCTCGGCGAGCCATTTTACCACCAGACCCAGGATGTAGATGGAGAATACGGGCGGCGTATTGTGGGCCGATTTGCCCTTGGCGTGGACGCTGTAGCTGAGCATGGCGGGCAGGCTTTCCGGGCTTCGTTCCAGCAGGTCATCCCGGATCAGCACCAACGTCACACCCGCCGCACCCAAGTTCTTCTGAGCGCCCGCGTAGATCAGGCCGTACTTCGTGACGTCGATGGGCTTGCTAAATATGTTGGACGACAGGTCCGCCACCAACGGAACATCCCCAACATCCGGTTCCGCTGGCCA
This sequence comes from Chloroflexota bacterium, assembly GCA_002698265.1. Lineage (GTDB taxonomy): Bacteria > Chloroflexota > Dehalococcoidia > Lucifugimonadales > UBA3495 > UBA9611. Next base: position 12,100 of record NZVX01000040.1, on the reverse strand, counting down.
TTCGGTCCCGTAGATCGTGTTGTTGCCGGTGAAGTGAACGTAGTCCGCGCCGGGGTCTAGATCCAGTTCATCCTGGCTGGGTACGTGGTCGAAGTTACTTTCTTCGGTGGAACCAGCCACTCGAATATCGCCGACTTTTTGGGCGTCCTGCAGCGCCAGGTTGGCGAAGTTTCCGGTGACGATATGATCGGCCTTGCCGTTGGGGGTCAGGAGGTTCATTGGAACCATGGAGAACTGAAGCGACGCCCCGCCTTGCAGGAACAAGACCCGGTAGTTATCCGGAATCCCCGCCAGTTGGCGAATGTCGTCTTCCGCGCGGTCGATCATATCGACCACCGGTTTTGACCGGTGGCTCATCTCCAGCAGAGACATACCCACGCCGGGCAGTTCCGTCAGGTCCCGCTGCGCTTCTTGAAGCACTGCCGCTGGCAAAGTGGCGGGCCCCGCCGCGAAATTATAGATAGTCATTAGCCGATTCTTCCCTCGTCCCAGCGTCTTCAAATTCAGATGCTAATACCAAGCAACAAGTTATGCTAGCCGACCTGGAAAACTTTGGCAAACGAGGTTTTGCCACCAGACTTGTCGCNCTGAGCGGCAGCAAAGGGTCTCATNGCTCTGGTCAATAGCCTTTGTCCCTAGCAACGAGATTCCTCGGCTGGCGCCTCGGAATGNCAATCGGTGGGGCAATTCTTTTGGACCGTTAACACGCAGAATCCGTTCGTCTTGAGCCCGTCGAAGGGCGCGCNCAAATGGTGTTCGGNATGGAGGACAGTCTTGACTTAAACGGTGGTTCGACAGGTCCGATNCCATCGAGGCTCTCGACCTTGGTCGGAGCTNACCATGAGCGGGGTTCGGTGAGCATAATTTTCCAGCTACACCGGCTGCCCGTCCCCTAAACCGGTGCTTTGAACCGGTAGCCCACGTTCCAGATGGTCTCCACGAAAGAGCGCCCGGGGGACTCCACCTTAGAGCGGAGACGCCGGATATGGACGTCCACGGTGCGGGTGCCGCCCAGGTAGTCGTAACCCCAGATCTGGCTCAGAAGTGCCTCGCGGGTGTAGACCCTGCCCGGGTTCGATGCCAGAAGGACCAGCAGTTGGAACTCCTTGTAGGTCAGAGTTACCCGGCGTCCGGCGACCGTCACTTCATAGCGTTCTTGATCTATGGAAAGGTCGCCAACCTTGAGTAACGTGGGGCCGGAGGGACCGCTCACCCGGTAGATCGCCAGTTCGACTCGGGCGGTCAGTTCAGCCTCGGAAACCGGGCTGACCAGCATGTCGTCGGGATTAAGAGAAGGGTCGTAGGTGGTGATCGCATCTCTGGGCACCGCGGCGAGCACCGGGAGCTTACGGTCGTGGCACTCTTCGACCATGCGCCGGGCGTCTGAGTGTTCCAGGGACGACATGTCCAGCACGACCGCATCCGGAAGCCGGGCTCCACTTTCATCGAGTTGCTCCAGCTCGATGCCAACCTGGCACGACATACCGGCACGATCGACGGTATCCGCCAACGCGCTGGGCCCCCCTCCATGGTTTACTAGAACGAACAGGTGATACAAGAGTATGGCCAAATATTCCCGTATGTATTAGTTTCCCTGGAAAAGTATATCAAACAGGCGTTTTAAATCCCGCAACCGCCCAAGGCCTGAAGACGGCGATTGACGCTAAACTGGGGTACAACTATCATGGCGGTACCGGGCCAAGCTTGAGGTCCGAGGGCGTCAGGGAGTGAAGTTATGAGCATACAAACCATCTCCGGTTCAGCCCAGGAGGTCCGCCAGCAGATACGTTCCAACGCCTGGCGCGGCATAACCTCCGGAGTGGCGCCCGGCCATGTCCAGGCCAACTTAGCCATTCTCCCCAAGGACCTGGCCTTCGATTTTCTCCTCTTCTGCCAACGTAACCCCAAGCCCTGCCCCCTGTTGGAAGTGATCGAGCCGGGCAAGGTTGAGCCGGTGCTCACCTCACCGGGCGCGGACATCCGGACCGACGCATCCGGGTACCGGATCTATGAGAACGGCGAGTTCACCGCCGAGGTGGACACCATCGAAGACTACTGGCGGGACGACCTGGTCTCCTTCCTTCTGGGCTGCAGTTTCTCTTTTGAAACAGCTATGGTCGATGCCGGAATTCCGCTGCGTCACCAACAGACCGGCAACAACGTGGCCATGTATATCACCAACATCACCACCACTCCCGCCGGCATCTTCTCGGGGCCAATGGTGGTTAGCATGCGGCCGGTGAAGCGAGGGCAGGTAGTGCGTGCCGTGCAGGTGACCTCCCGATTCCCCGCCACCCACGGCGCCCCGATCCACATCGGCTCACCGTTAGACATCGGCATCAACGACATCTCCCGGCCCGATTTTGGGGACGCGGTGGAGATCAAGGACGATGAGGAGCCGGTGTTCTGGGCCTGCGGTGTAACTCCCCAGGCGGTGGCGCTGAACTGCAAACCGCCGTTGATGATTACCCACGCGCCCGGCAGGATGTTCATCACCGACCAGCGGGACGCCGATTATGCGGTTCTTTAGTCCCGGTCAATAGGAAACATCGGCCTTCGGTTTTCGGCTTTCAGTTTTTTAGGGGTGTAGATTTGGGTGAGACGATAGAAGACATCATTCTGGACCAGGACAAGCGCGGTATGTTGGCTCTACGGCCATATCTTCCCGACGACTACTGTTCCCAGGCTGCCCAGTTCATCATCGATAATCCAGGCGGCGTAATCATCGTCACCGGGTTCTACGTTGTGATGGCCGGGAAGCCGGAGACCGACGGGCCGCCCGGCGCCATCGCCATCGGCGAATCGTTGAAGGACCTAGGCCGCGCGGTGACCTACGTCAGTGACGAGTACACCACCCCGGTGCTGCGCCGCTACGCCAACGGCTCAGAGGTCATAGATTTCCCCATCGACGGAGTGGTCAAAAGCAAGGGCCACGCCAAGGCCATCTTGGAGCGGGTCAAACCGTCGCTGCTGATCTCCATCGAGCGCTGTGGCCGCACCCATGACGACACCTACCTGAACATGCGCTACGTCGATATATCCCCACACACCGCCCGGCTGGATTATCTGTTCGACTCGGATGTCCCTTCGGTGGGCATCGGCGACGGCGGCAACGAGATTGGGATGGGCAACCTGGCCGAGGTGATCCCCACCGTTGACTCTCTGCCGGATTACCCGGCGGTGAACCAGGTGGACCGGCTGGTCATCGCCAGCGTGTCTAATTGGGGAGGGTACGGCCTGGTGGCTGCGCTGTCTCAAATCTCCGGCAAGAAGCTGCTGCCCTCGGTTGAGTCAGAGAGCGCCATGCTCCACGCCATGATCGAGGCGGGTGTTGTGGACGGCACCACCGGCGAGGCCGTGCCCACTGTAGACAATTTCTCCGCCGAGGAGAATGGGGCACTGCTGGCCCGATTGCACCGGGTGGTGGATGGCGCGGCGCAGGACTAAGCCGTCCGGGATAATGTCACCCAGATCCTTCCGTGGAAGGAGAGGGGTCCCATTGCTTTGGTCAAGTACGTTTATGCCTGGCAACGAGATTCCTCGGCTGACGCCTCGGAATGACAGGATGGAATGAGTCGGGCTTGGTAATGAAAGACACCAAGTACAAGGAGCGCATAAATGCTGATCGTAGACGCCCAGGTGCACCTTTGGAAAGGCCATGTGCCAGCCAATCCCGGCCACCGGCAGATCCCCGATTTCACGGCCGACGACCTGCTCAAGGAGATGGACGAAGGCGGAATCGACGCGGCGATCATTCATCCGCCCAGTTGGGACCCAGACTCCGACAGTCTGGCTTTGGAGGCGGCGAAAGCCCACCCAAACCGCCTGTCCATCCTAGGAAAAATTCCGTTGGACAATCTGGAAAGCCGCTCGCGAGTTGACGGTTGGCTGAATCAGCCCGGCATGCTGGGGTTCCGGTTCAGCTTCACCCAGCCCCACCAAGCGACTTGGCCCACCGACGGGACTATGGACTGGGTTTGGCCGGAAGCTGAGAGGTTGGGAATCCCGGTCGCGCTGATGGCTTCGAACTACATGTCAATGGTGGCGCCGATAGCGGAGAAGCATCCGAGGCTAAAGTTGATAGTTGACCACCTGGGCCGGGTGGGTGGCACGACTGACGCCGAATGCTTCGCGACCCTGTCTGAGATGTTGGCCCTGGCCAAGTACCCCAACGTGGCGATCAAGGCCACTGGCGCGCCAAGCTATTCAAGCGGCTCGTACCCCTTCAGCAGCATCCACGACTACCTGCACCAGATCTACGACGCCTTCGGCCCGGAGCGCATGTTCTGGGGCACCGACATTACCCGCATGCCCTGCTCCTGGAAGCAATGCGTGACCATGTTCACCGAGGAACTNCCCTGGNTCTCTGAGTCCGATAAGGAGTTGATCATGGGTAAGGCGGTGTGTGNTTTTTTGGGATGGGATATCAAGAGGTAGGAGTATCCCAATTCCATCGAGAGAGNGCCCCTCCGATNTTGCCACCAGAACCGCCTGCCTCAATCTGTCACCCCNAGCCGTAGCGTAGGGTCTCATTGCTTTGGTTAATGGTGTTTGTCCACGGCGAANAGATTCCTCGGCTGACGCCTNGGAATGACAGGGTTAATACACGCNCTGCAGGCCGCCAGCCTTGCGGCATCCGTTCGTCCTGAGCCTGTCGAAGGGCGCGCATAAGTCCTGTTCAGGGTGAACCACCGTACCCGACAACGGTGGTTCGACGGGCTCACAACGAACGGAAACGTGGAAGTCTAGTCTTGTCGACTATCGAAACCACAGCTCAACATCGGCGCCTTGACGCGTTAGCCGACATTACATATGGTCTCCACGAACGAGCGGCCGGTTGATCTCTACGCTTGCTATTCTGCCGGTGCAGCGGCGTCTTCGGGCATTAGGTCACCGGGGCCGATGATCTTTTCTTCGAGGGCTAGGAGGCGGCGGAGTTCGAAGATCTCGTCGCGGAACTGGGCGGCTTTCTCGAACTGCAGGTTCTTGGCCGATTCTTTCATCTGGACTTCCAGGTCTTTGACCACCTTGAACATGTCGGTGCGGGACATCTCTTTGCGCACCACGTTGTAGCGGGTCCGGCTCTCGGCGATGGCCTTGATGCCCTCTGTAATGTCGTGGACCTCTTTCTGGATGCTCTGCGGCTCGATTCCGTGTTGCTTGTTGTGGTCGGCCTGGATGGTCCGGCGACGGTTGGTCTCATCGATGGCCCGCTTCATGGAATCGGTCATCCGGTCGGCGTACATGATGACGTGGCCGTTGGCGTGGCGGGCAGCCCGGCCGATGGTCTGAACCATTGACGTCTCTGACCGCAGATAACCCTCTTTGTCGGCGTCCAGGATGGCCACCAAGCTGACCTCGGGCAGGTCCAGTCCCTCCCGTAGCAGGTTGATGCCTACGATGACGTCGTAGACGCCCATGCGCAGGTCGCGCAGTATCTCGATGCGGTCTAGGGTCTGAATATCCGAATGCAGGTAGGTGTTGCGGATGCCCATCTCCGAGAGATAATCGGCCAGTTCCTCGGCCATTCTCTTAGTCAGCGTTGTGACCAAGATTCGCTCGGCCCGTTCTACCCGTTCTTTGATCTGCTGCAGTAGGTCGTCGATCTGGCCCTCCGTAGGCTTGACCTCCAGTGTCGGGTCCAGCAGTCCGGTGGGGCGGATCACTTGCTCCACAACCGAACTGCTGCTTTGCAATTCAAAGGGGCCTGGCGTGGCCGAAACGTAGACCACCTGGTTGATGTGTTCTTCGTATTCGTCGAAGTTTAGGGGCCGGTTGTCCAGGGCCGAGGGCAGGCGGAACCCGAAGTCGACCAAAGTAGTCTTCCGTGAGATGTCGCCTCGATACATGCCCCGTACCTGGGGCAGGGTCATGTGGGACTCGTCAACGAACATCAGGTAGTCGTCGGGGAAGTAGTCCAGCAGCGTCCAGGGGGGGCTGCCCACGGGCCGTTGGGACAGGTGGCGGGCATAGTTCTCCACTCCCGAGCAGAACCCCGTCTCCTGCAGCATCTCCAAGTCATAATGAGTCCGGCTCTCCAGGCGGGCCGCCTCCAATATCTTGCCGGAGTCCTTCAGCTCTTTTAACCTCCACTCCAGCTCATCTTTGATGGTGGTGACTGCCTTCTCCATCTTCTCTTTGGAGGTGACGAAGTGGTTGGCCGGGTAGACCGACACTTCGGCCATATCGGCTAGGACTTCGCCGGTCAGCGGGTCCACTTGGACGATGCGCTCAACATCGTCTCCGAAGAACTGGATGCGCACAGCGGCTTCTTCGTAGGCCGGCACCAATTCCAGAGTATCGCCCCTGATGCGAAACTTGGCCCTGGCCAGGTCCATGTCGTTGCGCTCGTATTGCATGTCCACCAATTGGCGGACCAACTGGCTGCGGTTGCGGGTCTCTCCGACTTTGACGTGGGCCACCAGGTTGAAGTAGTCGTTGGGGTCGCCCAGGCCGTAGATGCAGGACACCGAGGCAACAATCAATACATCACGTCTTGTAAGTAGGGACGTGGTGGAAGACAGCCGGAGCTTGTCCAGTTCTTCGTTCACGCTGGAGTCTTTCTCGATGTAGGTGTCCGACTGGGGAACGTAGGCCTCGGGCTGGTAGTAGTCGTAATAGGAAACGAAGTATTCCACCGCGTTGTGGGGGAAGAACTCCTTGAACTCTGAGGCCAATTGGGCGGCCAGGGTCTTGTTGTGGGCCATGACCAGCGTTGGGCGCTGGACCTGCTGGACGATGTTGGCCATGGTGAAGGTCTTGCCGCTGCCGGTAACGCCCAGCATGGTCTGACGGGATGCGCCGTTATTCACGCCTTCGACCAGACGTGCCACCGCGGCGGGTTGGTCGCCGGTCATTTCAAAGTCGGCCACCAACTCGAACTTCCGGTCTTCGGGTTGAATCTCGGAATTCCAAGCCTTCTGGATATCGCCACCGGCGTCGGCCCATTTCTTGCCGCGGGCGTAGGTTGCCATCGTCTAACCGGTCCCTCGCTGCATGTTCGTCAGAATATTATATAAGCTGATCGGAGTTGCCGCACGTCCGGAGTGTCAACAGGCTGATCAGCCGCGGGTGGCGAACTGTTGCAATGCTACCCGTATGCGGTCGTCGACTTCGGTTTCCGCAGCAACAGCCGGCACCGCGGCGGCGGCCCTGGCCTCAGCAGGAGAATAGCCCAGGGCGGTGAGGGCGGCGACCACTTGGCTGTCGGCGTCACCGGAGTAGCCGCCGTCCGCGAATTCCGCGGCCTCAAGCTTACCTTTCAGGTCCAAGATGATCCGGCTGGCGGTGCGGGCGCCCACGCCTTGGGAAGACGAAAGCGCAGCTGTATCTCCGGTCACGATGGCGGTCTGCAACCGGGATGGGTCGAGAGTGGAAAGCAACGCCAGGGCCGTTCTCGGACCGACCCCGGATACCGCGGTGAGCATACCGAACAACCCCAGAGCTGCCGCGTCAGTGAAGCCGTAGAGGACTGGTTCTTCGTCGCGGATCCGCAGGTAGGTATGCAAGGTTACCTGCGAGCCGAGGGCCCCCAGCCCGGACACCGCATTGGCTGGGACAGATATTTGAAGTATCACTCCGCCAACGCGGAGATGGACCCAGTCGGGGCCGGTGGTTTCCAAGGTCCCATGCACACCTACTATCATCTACACACCTAAATCAAGTTGCGTTCATCGTCCAAATATCTTCAGCGTTCTTGTCCCGGTTTGATTATTCGGTCCAGGGCGACATCTGCTTGTTCCTGAATCAGGTGACACAGGCCCACGGCTAGGGCGTCGGCCGCATCGGATTCAGGGACATCCTTGAGGCCCAGGGTGGTGGATACGATCTCCCGCATCTGCTCTTTAGAGGCGGACCCGTAGTCGGCCACCGCGCTTTTCACCTGAGCTGGAGCGTACTTGAAAATGGGGATGCCCTGGCTGGCCGCGCCGATAAATACCGCGGCCTGGGCTTGACCGATGGCTAAGGCCGAGCCAGGAAAACTGCGTTCGCCTTTGCCCATGAACGGTTGTTCCACGGCAACAGCCGAGGGGTGGAAGATAGCGATGAGATTGAGGATATGGGTGTGGAGCTGGTAGAGCCGTTGTTCCAGTGGCATCTTGCGCGGGAGGGAAATCACGCCGTAATCGTCGGCATGGGGGTTGGGGCCTTCACCGATCACGCCGTAGCCCATCCGTAAGGTACCGGGGTCGATCCCCAAAATTCCCATCACACCGCCCTTCCACGAATCGATTGTCACGCGTTCCAGAATCAGGGCTTCAAGGCAAACATGCTAGCCGAGAACCGCCAGCCCTCATCCTAACCTTCTCCTTTGCGAGGGAGAGGGGGCTATTCGAACCTTAGGAGTCTAACTGGTAGCGCTCCAAAACCTCGGAGGAGAAATCCGCATTGGTGTAGGCTTTCTGAACGTCATCTAGGTCTTCCAGGGTGTCCAGGAGCCGCAGGGTTTGTTCTGCCTGCTTGTCGTCCAGTGCGATGGTCGTTTTGGGGACCATGGATATCTGGGCGGCATCCGGCGGGACTCCCTCGGACTCCATAGCTTTCTGCACGGTCTGTAACTGGTCAACGGCCGTGAAAATCTCCAAAAACTCGTCTTCGAGTTTCACATCGTCCGCGCCGGCGTCGATGGCGATCATACTCAGTTCTTCGCCCCGTTCTTCGTCTTTCATCTCCAGGCCGATCACACCCAGAGAATCGAAGTTCCAGGCGACACAGCCGCTCTCACCAAGGTTGCCGCCGCCACGGCTGAATGCCGATCGTACGTCGGCTGCAGTGCGGTTGCGGTTGGTGGTCAATGCTTGGAGGAGGATGGCCCCGCCGCCGGGTCCGTAACCCTCGTAGGTGATCTCTTCAAGGACTTCCCCTTCGGCGCCTTCGCCGGAGCCACGTTTCACGGCCCGGGAAATGCTGTCCTGAGGCATGTTGGCGCTCTTGGCTTTGTCCAGCACCAACCGTAGGTGGAAGTTCATATCCGGGTCGGTCCCGCCGCCATTCTTCACTGCGACGGAAAGTTCACGGCTTATCTTGGTGAATAGGACGCCTCTCTTCGCATCTGCGGCGCCCTTCTGATGCTTGATGGTCGACCATTTTGAGTGACCGGACATTGTGCATACCTCCTGGGGAGATGGGCTGTCATGAGCCGCCGGCCCCAACCGCTCATTTCCACAAGTGATGTTTTTGACGTTGTTCGAAGGATTTTACCAGAGTCCTTCTAGCCTCGATTCTAGCATTAGGCCCGAGGCAGGGTCAAAGCGGTTTCAGCGCAATCCTTCGGGTAAATCTACGACCATCAGCTCGGCGTCGATGTCTATCTGTCGGACCACTTTGCTCAAAGCGGGCACCAATATCTCGCCAGAAGGGCCTTTGACCACGTAGACGTCATTGCTGCCGGTCTCCAGGATTTCCGCAACCTCACCCAGGTCTTCGCCTTCCCCGGTGCGGACCTTCAACCCCAGAAGCTGGTAATGGAAGTAAGCGCCGTCTTCGGCGGATGGTACCTCCGATTGGGGAACGCAGAACCAGAGTCCTGCGAGCCGAAGGGCTTGGTCCCGGTCCCGGAATCCCCGTAGCGAAATGATAAGGATGTCGTTGCCCTTGTGGCCCGTGAATCGGGCCCTGGCGATTCGGTAGGTCCGTTCTTCCGCCGAGACACCGTCCTTGGATAGGTACAGAGTCTGGCCTTCGTCAAAGCGGCCTGGTACATCGCTGGTGGCCTTTACCCGAATCTCGCCTTCCCGCCCGTGGGCCCCGATGATACGCCCAACGGCGACAAGTCCTTCTAAGGGAGCTCTAGCCGTGGGAACAGGACAAGGCGTCGAATCGGATTCTGGCGGTGTGGTGAAATCAGACATAGCTGAGGGCCGAATAAGGTAAGATGCCGAAACGAAAGAGGGAGGGAGTTATACGATTTCCAAGACGGCCTGGGATCCGTCTTTCACCGCTGCCACACGCAAGAGAACGCGCATGGCCTGGGCGACGCGGCCCTGGCGGCCGATGACTTTGCCCTTGTCCTCATCTGCAACCTGAAGCCGGAAGACGATCCGGCCATCTTCCATGGACTCGGTAACTACTACGGCGTCTGGGTCGCTGGCCAAAGACCGGGCCATGTATTCAATCAGTTCTTTCATAGGGTATTTAAGGGACTTGGAATGAAGTGCGGGCGGTTATTCAGCGGCTTCTTCATCGTCTGCGGGGGTTTCCTCGACGGGGGCTTCTTCCTCTGCAAGAGCTTCCTCTGCAGGAGCTTCCTCTTCAGCAGCAACTTCTTCCGCAGGGGCGTCGTCAGCCGGAGCCTCATCTACGGGAGCTTCATCGGTGGCGGGTTCGGCGGCCGGGGCAGCCACTGCTGCTGGCGCTCCGCCGGTGCTTTCCTCTTCACCGGATTTCTTGGTGGCTGTCTTGTGAGTGTGGGTGCGCTCCATGAGGCCGTTTTGGTCCATGATTCTGGCCACGGCGTCTGAAGGGATGGCGCCCATGCTGAGCCAGTGGGCAGCGCGCTCACTCTTCAACGTAACTGCGGGGGGGTCTGCCATGGGGTCGTAGTTCCCAATCCATTCCAGATAGGAACCGTCCCTGGGCGCGGTAATGTCCGCTACAACTATTCTGTAAGAAGGGTGGCCTTTTTTGCCAACCCTTGCAAGCCGAATCCGAATCATCTAAGTCCTATTCTCCTGGGCGCCGTCGTCAAGGCTCCCATGCGTGGGAATTTTACGGCTGGGCTAATTTATTGTCAAACGGGCGTAGCTCTGTTTCCATGAGGCGAAGCGCCTCTCGACAATCTGTTCTGTAGCCGCAAATCTAACATTCTTGAAAGCAAAAACCGGCGGAGTCGCCGGGCAAAAAAATCGGGCCCGGCCAACTCTGGGTTGCTTGTTCGCCCTACTGATAGCATACCGGGGTCGAGGGGCGATGGTAGACATTGGCCTGGGCCCGACGTACGGGTTTTCTATTTCGAGCTGTTCGCTACGAAACGATCACCTCGTCGTGTCCAGACTGATGCCTACCATCGCCCCTGAGTATTAAACTATCATCCATAAACCTCACCTCCTTCATTTATTTCCGCCAAGCGGTTAATGTATTTTAGCAACAGGCATTTTTCAGTGTCAAGACAATTCTGTCTATCTGGCGGAGAATTATGTCCGCTGCACCGTATCTGCCAGAATCAAATCCCGGCTCCAAGGTTTTTGACTCCATGCGCCTAGTCTTCATGGGCACTCCCACATTCGCCGTCCCCGTGCTCGCAGGTCTAACCGGCCTGGACGGCTACGAGGTGGTGGGCGTCTACACCCCACCCGACCGCCCGGCTGGCCGGGGCAGCAAGGCGCAGGCTTCTCCGGTGAAAGAGTATGCCTCAGAAAACGACCTGCCTATCCGACAGCCAGCCAGCTTCCGGTCAGCGGAAGTACAGGCCGAACTGGCGGAGCTGAAGCCCGATGCGATCATCGTGGCGGCCTATGGCAAGTTGCTGCCAAAACCGGTCCTCGACCTCGCTCCGCTAGGTTGCCTGAACATTCATCCGTCATTGCTCCCTCGGCACCGTGGCCCATCGCCGGTGGCCACTACTATATTGAATGGCGATCAGGTTACGGGGGTCACGATCATGTTGTTGGACGAAGGGATGGACACCGGCCCATTGATCGCCCAACACGAATTCTTTCTAAAGGGCAACGAGACGACAGACCAACTTACCACGACCCTTTTTGAATTGGGCGGAAAACTGCTGCAAGAAAGCCTTCCACAATGGCAATCAGGTGAACTGCTTTCGGAGCCCCAAAACGAGTCATTGGCCTCTGCTACCCGGAAGTTGGAACGGGCCGACGGGTTGGCCGATTGGTCGTTGAGCGCCGATGAACTGGAACGGCGCGCAAGGGCTTTCACGCCGTGGCCGGGTCTTTTCACGGATTGGGACGGTAGCGGGCTGAAACTTGTTTCCGTCGCTTTCGTAGCGTCCGACTCAGCCGAATTTGTCCCAGGAACGGTGGTTGCAACGAATCATCCCGATCTTCTGGCTGCCGTAGCGACGAGCCGGGGTTTTCTGGGACTGAAGACGGTCCAACTGGAAGGGAAAAGAGCTTTGAGCGTCAAAGACTTCCTGAACGGC
>NZVX01000001.1 GCA_002698265.1 Chloroflexota bacterium | reverse complement strand
CATAGACCAGAATTGGGTTCACAGTGTCTTCTTCGGTGTATCCACCTCGTACACCATCAAATACGAACTGACTTGATATAAAGACAGGAATTATATTATGAGCAACTAAAGCATCTATAATTTTCACTATGCTGGTCACGTTCAATTGCTGTGATTTTATTATATCAGCATGACAACTATCCGGTTGGCTGTCGCCCAACAGAATTACCGCATGTGTGAACCGCTCATCAGGTCTTATAATTTCACCAAGACTCATCGTTACTGAATCAAAATATCTCATATACTTTTTCGCATTATTAAAATACGTGCCAACGGCAGCACTATGGCCAAGTTGCTGGAACAGGTGCTGGCCTACGAAACTACTAGCCCCCAACAGTAGATACCTATTCGAACCCTCATTTACATGAGTTGTACTATCAATCATCGCGACAAGGGGCACATATAATCAAACGGTGAGACCAATAGATAGTGGGAGTAGCTAGCCAAGGTGAGCGGTCTCATTGTCACACTACGAACGCTTCTTGCCAAAGCCCAATGCCATAAGGTATTGCGCCATGGGGAAAAATCCGGTATGAATCACTTCATCATTCATTGAAAATACAATCACGTTGTGGAAATAGGCATTCATTACTTGCATGAATTCTCCACCGCTCTTACAGTTCACATGACCGGCGCTACTTTGGGCCGAGGCGTACTTCTGAGACTCGAGCGATGGCATTCCGAATATAGCCATTCCATTAGTGTCCAGCGATCTCAGAGAGTTCTCAATAAATAGCCCCTCTCTCTCTGGTAAGATATGTTCCAACACATCAAGACTGAAGACCGCATCAAAGTGGCCTGGTACAGGACCTTCAAGTAGATCATGGACAAAGCTCTCCATCGGCCAGTTTGGATTACTTCGTTCTGCGATGTCATCAATGAACACTGGATCAAAATCCACGGCTGTTACATGCTCAACGGTTTGCTGCACAAGCCGGGTACCAAATGCATCCCCGCAGCCGATCTCAAGAACATTTGTCTTGCCCATTAGCATCTTGGCCACGAACTTGTAGCGGGCCAAGGTGAACAGGGTTCGCTTAGGGTCCTCGTTCCATGACTGGTTGCTCATGATCCCCAGACTGGAAACCCCGTGTTGGCCGGCAGTTTCAAACAAAGCTTGGTACTGGGGCTCTTTAGTGCGCGGTATTTCGCTCATATCGCTACGGAGTACCTGGAGGGAATAGTGGACTCGGTTCACCCACCAGGATCGTAACGATACGGTGGCCGCGGGCCAGCCGACTAGTCATCGAACGAGACCATACATCGTCCGCTCACCTCGCCGGCTCGCATCTTCCTGATCGCGTCGTTAATGTCGTCGAGGCCCACGACGTCGGTGATGAGTTCTCGGAGACGAATGCGGCCTGAACGGTAGAGCCCGTGGTACCGGGGGATGTCGGCATGCGGGTCGCCGTTCCCCCCGTGCGAACCGCTCAACTGTTTCCCGAAGTGCAGCGGAAGCGAGTGCAGTTCGATGTCGTCTCCAATGCGTGGAACCCCGACCAGAACGACCCTTCCCGTGGGTTTCGTGATCCGGTAACCGAGTTGGATCATCTCCGGAAGTCCGGTGTTGTCGACCGCCACGTCCACACCATCGGACCCTGTGATCGGTTCGAGTTCGGCCTGGACATCGTCCTCGCTCGCGTTGACGAGGTGGGTTGCCCCCATTTGCCGTGCCAGATCCAGCCGATTCTCGTGGAGATCCACTGCGATGATCGGGTAGGCGGAGACGAGGGATGCGGCCTGCACGATGTTCAGGCCGATACCCCCTGCACCCAGCACGACGATGGACTCACCGAGGCGGAGACGAGCGTTGTTCTCGACCACGCCGAAGCCGGTTGTTACTGCACAACCGAACAGCGCTGCAACCGCGATATCGCTGTCGGATGGGATCGGGGTGCACCGGTTCTCCGACACCAGCGCATACTCGTTGAACGTGGTCACACATCCCGCACCGACGTCACGATCACCCCACTTGTACGTCGGGGCCTCGGATTCGATTCCAGGTCCCCTGCGCCAGTGGAGGACCACGGTGTCGTCAGGTGCAACGTGGCGAACTCCGGGACCGACAGCGAGCACGGTTCCAGATCCTTCGTGGCCGAGCAGATGGGGAAGGAACCTGTCCTCGCCCTTCACACCGTCGATCTCACCCAACTGTGATCCACAGATGCCGCTGTAGTGGATCTTGACCAGTACCTGCCCCACGCCCAGTGCCTCGGGAAGTTCGACCTCAGCGACCACCAACGGCTGGTGCTGTTCAACCAGGATCGCAGCCTTCGTGGTTCTCGGCAGTTCTGGCACGGGTGCTCTATTCAAAGTAGATAAATGAATGGTCGCCAGAATACCCGGTGACCTGGAACCACCAGTCCCACTCTTCGGGTGTGCAGAAGGTCTCGCAGGTCACCTGCCAGTAGAGCAGATTCGCCTTTTCGGCTTCGGTCCTATACGACTCGACACAGATGTACTTGTGTTCTTTTCCGACGCGTTCTATTTCTCTCAGGGCCCGATCTAGTTCGAAGTTGTAGAAATTGTGGAACGTGTTGATCGACAACACTAGGTCGAAGGTGTCGTCGTCCCATGGAAGGTGTGTTGCGTTTCCTTCCTGGAGCCGGCCCCGAATCTCCGGCTTGGCGTGCGTGATGGCGTATTCGGAGATGTCTATTCCATAGATGCGAGCGTCCGGAATCACCTTCAGGAAGTCGAACAGCAGAAAACCCTTGCCGCAGCCGATGTCGAGAATCTTGGGAGAGTCTGGGAGTTCGTAATGGTCAGCCATCGCTCGAGCCACCTGTTCCCAGCGTCCCTCCAGGTAGCGGTACCCGCCATAGTTGATCCGCCGGTCACCATCCCAGTAGTCGTGTCCCCACTGCCTCGCCAACTCGGCGGCCTTCGCCTTGGGATAGTGGGCGTCGTTGACCCGCGACAGGTAGTCGCGTTTCGTGCTGGTGTGGAGCACCGACATGAAATCGACGCAGGCCATCAAGTCTGTGCCAGATGTTCGTCGAAGTACGCGGAGGCCTTGAGCAACTGTGATCGCATCACATCAACCTCCACCGCTTCCGTGGAGGAGGGCTGTGACCACTCCATTCCCCGGAATTCGTTCATTATTATACAGCACCACTTGAGACGGTGAAGTGGGAGCAGCAACTCGACCCGCTCGGCGATTCCCGTCGAGTCCAGGGCCGTACATATCATTTTCACGAAAAGTTTCGCTAGTTCCAGATCAAGGGGGTGGTCCGGCTGGCAGACGAAGTCACAGACGAGCTTGGCCGGGTCGTCCCAGCCTGCATACTCGAAATCGAGGAACTGGAGCACGCCCTCGGACTCCAATGCGTTGTGGAACCCGAAGTCCGAGGGTGAGAGGATGCGGTCGTCCCTGACTAGCGGCTTCTCCAGATCACCGTTGTCGAAGCCAGCCCGGACAGCGGCTTCGATACCATCGAGGGCCGGAACGAATCGGACCCTTGCAAGTGCTCTTGCCTCTTCGTGAAGCGGCGTTGCTACTCCCGGGGTCAGTAGCCGCGCCACGCGGGTTCTGACACTGTCCAGATGATCCCGAACGCTGAAGCAGGCCTCGGCGGCAACTGGAATGGCCAACGCAGACGGATAGGCTCGCAACCCGTTCACCTGTCCAACGAACTCGACTGACTGGTGGATGTGGTCCCGGGTGACCTCCCCGATCGGCGTGCCGGGCAGAAACGAGTAGAGCGCCAGGTTCAGGTCCCTGTCGTCGGCGATCGGTTCAGGAACACGCTCGATCCCGTTGGCATTCAACAACTCCAGGAACCTGTACTCCGTTGCGAGCC
Organism: Chloroflexota bacterium; assembly: GCA_002698265.1. Lineage (GTDB taxonomy): Bacteria > Chloroflexota > Dehalococcoidia > Lucifugimonadales > UBA3495 > UBA9611. The sequence continues at coordinate 17,704 of NZVX01000001.1, read as the reverse complement.
TGTCCCGCACGTCCGCCGACAACCGTCTGTACTGCTTGAGGACCCTGCGCTCCTGAGAGCTCTCAATGACCCAGACCTTGTTGTTCCGACCAGTCTGTACGCGTCGGAGCGTGGCATCGGCGAGACCCTGATTGGTCAGAAACCGCCTAATGCCCGCCTCAGCCTCGCCGACCCTCAACGCAGGAGTTCCGGCAACTGGGCCCACTCCCGTAACACCAGCCAGTCGCTTCCTGCGTCCGACCCGCCGGTTGGGGAGAAGAGGACCTTTGTGATCATGTCCGGGAGCGTTTCCAGGACCTCCGGCAGGTCGTCGACGAAGTGGGTGCAACCAAGGGTCGTGATACGCGCCACCTTCTCGGCCTTCGTCGACTCGAAGAACACCTGATCAGGCGACCACCCCAGGCCCTGTTCGTCGAAGAAGCCGTGTTCCTCCAGCCAGTTGCGGGCGGCCAGATGGAGGTTGTGGTCTTTCCCGAGATAGGGAGCACGGGTCTTGTGGCTTACGAGACACATGGCGAAGCCGTCCCGTTGCAATGCCGACAGGGCCTCGTACACACCTGCGAACACCGGTGCCTCCATTATCCGCGCGCCGTACACCTCGCCCTGCAAGCGTGTCCACATGTCCTCACGGCCGCTCTCTCGCAGATGGTCGCGGACGGCGATCTTATCTGCACTCAACGATGCAGGAATCAAACCGCATTCCAACGCACAGGCGAAGAACAGCTGGTCGTAACTAATAAGCGTGTTGTCGAAGTCGAGCCCAATGAGGGGCGCCCGGTTCATACAAGGGCTTCCTTGATGGCAGCGTGGATCGACGCCGCGTCCAGACCAAGGGTGGAGCGCACGAAGGCCTGATCGCCGATCTCATGGATGAAGGCATCGGGAACGCCCATACGCGTCAGCCGCACGGCATGTCGGGTACCTGCGAGCCATTCCAAGACAGTGCTCCCCAGTCCTCCAATCATCCCGTGCTCCTCCAGCGTGATCCATCGCCCGCATCGTCTGGCGAGCCCATCCAGGAAGTCGACATCAAGCGGCTTCACGCTGCCCATGCTTACGACTTCGACACGTGGACCATCCGCGGCGATTGTTTCTGCAGCCCGCAGCGCTTCGGCCGCGATCGGTCCTATACACAGGATGACCAGATCCTCGCCGTCTCTCAGCGTCCGGGCACTGCCGATGCTGAGGCTGGCACCCTCAGGATGGAGTGCCGGCTCCCCCTTCTTCCCGATTCGCATGTAGGTGGGATTCGGGTTCTCAAGCGCCTCACGCAGAAAGGCGACGAGTTCCTGGCTGTCGGCTGGAGCCAACACGTTCAGTCCTGGAAGGCAGCGGGTGATCGCGATGTCCTCAAGGGAGTGGTGGGTTGGACCGAGCTCGGCGTACGAGAGCCCCGACCCGGTTCCCACTACCACAACCGGGGCCTCGTGGTAGCAGACTCCCACCCGTAGTTGCTCCAGTACCCGAACGGTGGTGAACGGCGTGATGGTGTACACGACAGGCCTGAGGCCGCTCAGCGCCAAGCCGGCTGCCACGCTCATCATGTTGGCTTCAGCAACCCCGCAGTTCAGGAACCGCCCTGGTGCGAGTCCCTTGAACTCGTCGAACAGGCGATTTCCGATGTCCCCCGTGAGCAGGACTACATCCTGGCGTTCGACCGCCAGCCTTGTGATCTCACGCGCGAAGGCATTCCTCATCGATGATCCTGCAACTCCTCAAGCGCAAGACGGAGTTCGTCCTCGTTGGGTGTCCGATAATGCCAGTTGTTGTCGTCCTCCATGAAGGACACGCCCTTGCCCTTAACGGTATGGGCGATTACCACACTCGGTTGCCCGCGTGTGGCGGCGCACGCTTCGAACGCTCCGGCCATAGCGCTGAAGTCGTGTCCGTCGATCATTACGACATGCCAGCCGAACGCTTCCCACTTATCCTCCAAGGGATCGATGCGCATCACCTCCCGGCTTCGCCCCGTTGCCTGCCAGCCGTTGAAGTCGANGANCACACACAGGTTGTCGACTGCCTGAGCGGCGGCGAGCATNGCTGCCTCCCAGATGGTCCCCTCGTTACACTCACCGTCGCTGATCAATGCGTAGCAGCGGTAGGANNTACCTGTCATTCTGGCTGCNAGCGCCATGCCGAGTGCCATGGGCATGCCGTGCCCAAGTGAGCCGGTGGCTGCTTCNACGCCAGGTAGGTGAGNGGGTGCGGGTGGATGTTCGTGAAACACGCTTCCGTTCACCCCGAACGCCGCAAGGCGCTCCTTAGGGTAGAAGTCGCGTTCGGCTAGGACCTGGAACAGCGCGGGCGCTGCATGCCCCTTGCTGAGGACGAACCGGTCGCGATCGGGGGCGTCGGGTCGGGAAGAGTCAATCTCGAGGATGTCCCAGTACAGGCAGACCAGAAGGTCGACACATGACAGGCATGAGCCCAGATGGGGAATCCTGGCCGCGTGGGATGTCTCCAGGATCCGACGGCGGAGGCGTAGAGATACGGCCTCGAGACCGTCAGAGTTCACGGACGCGTGCCGATCACCGAGTTGCCGCCAATCGGCTCTGTTCCGCCAGGCCCAACTGCTTCATTCTCCGCACCGTGTGGCAGGTTTCGTCGTCGTTTAGACGACCTTGACGTTCAGCCGCTGCGAGATCACCGATTGCATCGCTCACGCCATGTCTCGGCATGAAGCCTGTAGCCAGCAACTTGTCTGAGTTCTGGCGATAGGACCGGGGGTCGACAGACTCGGTGACCGCGATCTCAGCGGGGATCTCCGCCTGGACGAGTTCAGCGACTTCGAGAATTGAGAGGTTCTCGAATCCGGCGTTGTAGCAGCCCGTCGGCAGATCGGGCTGGGCTAGGAAGTGCTGGTACACCCCGACCATGTCGCCTATGTGGATATTCGGTCGCGTCTGCCGTCCGCCGAAGACCGTCATGCGGCCATCCGTCAGAGCCTGGTATGTCAGCATGTTCACGGTCACGTCTAACCGCATCCGGGGTGAGAGCCCACAGACGGTGGCCGGACGGATGCAGTGGACGGTCATCTGGTCCCGATAACTCAACAGAACCCGCTCGGCCACCATCTTGGTCTTGTTGTAGACCGAGATCGGTTCAAGGGCGAGGTCTTCGGTGACCTCGTCCTCCTGCTTGACCCCGTAGACGCTGCCGGAACTCGCGTAGATGAACTGCCTCACTCCGTAGCGAACGGCCAGGTCGGCCAACTGCTGACCGGCCAGCACGTTGACCTCCCATGAGAGTTCCGGATTCAACTCCACAGCCGGGTCGTTGGCGATGTTTGCGAGGTGGAGGATCGCATCAATGCCGTCAAGTGGAATGGCTCGGGAATCCCGGAGGTCTTGCTCGAGGACGACCAGGTCCGGATGCTCCTCGAGGTGGTTGCCGAACCACTGCGTGTCCACCACGGTCACGTGGTGGCCGTCCGCTAGGAGTTGCCCGGTCAGGACGGTGCCGATATACCCGCAGCCGCCCGTGACGAGAAGCCTCATCACTGCCTGTGGCGGTAGTCGTAAGGGAGTTGCTCGAGAAGGGAGAGGTTCTCCTCAAGCCAGCGGAGGGTCTCCGCCAGCCCCTGTCGCAGGTCGATGCTATCGCTCCAGCCCAGGTCGTCTCGCAGCCTCGTCGTGTCCAACAGGTAGGCCTCGTCCTTGCCCAGGCGATCGGGTGTCACCTCTACTAGATCGTCGAATGGTACCCCGGTCATCTTGCAGATCTGGTCCACCAGATCCCGGATCGACAACGTCGATGTGGTCGAAACGTGGTAGGCGGACCCCGGTGTTCCATCGATGGCGATCATTCGTGTCGCCTCGGCCACGTCCTCGATGTGGATGAACGACCGGATCGAGGGTCCACCACCGTGCAATTGTAATCTCCTTCCCGTCTTCGCGAAGAGCATGGCCCTGGGAATGATCCGGTAGAGCTGCTGTCCGGGCCCGTAGACGTTCGCAGCCCGGGTGAACACCACCGGAAACCCGTAGGCCTCATAGAAGGTCAGGAGGTGCAGGTCACAGGCGGCACGTGATACGGCATAGGGGGTGCTCGGAGCTAACTCGAAGTTCTCGACCACCGCTCCGCTGGTACTTCCGTAGACCTCAGGTGTGGACACGTGCACGTACTTCTCCAGGAAGTCCAGTTTCCTCAACCGGTCGTGCAGACGCACCTGAGCCACGACGTTGGTCTGGTACCAGTGCTCCGGAGCATCCCAACTCTGTGCGACCATTCCCTGCGCCGCGAAGTTGACCACGTGTGATGGCCTGTGTGAGTGGACCAGTTCCATCAGGCGGTCGAGGTCGTGGTTGAGGTCGATCTGCTCGAACTCGAAATGCTCCTTCCAGTTCGGCAGCCACCTGTAGGGGAGGAAGACGTCATTCGGCTCTTCTGATCGGCTTACGCCGAGCACCTCGTGGCCCTGTTCGATCAGGTGGCCAACGAAGTGGGCACCTGAGAACGAATTGCTGCCGATGACGAGAAAGCCTCCGCTCATCATGTCAGCTCACGGGTCGTCGTCAGATCTGCAACAAGCTGATGGATGGGATGGTCCCGGAACCATTCGCTCCAGTCGTCGTATTCGACCTGAGGCAGGTCAGGCAAAGAGTCCTGTTGGGCGAGCGCCAGCATTTCGGGAGTTCCGATGTCGCGGTGTGTGCCGGAGTTGTGCCAGGTGGCGATCTTCCCTACGAAGTCAGGGAGTACATCCGTGCTGAAGTCCGTTGCATCCGGATGTAGCGCCAGCCACGAGAGCACCTCAGGCTCAAGGAGGTAGATCGCTCCGTTGGCGTGATTTCCAGGTGGATCGGCCACCTTCTCATGAAATCCGACTACGACGCCCGTGGCATCCGTCTCGACGATTCCACAGGTCTCCGGCGTCGGCGTGTCGAAGGTCATCATCGTGACAGGACAGCCCACCGGGCGCCGATGCCTGTGGAAGGCCATGAATGCACCGAAATCGCACCTGCACCAGTTGTCCGCGTGGACCAACAACGTCGTCCTCCCCTCGAAGAACTCCCTGTTGGAGAAGAGCGTGCCCGCGGTTCCGAGTAGGCAGACCTCGTGAACGGTGCGAACCCACCCCCTGTAGCAGGGGCGATCCAGAAACCTCACCATCTGCTCAGCGTGGTGGTGCACGTTCACCAGGACATCTCGGACCCCGACGGATCGGAGAGATTCCAGCCAGTGCTCCAGNAGCGGACGCCCCCAGATCGGCATGAGGGGCTTCGGCCACTCATCAGTCANGGGGNGAAGACGGCTACCGCTCCCGGCCGCCAGCAGGAGGGCCCGNACTCCGTTCTCTGCNNNGTCCNCCATTCACCCAGCCGTCTCAATCAGGTAGTCGACAATGGCGAGCANCCAGACATGGTGGGTCATCTCNACGATGTTGTAGGAGTCGCTCGCNACCCAGAGATTCAGGTCNCCNAGTCGGCGCAAGGNGTTGTCCGGAGAGAAGCCGGAGAGGCTGANCACGGCNAGGCCCATGGCGCNCGCCTGTTCGGCNCCGTTGACCATGTTCTGCGACGCNCCGCTGCTGCTGATCANAANCACGAGNTCGCCNGGATCTGCGTAGAACTCAAGNGCTTTCGCGACCCAGTTCTCGTAGCCATAGTCGTTCGCCAAGCAGGTCAGNAGNTCNGCTTCGTTGAAGTTCATGGCCCGGATACCGGCCGCTTTGGTCAGGTCTACCGCCACATGGCTCGCCATCGCGGCGCTTCCACCGTTACCGGCCAGAATGACCTTGTTCCCTGAGCCATGGGCCCGCCGAACCATCGTTGCTGCCTGTGCCAGCAACTCGGGGTCGATGTCGTTGAGTTTCTCGGCGACCGTCCCGAAGTAGTCGTGGAAGAAGCGCTCGCCACTCACTGGACCACCCCGATCAGTAGGTTTCCGTAGCCTTGATTGGCCAACAGTATGACTGGAGACATGCCCGGTACCTGATTATCACACCGATCGGACATGAGGCACTCCGACCTGACAATCCGCAGCATGACGAAGTCACACAATCCAGCCGCACGAAATCCAGAACACATCACAGACACTCGATCGTGATCCAAGGATCGGCGAGCATTGGATAGTCAATCAACCGTGACATGACGAAGACCTCACATCGTGGACAACCGACTCAAGGAAGTCCAACATCACGCGTGAATCGGTCGACCAGTTGTACGACGCCTGGGCGACACGACGACCGTTCGCCGCGCATCTCCGACGAAACTCAACATCGGCCAACCGGTCGATCGCTTCTGCCACGGCTGACGGATCATTGAAGGGCACCACGATACCGGCCCCGGCGTCCTCGACGATTCGTCGAGCAACCGGGTTGGGCGTGGTGATAACCGGCACCCCTCGTGCCATGTACTCGAATATCTTTGTGGGCATCGAATGTCGATAGTTGGGTTGATCGGCGAGAATTGCCAGACCGGCCATCGCCCCCTCGATCCTACGAAGGGCCTCAGGGTTGGTCACAAACCCGTGGGATGTCACTGAAGCCGGTGCATGCCGGATGAGTGGTTCTACGTCACGGTCCACCGGACCGTAGAGATCGAGCCTGACTCCGTCGATCAGCCGTGTCGCCGCCAACATCGTGTCGATCCCTCGACCGTGGGAGACCCTGCCCACGTAGACGATGCGGTCGTCGCCAGGTGGCACCACGTCATCAGGGATCTCCGGGGTGTTCCTGACCACAGGTCGATCGCCATGACTCTCCCGGTAACTGGGCTCGGCGAGCATCGTCTTGAATCGTCCCCGCGCCCGCCGCTCAAGTCGACGACCAAGGAGGCGAGCGGGACCTCGCAGCGCCGTGGGAATCCAGTGCTTGTCCGAAACTTGCGCGACCAGATCCTCGTGGACGTCCCAGACCTTCGGTCCACAGATTGATCGGGCCAATACGGTCAACTCGGGATCGTGGACGATCGTCAGATCCGCATCCGGTGACTCCTCGATCAAAGCGCGCCTCGCCGACCGAAGTGCCGCTATCCGGTGTCGGCCATGCGCCCTACTGATCTCCCGAATCCTGAGACCAGGCTGGGCGAGATCACGTCCGGTGCCGACAGGCGCCAGATACACGACCTGATGGCCAGCGGCCAGGAGAGCACCGATCTGGCGGTGAAAGATCCGAGCGTCCTCTGGATCGTGGACGATCGTCGCCACGACGACGCGCATCTTGAACCCTCAGAGCCGATCTACATTGTCGCCGTTGAGCGACCCAGTGGTGTCGAGAATGGCCCCAGCCGCATCTAGGACATCCGATTCCATCACCTCGCGATGCGCCTGGAGCAAAACGACCAGGTCGGCCAACTCGAGTTCCGATCGGGCATCTCCGACCGCCGGCACTATCCGGCCGTCGACCAGGAACTCCTCGACATGGGGGTCCAAGTACCGCACATCAGCACCCATGTTTAACAATTGCCGGGCCAGCGGCATCGCCGGCGTTTCCCGCATGTCGCTGATATTCGCCTTGTAGGTGACGCCGACCAGCACGACGACCGAACCGTTGACCGCCTTACGGTCACGGTTGAGCGCATCCTGCACTCGCTTCGCAACGTATGCGGGCATGCGCTCCGACACCTCCTGGGCGAGCTCCACGAAACGGAAGCGGTAGCCCAGCGATCGGACTACCCACGACAAGTAGTTGGGATCGATCGGAATGCAATGTCCTCCCACCCCGGGCCCCGGGTAGAAGGCCTCGAAACCGAAGGGCTTGGTCTTGGCCGCTTCGATCGCCGCCCACAGGTCGATTCCTAGTTCGTGGCAGAACACCGCCATCTCGTTCATCAATGCGATGTTGACGTGGCGATAGGTGTTTTCGAGGAGTTTGGCCAGTTCGGCTTCCCGGAGCCCTGTCGTCGGGACCACGGTGTCGACTAGATCACCGTAGAAACTCACCGCGGCAGTTGTACAGCGCTTGGTAAGTCCACCCACCACCTTCGGGGTGTTCCGGAGCCCGAATTGCTTGTTGCCAGGATCGATCCGTTCCGGCGAGTATGCGAGATAAAAATCCTCACCGGCGGTCAGGCCACTCCGCTCCTCGAGGATCGGTCGCACAGACTCGCCCGTCGTTCCCGGGTAGGTAGTCGACTCGAGAACCACCAGGGTTCCAGTCCGCAACAGGTCAGCCGTCGTCTCGGACGCTGAGACTACGTATCTAAGGTCCGGAGTTCCATCATCAGAGAGCGGGGTCGGAACACAGATGACGATGACATCGGCCGCCACGATGCACGCAGCGTCGCTCGTAGCGACGAAACCGGTCGATTGCATCGCCTCGACTTCAGATGCCGAGATATCGTCGACATGCGATCGNCCCTCATTNAGNCCGGTGACGACCGCCTCGGAGACATCGAGGCCNGTGACCCGTAGACCGCTGCGACATGCCTCCTGTGCCAGTGGCAGTCCGACATAGCCAAGCCCGATGACGACCAGAGATCTNCCCACTGAGNACCTACCCACCAGAGCGTCGATAATTAGCCCACCCGGAGTCGCTCGCCATCAAGTGGATGGTTGGAGGGCCTATTGAGAATAGCAGACATCACGTTGACGCCTGTAGCACCAACCACGCGTCCGGGTGGCCTAGGTCCACCACGGCCACCGATGTGATCCTGTGCGTTCGGCGTACTGAGGCGACCTTTTCGAGCACATGGTTCTCCCAATCAAGGTCTCCACGATACGAACCCCGCTGCTCGATCACCTCGACGATGATCCCGCTGACCGACCCACGAAACACGTGCCGCCCAGGCTCCAGCAGCAGGTCCTCGTCCAGATACACCGAAACCTCTGGTGGGGCCGCCGTGGTCAGCACTACAGGATTGAAACCCGTTGCCAGGTCGCGATGCCCGACCACCTGCTGGATCGTTGTGGCGACGACCGCCGGAGCCAGCCCGAGACACGACACAAGTACCCTTGGCCGCTGGTCCCATAGTCCGTCTTGGAATCGCCCCGTCGGGACCGCACGACCACCTGCCGGTGACGGGTCCCCAACCAGAGACCTGAGCCGCTCGACATGGGTCTCATGGGAAAACTCCCGTTTGACTGCCGCGACACCCTTCTGGGACAACGCTAGGAACTCCGCCGGATCAGCGTGGATCGATGCAACCAGATCCGCCACTCCTTCGGGCGCCGAGTAGGTGCATGCATCTCCGAACAACTCACGAAAGTGCGGAGGAAGCACGACGACGCACCCCGTGGCGAGCGCCTCGATCACGGTCCGACCGAACGCTTCTACGAGATCAGGGTGGTGAAAGTAGACGAAGAAGTCCACGCCACCGAGAAACTCCCTGGGATCCAGTTCCCCAAACTCCAGCACCTCCCATGTCGAAGGCACATCACCGAGTACCACATCAAGGCCCTCCGTTCCACCGAGGACACGAACGACCGCCCGATCATCGTTCGGATACACGGCGAGCAGGTCGTCGGCATTATCAGGCCACTTCAGCGAACTGGGCCTGCCATGTCGGCCGATAACCGGTCGATCGCCTATTGGTCCGGTCCGGTCGACCAACCACCCCTTGGCATCGATCACCTCGACCCAGTCGCCTTCGGCGAGCGGCACGCCGGACCCCTCTAGATGTCTCCGAACCGTCGGGCTCACCGGCCACCAAACCGGCGCCGAACCGAGCGCCTCGGTGATGTTCTCGTGCACAGTGGACGGCTTGTAGTACGTCGTACCATCCAGATCTGCCGGCACCTGTCCGATGAAGGCCACCTGCCGACCGCTCCTGATAGGAAGCCGCCCGCCCATGCTCTCGGTCATGACTGTCGGGTGTTTGACGATCGCCACGCCACAGTCGACCGGCTCATCCGGGCCGATGAGCAGCAGTGAGCCGTCATCGAGAAGCTCTCTGATCCCCGGGTGGAACGTTCGGTCCAGCCGGATGCTGGATGACCGGCACTGCAGAACCCCGACCCGGTAGCCCGCACCCACGGCAGCCCAAGTCTCCTCAACCAGGCTGGATGAAGAACCTCCCGGAAATCGAAGATCGGTCAGATACAGGATGTCCACCCAGGTACGTGTAGGCCGATCGGCTCCAACTGCCTCTGTTGAGATTGTCGTTTCCATAACCCTCTTCTAGCAGAAGCCGAAGGCTTGACGGTCGAGGTCGCTCTCAATCCGGTATCGAGACCAATCACGGCACATGACGGTAGGCCTATTATCGACGACTTCGTGCCACCAGATCCCTGCTCTCGAAATGACCGGATAGGTTCTCCTCCGTGCACCTGTCCACGTTGGCAGAAATGTCAGACCACCCCAGCGATCGGAATCGTGTATGAAGGTCGTCGTCACCGGCGGCGCCGGGTTCGTCGGATCGAACCTGGTCCGCCACCTCCAGCATGTGTCAGAGGTGACCGAGATTGTCGTCATCGACGACCTCTCATTCGGGTTTGCCGACAACCTCGACGGGCTGGATCTCACTTTCATCGAAGGTTCCATCCTGGACGAAGCGGTCCTTGAATCCGCGGTGACGGGCGCGTCAGCCATCGTCCACCTTGCGGCCAGATCGTCAGTTCCAAGATCGGTCGCTCATCCGATCGCCGCTCACGAAGCCAACGCAACCGGCACTGTTCGAGTCCTTGAAGCCGCCCGCAAGGTCAGCGATGTCCACGTCATAGTCGCTTCCTCGTCGTCGGTCTACGGAGCGAACGAGGCCCTGCCCAAGCACGAGAAAATGGTGACGAGACCGGTNAGNCCNTATGCGGCNAGCAAGCTNGCNNCCGAGNCCTACACNCTGGCATGGGGTCACAGNTACGCAGATGCCCGTCCTGGCACTCCGATTCTTCAACATCTTCGGTCCACTCCAACCACCGCTNCACGCCTACGCAGCGGCGATTCCNTCATTCCTGGCTGCAGCGTTCACCGGCCAACCACTTCCCGTTCACGGCGACGGGAGTCAGAGTCGCGACTTCACCTACGTGGCCAGCGTCGTCGAGATCATTACCGATGCCGTCCTTCGGCGGGTGAGCCATCTCGAACCGGTGAACCTGGCCTTCGGCACCAGCGTGAGCCTTCTGGACGTGATCGCACTCATGGAGGACGTGATTGGTCGCCGACTCCCGATCGAGAACCTCCCGCTGCGGGTCGGCGACGTCCCGCGATCGCAGGCCGACTCATCGGCACTCCTGAGCCTTTTCCCCGATGTCGAGCCCACTCCTCTCAGAGTCGGCCTCACCGAGACCGTGCGGTGGTTCGAGCAGGCACGTCCCTGGGACCGCCTTTCCCAAGACTGATCCCCTAACCGTCAGTCGGTCGCTCCCCGATCTCAAAGTGCCGACGACTGCTCTCCGGATACACCGGAACCATGGCCAATAGAACAGCGACCAGAAGAAGCGTAGAGATGATGAGACCGGTGAGGATCCGGGCCGATACCGGATCAACCCGACTGATCACGAAACTCAGCACCCCTATACCAGCCGACACGACATAGGTCAGCACGACCACTGCAGGTACCGGTAGCCCAATCTTGACCAGCCGGTGGCTGAAGTGGTCCTGACCACCCTGGAAGGGGCTACGGCCGGTGCTGAGACGGGAGATGGTCACCAGAGTCGTATCCATGATCGGAAGTGAGCAGATAAGAACCGGAACGAGGAACGATTCGAACGCGGAAGGCAATAGAAATTGTNNCTCGAATCGCAACTTGATACCCAGGTAAGCGATCAGAAACCCGATGAAGAGTGCCCCACCGTCCCCCATGTAGATCCGGGCCGGATAGAAATTGTGCCTCAGGAAGCCGACGGCGCATCCCGCTAGAGCGATAGCCAGCGCAGCGACGAGAAACTGGCCGTTCGCCGCTGCCACCGCGAAGATCGTCATGGCACAGATGGCAGCCTGCCCAGCGGCTAGACCGTCCATATTGTCCAGAAGGTTGAAGGCGTTGGTGATTCCGACNACCCACAGNACAGTCAACGCCAGGTCGACNNTCTGNTCTCCGGTCANCGTGATGCCTGCATCCATTCGCCAGAGCTGCACGGCACACAACACTTCCAGNGCGATCCGGACCNCCGGCGACAGGTTTCGAAGNTCGTCGGCCAACCCGACGAACGCCAACCCGACGGCGAGCAGAAGGACAACCCACAACTCGCCCNCNCCAGACTCTGGTGGGTAGATGATCGCGGCTCCGATCACCGAAGCCGCGAAGGCCACGATGATCGCCACGCCACCCAAGTAGGGAACTGGGGAANCATGGCTCTTGTGACCACGGGGTTGGTCGAACACGTCATTTCGCACGGCCACCGCCATTGCGACCGGGGTAAGCACCAAGCAGATGGAGGTCGACGCGCTGAACACCACCAGGTATTCCCACCACTCACCCGTCATCGTTGTTCCGCCTAGCCCTGTTGGTCNTCTATCACCAACATGATGATGTCATCGAGACATGCTGTTGGCGCGAATCCAATGAGTTCATTGGCTCGCGCAATGTCCGGAACCCGACGCTCCATGTCCTCAAAACCCTCTTCATAGGCGATGTCGTAAGCTATGAACTCAATCGTGCTATCTGAACCGACTAGGTGGATGATCCGTTCTGCCAGTTCGACTATCGAGATCTCCTCGGTTCCACCCAGGTTGAACACCCGCCCGAATGCCTCGGGATTCTCCGACAGCGCGAGCATGCCTCCGACGATGTCGTGGACACCACAGAAGCAACGGGTCTGCCTGCCGTCTCCGAACACGGTGATCGGTTCTCCCCTCAGCGCCTGAGTGACGAACCGCGGGATTACCATTCCGTAACTCCCGGTCTGACGAGGTCCGACCGTGTTGAACAGCCGCACGATGACCGTCTCGAGGCCCTTTTCACGCCAGTAGGTGTACGCCAGGATCTCGTCGATCGCCTTGGCCTCGGAGTAGGACCACCGACTCTTCAGCGGCGACCCGAGAATCCGATCGTCATCTTCAGACAGACGGTCAGAGGTGTTCTTCCCGTAGATCTCGGACGTCGAGGTGACCATGATCCGCTTGCCGTACTTGTGGGCCTTCTCGAAGACCGTCTCCGTCCCTCTGATGTTGGTCATGAGGCTCTCGAGCGGCTTCTCGACAATCAGGTTGACACCCACCGCCGCAGCGAGATGGAAGACGACATCGACCCGCGAGACGACATGGTCGACGAGATCCACGTTGAGCACCGAGCCGAGCACGAACTCACAGTCGGGGTCACCCTCGAGATGGGCGATGTTGGAGAGTCGCCCGGTCGATAGGTCGTCGAGCAGGAGCACCTGATCGCCGCGCTCGAGAAGCCGATCCGCCAGATGAGATCCGATAAAGCCCGCTCCACCGGTGATCAGGGCACGCATCAAGCGAGCCTACCAAGGGCACAGATAAGGCCTTTGACCGTCAGGAGTCGGCGAGACGGCGGTATAGCGCCGCGTGATCGGCCACGAGTCGCTCCGAACTGAAGCGTTGCCTGGCGCGGAGTTCTGCCGCGCNCCCCATATCAAGACGTCGACCCGGATCAGACAACAGGTCAATGAGCGCCTCGGCGATCGCCTCCGGATCTGTCGAAACGACCAGACCGGTCACCTGATCCTCCACGACCTCAGACGCGCTTCCGACGTCGGTGGTGACACCGGGAACCCCCGCCATGGCAGCCTCGATCAGGGTCACCGGCATCCCTTCATTGTCCGAGCTGATGACCACCACATCAGACGCGGCATACAGCGACGCTACGTCCGGTCGCCAACCGACGAACCGGACCGACTCGCCGAGGCGCTGTGCGTCGGATCTGACCTCCTCAAGCAGATCGCCCTGTCCGGCGACCACCAGCGTGGCATCAGGAACCTTCGCCACGACCTGCTCGAAAGCGGCGAGGAGCCGGTCGGGACGCTTGACGCNGGTCAGNCGCCCGATGAACAGCACGACTGGGCNCGTGGCCGGCAGGTCGTGGAGCCGCCCGGGCGTCGGCACGATCNAGAACGGTTCCAGCNGATCCAACTCCNGGTGCGATGGCCGTNAACTTGTCCGCCGTTCCAATCCCGGCGGCCACGAGCTCTTCGCCAACACGCTGGCCNACNGCCACCAGCGCNGTGGTATGACGGGCGAGGACACGCTCGACCATNCTGANGAGGCGCGTGGTCAGCGGNGAGAAGTAGCCGTGCANGACATGACCGTGGAACGTGTGGACCCTGATCGGAACCCGNGCGGCAACNGCNGCNACCCTCCCGATGACACCTGCCTTGGCCGTGTGGGTNTGAACGATCATGGGACTGAATCGACGGATCTCCCGATAGACGCTCCAGANCGCCNGTAGGTCGCCACCGAGACNGATCGNCCGACCCAACCCGGCGATCGGCACAACCTCNAGATCCGGATCCCGTAGCGCCACGAAGTCGGCCTCACCATCGTCNAGATGTCCAGCCAGCAGCCTGGTCTCAAATCCATAGTCTCCCAAGCCTCGGGTCAGCACGCTGGTCTGCCATGCAGGGCCGCCGACGTTCATCCTGGCGATGATCCGGAGCACCCTGATCTGGTCGGCCTCGTCGTCGGTGGTCATCGACTCTGGTTCCACCACGCCTGGAACATGAGGATCGGCCAGAGTTGGAAGATGAGGTCGGTTCTCCCGTCCAGATGAGCGGNCCATCGGGCGGAGACGGCCTCTGGATCCAGATGGCCCTGTTCGGCCAGGAGAGTTGGATCAAGGAGGTCCTCGGCCCATCCACGGAGCGGGCCCCGCAGCCAGTCCCCGACGGGGATACCGAACCCCATCTTCGGCCGGTCCACCAGTTCGGCCGGGACATGCCGATGCACGAGGCCGCGCAGGACCCACTTGCCGTTTCCGGCCCGGACCCGATCATCACTATGGAGTCGCCACGCGAAGCCGAAGAGTGTCGGATCGAGCATCGGGGCCCTCACCTCGAGGCTCACTGCCATCGACGCCCGATCGACCTTTGTCAGGAGGTCGTCGGGAAGGTACGAACGGGTGTCCATGAGCATCGCCTGTTCGAACGCCGTCCGGTCCCCCACACCGGCAGACAGATCAGGTGAGCCATCAAATCCTCCGGTCGTTCCGAGGGCCACCGCGCCGGCGTCGTTCTCTGCCGACATCATGGCCAGGTAAACGGCTTCAACCCCTCCCGCTGTGAGCACCCGGGCCGCCTTGTGCACCCGGTGACCCAGACGGCGGCGCATCGACGGGGGGCCGAGGCGACCGAACGGCCCCTCGCCCAGACGGTCCCAACTCCCGGAGGAGATGCCCGCCAGCCCGGCGGCCACCAGACGTCGAGCTGGCGACGGAACCCGGCGATGCATACGGCGAATCCGATCGAGATGGCGGTACCGGTCGTATCCGCCGAACAACTCATCCCCACCATCGCCCGAGAGCGCCACAGTGACGTTCCGTCTGGTCATCCGACTCAGAAGAAATGTCGGAATCTGTGAGGAGTCGGCAAAGGGTTCGTCGTACATCGTCGGGAGGAGCGGGATAATCTCTCGGGCGTCCTCCGGGGTCACGATCAACTCGTGATGGTCGGTGCCGAGGTGCGTCGCCACCGCCTTGGCATGGGGAGACTCGTCATAGGCGGGCTCGGAGAAACCGATCGTGAACGTCTGGACCGGCCTGCTCGACCGTCCGACCATCATCGACACCACCGCCGAAGAGTCGATGCCACCAGAGAGGAACGCGCCGAGTGGAACATCGGCCTCCATACGCGACCCCACCGCCCGACCGAGGATCTCTGCAAGTTCGTCCACCGCCTCCTCGCCCCGGGGAGCATCCTGAACCACACCGTTTGCGACGTCCACTGCCGACCAGTACGGCTCATCAGCGATCATGCGGCCAGTGGCATCGAAACGCAGGAGGTGTCCCGGTCGAACCTTCCGGACGTCCCTATAGATGGTGCGGGGAGCCGGGACACATGACCACCGCAACAACTCGGACAGCGAGTCCGGATCCACCTCGGGGCTGAACCCCGGGATCACCTTCAACGCCTTGAGNTCAGATCCGAACAGGAGAGTTGAACCGTGATTGGCGAANTAGAGCGGCTTCTCGCCGAAACGGTCACGGGCCATCCAGAGTTCGCGGCGNTCCCGATCCCANNCNACGANGGCNAACATGCCNACCGCCATCTNGACCGCTTCGGCCACTCCCCGGGCAGAGATCACCTCCAGCAGTACCTCGGTGTCAGAATGCCCCCGAAACTCGCCACGNGANCTNCCNAGGNGCGACCGAAGTTCGTCNGTGTTGTAGATCTCNCCGTTGTANACGATCACCCAACGGCCATCTGCCGATGTCATCGGCTGATGGCCGGCGGGCGAGAGATCGACCACAGNNAGCCGNCGATGGCCGAACCCAAGCCCGGANCGTTCATCGGCCCATACCCCGCGGTCGTCCGGACCCCGGTGTTTCAACTGATCAGCCATAGACCCGGCGATCTGCNCCAGATCATCTNCTGACCGGGTGGTAGTGGGNTCCAACANNCCGGCGAGCCCACACATCTCAGCNACTCCTGGGCGACGACACGGTCATGTCATCCGACATCGGCTGCCGGCGGCCCAGCTCGATCACCAGACCGCGAGTTCAGGAACAGCGGTCACGAATGTNGCTCCCCATTCACGGACNTAGGAAAGCTGATCCACAACCTCATCTCGGAGATTCCACGGGAGNATGAGCACGTGGTCCGGGCGGATAGCCGTCAACTCGGCCTCTTCCACGATCGGAACACGGCTTCCGGGAAGGAACCNACCCTGCTTCGCGGGATTCCTGTCGACCACGGACCGGAGCAGATCAGGCCGGATCCCNGCATAGTTCAACAGGGTGTTGCCTTTCGCCGCCGCTCCGTANCCCATAACTGAGTGCCCATCACGACGGGCATCGAGCAGAAAGCGGACGAGGCCGTCCTTGATGTCATNGGCACGTTCCTGGAACCCCGCNTAGAAAGGAGAACTCGTGACTCCGGTNGCCGCTTCAGACACCAGCATTTCCGAGACAGCGGGCGAGACAGNCTGAATGCCCGTGGCAGCGACCTGCANGAAGACCCTGAGGCTTCCTCCGTGGGTCGGAAGTTCCTCTACGTCGAAGATCTCGAGTCCNGCACCNGTCGCGATNCTCTGGAATGCCGTAAGCGACAGGTANGAGAAGTGCTCGTGATAGATCGTGTCGAACTGNGCTTCTTCAACCANACGAACGAGGTGAGCGAACTCGAAGGTNGCCACTCCAGCGGGCGCCAGAACNCNNNGGCAGGCAGCCACGAAATCNTCGATGTCCGGGACGTGNGCGACNACATTGTTNGCCACGAGAAGGTCGGCGCGCAGCCCGTCGCCCACTAACCGATCGGCGANCTCTCCNGTCAGGAATTCTTCGATCACCTCGAGCCCCAGTCTGCGAGCTGCCGAGGCCGTACCNGCCGTCGGCTCGATCCCCAGGCACTNCACGCCNCGNTCNCCGAAGNNCTNAAGCAACGTGCCGTCGTTCGAGGCGACCTCGACCACCCGGCTCTNCTCATCAAGGTCGAAGCGATTCACCATNGCCTCGGCGTANCNNTCGCAGTGTTCCAACCAGCCACTNGAGAAGCCNCTNAAATANGCGTACTCGGCATCGAACAACTCNNCGGCGGCCGTGAAGTCCTCGGTCTGAACGAGCCAGCAGGACTCNCACACAAGNACCCNCAACGGGTACCAGACTTCAGGTCCNCTCAGTCGNTCAGCGGTCAGATAGGCGTTCGACGGTGGCGANCTTCCCAGATCNANNAATACCGTCTCCACCGGCGATCCACAGTGGCGACATCCCAT